>NZ_CP079863.1:4719922-5034584 GCF_025263485.1 Mycobacterium sp. SMC-2
GACTGGGTGCCCGCGCACTTTCCGAAGGACGCCTGGGCGCTGGGACGGTTCGACGGCACCGCGCTCTACGAGCACTCCGACCCCAAGCGCGGCGAGCAACTCGACTGGGGCACTTACGTGTTCGACTTCGGCCGCAACGAGGTGCGCAACTTCCTGGTGGCCAACGCGCTGTATTGGCTAGAGGAGTACCACGTCGACGGGCTGCGGGTGGACGCGGTTGCTTCCATGCTGTACCTGGACTACTCGCGCCCCGAGGGCGGCTGGACGCCGAACATCTACGGCGGCCGGGAGAACCTGGAGGCCGTGCAGTTCCTGCAGGAGATGAACGCGACGGCGCACAAGGCCGCCCCCGGCATCGTCACGATCGCCGAGGAGTCGACGTCGTGGCCAGGCGTGACCCGCCCGACAAACCTTGGTGGCCTGGGCTTTTCGATGAAGTGGAACATGGGCTGGATGCACGACACGCTCGACTACATCAGCCGTGACCCGATCTACCGCAGCTACCACCATGGCGAGATGACGTTCTCGATGCTGTACGCATTCAGCGAGAACTACGTCCTGCCGATCAGCCACGACGAGGTGGTGCACGGCAAGGGCACGCTGTGGGGGCGGATGCCGGGCAACAACCACGTCAAGGCCTCCGGGCTGCGCAGCCTGCTGGCCTATCAGTGGGCGCATCCCGGCAAGCAATTGCTGTTCATGGGGCAGGAATTCGGCCAGCGTGCCGAGTGGTCCGAGGAACGCGGCCTGGACTGGTGGCAGCTCGACGAGCAGGGCTTCTCGAACGGCGTCCTGCGGCTGGTGCGCGACATCAACGCCATCTACCGCAGCCACCCTGCGCTGTGGAGTCAGGACACCATCCCCGACGGCTACTCCTGGATCGACGCCAACGACTCGGCCAACAACGTGTTGAGCTTCCTGCGTTACGGCAGCGACGGCTCCGTCATGGCCTGCGTGTTCAACTTCGCCGGCAATGAGCACAGCGGCTACCGGCTGGGCCTGCCGTCGGCCGGGCGTTGGCGTGAGGTGCTCAACACCGATGCCACCGACTACAACGGCTCCGGTATCGGCAACATGGGCGGCGTCGAGGCCACCGAGGAACCGTGGCATGGCCGACCGGCCTCGGCGGTGCTGGTGCTGCCGCCCAACTCAGCGCTGTGGCTGGAGCCCGAGCAGCCCTCGCCACGAACGTCCACGCTCTCACCGCGAACGTCGACTTGTTGTTGAAATTCGGCCCAATTGGTCGCAAGAACTCGACGCGGCCCGCGAACCTCAGTAGAGCGCGTTGGCCAGGTTCCGCCGTCCGGCGACGACCTCGGGATCGGCGGGATCGAAGAGTTCGAAAAGCTCGATCAACCGGGTGCGTACGCGGGTGCGCTCGTCCCCGGATGTGCTGCGCACCAAAGCGGTTAGGCGCTCAAACGCCGCACTCACGTCCTGATTGAGGATTTGGACGTCGGCGGCCGCGAACGCCGCATCGATGTCGCCCGGCGCCGCGTCGGCGGCGGCGATTGCGTCCGGTGAATGGGCGGTTGCGCGCATGAGAAAGTCGATCTGCCGGATCGCGCCCTTTGCCTCGGCACTGCCCGGATTGGCGTCCAGTATCGCCTGATACGACCCTCTGGCGGCCTCGAAGTTGCCGGCCTCCAGCTGTTCGCGGGCCGCCGCCAGCTCGGGGTCGACCTCGTCGGCACCCGCGGAATTGCCTGGGCCCCTGAGTTTCCCGGCCGTCGCCGAAAGAATCTGATCCAACCAGCCCCGCAGTTGTTCGGGCGGCTGCATGCCCTGGAAACTCGAAATCGGCTGCCCGGCGGCCAGAGCGACGACGGTCGGCACCGCATCGACGCCGAATATCTGGGCCACCCTGGGTGCCACGTCGACGTTGACGGTCCCCAGCGACCACTTGCCGTTGTCCTCGGCGGCCAGGCCGGACAGGATGTCGACGAGCTGGACACACGCGTCGCTGCGCGGTGACCACAACACCACCACAATGGGCACTTCCTCGGACCGGAGCAGAACTTCGGCCTCGAAATTGGCCTCGGTGATCGCAGTGACGCCGGGAGCGCCCTCGGCGGCCGACGTGGCGCCAGCTCCCGGCGGCGGCTGCTGGGCCCGCTGCTTGAGGCCGGACAAGTCGACAGCACCAGCCATCGCGGGGCCGATCGAGGGTCGCGGACGCGTCACGTCGTCAAGTTTGGCATGCGCGCCGGAGACCTATCCACCCGGTGGCGGGGCGCTCGGATCCGCCGTGCCGGGCGCGGAACCGGCCCCGAAGCCGCCCGCCCGGGCAAACATATGACGAAGATCACAAAAGTTCCGGCGCCCGTCATATCAGCAAAACGTCGACGGGCGCGTCAGCGCGCCCGTCCCAGGCCGCTTACTTTGCCCGCAGGATCAACGCGTCGCCCTGCCCACCCGCGCCGCACAGGGCCGCAACGCCGTAGCCGGACCCGCGGCGGGCCAGCTCCAGGGCCACATGCAGCGTGATCCGCGCGCCCGACATCCCGATCGGATGCCCGACGGCGATCGCACCCCCGTTGACGTTGACGATCTCGGGATCCACGCCGAGTTCGCGGGTCGAGGCCAGCGCGACCGCCGCGAACGCCTCGTTGATTTCCACCACGTCGAGCTGGTCGACGGAGATGCCCTCGCGCCCGAGCGCCTTCTTGATCGCGTTGGCCGGCTGCGATTGCAGGGAGGAGTCCGGTCCGGCCACGACGCCGTGCGCACCGATTTCGGCCAGCCAGCTCAAGCCCAGCTCCTCGGCCTTGGCCTTGTTCATCACCACGACGGCCGCCGCCCCGTCGGAGATCTGCGACGCCGAGCCGGCGGTGATGGTGCCGTCGCGGCGGAAAGCCGGTTTGAGGCCGGCCAGGGACTCCGCGGTGGTGTTGGCGCGAATCCCCTCATCCTCGGTGAACTGCAGCGGATCACCCTTGCGCTGCGGGATATTGACCGGCACGACCTCGTCGGCGAAGGCGCCGTCCTTCCACGCCGCGGCCGCCTTCTGATGCGACCGCGCAGCGAACTCGTCCTGCTCCTGGCGGGTGAACTTGTCCATGTCGTTGCGCTGCTCGGTGAGCGCGCCCATGGGTTGGTCGGTGAACACGTCGCGTAGGCCGTCGTAGGCCATGTGGTCCAGGACCGTCACGTCGCCGTACTTGTAGCCCGCCCGGCTGTCCATCAGCAAATGAGGCGCCTTGGTCATGGACTCCTGACCACCGGCCACCACCACGTCGAACTCGCCGGCGCGAATCAGCTGGTCAGCAAGCGCGATGGCATCGATGCCGGACAGGCACATCTTGTTGATGGTCAGCGCCGGGACGTCCCAGCCAATGCCGGCCGCTACGGCCGCCTGGCGCGCGGGCATCTGGCCGGCACCGGCCGTCAACACCTGGCCCATGATCACGTACTCGACCGCCGAAGCGGGGACATTGGCCTTCTCCAGTGCGCCGGCAATCGCGATGGCACCCAGATCGCTGGCCGAGAAATCCTTCAGCGAACCCATCAACTTGCCGATCGGCGTCCGGGCTCCGGCAACGATTACCGACGTCGTCATACCAACCTCCTAAGGCTCCCCTGGACGGCCGTTCGCCCTCCCGCAGAAGCGCAATCTTTGCCGCCAGGTTACCGTTATGTGATGACGACCGATCAAGTTGACGCCCGTCAGTTCCTGGCCACCGCGCTGGTGACGGCGATCGATCACGTCGGCATCGCAGTCGCCGACCTGGACGCGGCAATCGCCTGGTACCGCGACCACCTCGGAATGATCCTGGTGCACGAGGAAGTCAACTCCGACCAGGGAATCCGCGAAGCCATGCTGGCTGTGCGCGGGGCCCCGGCCGGCACCGCACAGATCCAGTTGATGGCCCCGATCGACGACTCCTCGACCATCGCCAAGTTCCTCGACAAGCGCGGGCCCGGCATCCAGCAGATGGCGGTTCGGGTGAGCGACCTGGACAGCGTGATCGAGCACTTGCGCTCGCAGGGCATCCGGCTCGTTTACGAGGCCCCGCGCCGCGGCACGGCAAACTCGCGGATCAACTTCATCCACCCCAAGGACGCCGGCGGCGTTCTCATCGAGCTGGTCGAACCGGCCGCCTGATCAAGACCACTTTCGGGTCGGGCCCCGCGTAGCGCGGTGGCTCCAGCACGGGGTATGCCAATGCCGCCGATCGTCGGCTCCCCCGAGGGTCGGATCGGTCGGCCACACCACCAGATGTGCGGTGCCGGTTCGTATTTCGTGATCGCAACCGGGACAGCGGTAGGTCTTGACCGCGCGGGCCGCCGCGACGGGACGTACTTCGTACTCGTGCCCGTCGGGCCCGACCTCCACCCGGGGTAACACCGGTGGCGGCGACGACCGCCGTCGCGGACGTGGCGGTGTGCGGCGCCGAGCCATACCGCCAGCCTAGCCGCGAGGCTCAGAACAGCCGGTATTCGTCGCTGTCCATCCCGCGCATTTTGTCGTAATCCAGTGTGATGCAACGGATCCCGCGATCTGTGGCCAGTGTGCGCGCTTGCGGCTTGATCTGCTGGGCGGCGAACACCCCCTTCACCGGCGCAAGCACACTGTCGCGATTGAGCAACTCGAGGTAGCGGGTCAGCTGTTCGACGCCGTCGATCTCGCCGCGCCGCTTGATCTCCACGGCGACCGAACCGCCCTGCTCGTCACGGCAGAGCAGGTCGACGGGCCCGATAGCGGTCATGTACTCGCGCCGAACCAGCGTGTAACCCTCGCCCAGCAGTTGCACGTGCTCGGCGAGCAACGCCTGCAGGTGGGCTTCGACGCCGTCCTTGACCAGCCCGGGGTCCACACCCAGATCGTGACTGGAGTCGTGCTCGACGTCCTCGACGGTGATGCGCAGCTGTTCGCCGGCCTTGTTCTGCACCACCCAGACGGGCGCCTGATCACCCGGCTCCTCGGTCAGCCAGCACGGCGGGCTCATCCAGTTCAGCGGCTTGTAGGCGCGGTCATCGGCATGCACGCTCACCGATCCGTCGGCCTTGAACAGCAGCAGCCTGCGGGCCGAGGGAAGATGCGCGGTGAGCCGGCCGACGTAATCGACGGTGCACTGGGCAATCACTAGACGCACCCGACTCACCTTAGAGCGTGGCCGACAAATTAGGCTGACGCCACCATGTCGGCCAACCAGAGCTTGGCAAAACGCATCGGCCGGGTGCTCGAGACGGTCACTCGTCAGAGCGGCCGGCTACCGGAGACCCCGGCGTACGGCTCCCTGCTGCTGGGACGGGTCTCCGAAAGCCAGCGACGTCGCCGCATCCGCATTCAGATCATCCTGACCGTGATGATCTTGGGTGCCAACGTGGTCGGCATCGCGGTCGCGTTGGTCATCGTGACGGTCGCCATTCCGCAACCGAGCGTGTTCGACGACGCGCCGTGGTGGAGCACCTGGGTGGTTTCACCGGCTTACATCGCTCTGGCGCTGGCGCTGGGCACCTTCGTCATCACCCGCCGAACCGTCGACGCTCTGCGCTGGGCGATCGAGGAGCGCACCCCGACCGAAGAAGACGAGCGCAACACCTTCCTGGCGCCGTGGCGGATCGCGGCCTTCGACCTCATCCTGTGGGGCGTCGGGACCGTGGTGCTGACGACCCTCTTCGGGCTGGCCAACACGCTGTTCATCCCGCGCTTCCTGGTCGCCGTGAGCATCTGCGGCGTCCTGGTCGCCACCGGCAGTTACCTCCTCGCCGAGTTCGCGCTGCGCCCGGTGGCGGCCCAGGCGCTCGAGGCGGGCCCCCCGCCGCGGCGGTTGGCGGCGGGCCTCATAGGCCGGACCATGATGGTCTGGTTCGTCGGCTCGGGCCTGCCCGTCCTCGGCATCGCCTTCCTGGCGAGCTTCCAAATTTGGATGCGGAATCTGAGCGAAACCCAGTTCGCGGTCGGCGTACTGATCGTGTCGATGGCCACGGTGATCTTCGGGAGCGCCTTGATGTGGATCCTGGCCTGGATCACCGCGACTCCGGTGCGCGTGGTCCGCGCGGCGCTACGGCGCGTGGAGCGGGGTGATCTGCAGGGGGAACTCGTCGTTTTCGACGGCACCGAACTCGGGGAGCTGCAACGTGGTTTCAACGCGATGGTCGACGGCCTGCGCGAGCGCGAACGCGTTCGCGACCTCTTCGGCCGACACGTCGGACGCGAGGTCGCCCTGGCCGCGGAACGCGAGCGACCGAAACTGGGCGGCGAAGAACGCCATGTGGCAGTCGTATTCATCGACATCATCGGATCCACCAAGCTGGTGACCAGTCGACCCGCGGCGGAGGTCGTTCAGTTGCTCAACCGATTCTTCGCAATCGTCGTCGAAGAGGTGGACCGACATTGCGGGCTGGTCAACAAGTTCGAGGGCGATGCGACGCTGGCAGTGTTCGGGGCTCCCAATCGTATCGACCGTCCCGAAGACGAGGCGCTGGCCGCCGCGCGCAGCATCGCCGAGCGGCTGAACGATGAAATGTCGGTGTGCGAGGCCGGCATCGGCGTGGCGGCGGGGCAGGTCGTCGCCGGGAACGTCGGTGCGAGGGAGCGTTTCGAGTACACCGTGATCGGCGAGCCGGTCAACGAGGCCTCCCGCCTATGCGAGCTCGCCAAGTCGCATCCGGGGCGACTGCTTGCGACTGCCGATGCGCTGAAGCGTGCGAGCGAGAACGAGCGCGGCCGTTGGTCTTTGGGCGAGACCGTGACCCTGCGGGGATACGAACGCCCTACCCGGCTCGCTTCGCCCGCAGGGGCCGCCGCCCCATCGACCTGATGCGATTGGTTTCGGACCCGAGTGGGTAAGGAGAGTAAGGACATCGCCCCTCGAAGAGATTGGTGTTGACATGACCGGTAGTGGAGCTGCCCGCCGCGTTTGCATCGCCGCGGGGATCGCCGCGGCGATCGCCTTGAGCTCGTTGACCGCGGGCTGCGGCTCGGGCAACAACAACAAGAACCCGACGACTTCGACGGTCACCACCACCGTCACGACGCCGTCCAGCGTCACGACAACGGCCCCGGCGGCGACGACTCCCGCCGGACCGGGCGGCGGTCCCGAGACCGGACCCGGCGGTGCCACGACCGCTGGACCGGGTGGTTCCGGCGCCGGCGCCGGGCCGGGTGGGGCAAGTGCTGGGGTTCCGGGCGCCGGGGCGTCCGCCGGGCCCGGCGGTGCGGGTGCCTGCGCCGGCGGCGTGTGCGTCGGAACCCCTCCCGGCCCGTAGCCGCGCCGGCGCCACCGGCGTCGTAGCGCCTGCTTGACCCGCCCGCCCCACTACCATGTCGTTTTTCCGCCAGTTTTGTCGGTGGGCGGGTGTAAGTCTTGAGGCATGCACGACGACTTCGAACGCTGTTACCGCGCCGTCCAGTCCAAGGACGCCCGGTTCGACGGCTGGTTCGTCACGGCGGTGCTGACCACCCGGATCTACTGCCGGCCCAGCTGCCCGGTGCGGCCGCCGTTCGCTCGCAACGTGAGGTTCTATCCGACGGCCGCCGCCGCTCAGCGGGCGGGCTTCCGCGCATGTAAGCGGTGCCGCCCCGACGCGTCCCCGGGGTCACCCGAATGGAACGTGCGTGGCGACGTGGTTGCGCGGACGATGCGGCTCATCGCCGACGGCACCGTGGACCGCGAAGGCGTCGGCGGCCTGGCGGCCCACCTCGGCTACACCCCCCGCCAGCTGGAGCGGCTGTTGCGGGCCGAGGTCGGCGCCGGCCCTCTCGCGCTGGCCCGCGCCCAACGAGCGCAGACCGCCCGCCTGCTCACGGAGACCACCGACCTGCCGTTCGGGGACATCGCGTTCGCATCAGGCTTTTCCAGCATTCGCCAGTTCAACGACACCGTGCGCTTGGTATTCGAAAGCACGCCGACGGAGTTGCGCCGCCGCGCGACGAACCCGTCCGCGGCCCTCAAATCCGGAGCCGCGTCGGCTGGCACGGTTTGCCTTCGCTTGCCGGTACGCACCCCGTTCGCCTATGAGGGCGTGTTCGGTCACCTGGCCGCCGGTGCAGTGCCCGGCTGCGAGGAGGTTCGCGAGGGTGCGTACCGGCGGAGCCTGCGCCTCCCGTTCGGCAGCGCCGTCGTCACCCTCACGCCTGCCGCCGATCACGTACGCTGCGTGCTGGTGCTCGACGACTTTCGTGACCTGACGACGGCGATCGCCCGCTGCCGGCGGCTGCTGGATCTCGACGCCGATCCCGAAGCGGTGGACGACGCGCTGTCCGGCGACCCGCACCTGCGTCCCGTGGTGACAAAGGCGCCCGGACAACGCATTCCGCGCACCGTCGACGAGGCCGAACTCGCCGTGCGCGCCGTACTGGGCCAACAGGTGTCGACCAAGGCGGCCAGAACCCACGCGGGTCGCCTGGCCTCGGCCTACGGGCGGCCGGTCGCAGACCCGGACGGCGGGCTGACCCATACCTTCCCGTCGGTGCAACAGCTTGCGGAGATCGACCCCATCCACCTGGCGGTCCCCAAGGCCCGGCAACGGACCCTGAGCGCATTGGTGGCGGGCCTTGCCGACGGCAGTATCGTCCTCGACAGCGGAAGCGACTGGGAAGCCGCCCGCCGGCAATTGCTGGACGTGCCCGGCGTAGGCGCGTGGACCGCGGAGGTGATCGCAATGCGCGGCCTTGGCGACCCGGATGCCTTCCCCGCCACGGACCTTGGCCTTCGCCTGGCCGCCAAGCAGCTGGGCTTACCGACCGACGAGCGGGCCCTGGTCAGCCGTGGCGCCCGATGGCGCCCCTGGCGCTCCTACGCCGCCCAATACCTATGGACCACCCTCGAGCATCCGGTTAACCAATGGCCACCACAGGAGGTCGCATGATCGAGTACCGCACCATCGACAGCCCGATCGGGCCGCTGACCCTGGCCGGCCAGGACTCGGTACTGACCATGCTTCGCATGGTCGACCAGACCTACGAACCGAGCCGCACCGGTTGGGCGCCGAATCCCGGGGCATTCAACGAGGCCACCGAGCAACTGGACGCGTATTTCGCCGGCGAGCTGACGGAGTTCAATTTCCAGTTTGAGCTCCGCGGGTCGGAATTTCAGCGGCGCGTGTGGAACGCACTTCAGACAATTCCTTACGGCGAAACCAGATCCTACGGAGAAATCGCGGAACAGATCGGCGCTCCGGGTTCCGCGCGCGCCGTGGGATTGGCCAACGGCCACAACCCCATCGCGATTGTCGTTCCCTGTCACCGCGTCATCGGCGCCAACGGGAGCCTT
Organism: Mycobacterium sp. SMC-2; assembly: GCF_025263485.1. Classification (NCBI taxonomy): domain Bacteria; kingdom Bacillati; phylum Actinomycetota; class Actinomycetes; order Mycobacteriales; family Mycobacteriaceae; genus Mycobacterium; species Mycobacterium sp. SMC-2. The sequence continues at coordinate 4,729,144 of NZ_CP079863.1, forward strand.
ACCGGCTATGGCGGTGGGCTCGACCGAAAGCGAACCCTGCTGGCACTGGAAAAGAAACGCGTATCGCACAATGCGGCATTGACATTGTTCGACTAGGAATGCCGTGTACCAACAATGCAAAAACACCCCCGTTGCCGGGGGTGTTTTTGTGTATGTTCGGCGGTGTCCTACTTTTCCACCCGCATGGGCAGTATCATCGGCGCTGACAGGCTTAGCTTCCGGGTTCGGAATGGGACCGGGCGTTTCCCTGTCGCTGTGGCCGCCGTAACTCTATTTAAATTTGTTTCGGTGGGGGGTGTGGCGTCAGAGCGTCCCGCGACAAATAGTCGCTGGAACTGAAAAGTGGTTGCGATTGTGTGTTGGTAAGTTTTCGGCCGGTTAGTGCCAGTTCCCTGCACTCATTACTGAGCTTCCAGGTCTGGCCTATCGATCCCGTGGTCTGCGGGGGGCCTTATCCCTCTAAAAGGGTGAGAAACCTGATCTTGGAGAAGGTTTCCCGCTTAGATGCTTTCAGCGGTTATCCTGTCCGAACGTGGCTATCCAGCGGTGCCCCTGGTGGGACAACTGGTATACCAGAGGTTCGTCCGTCCCGGTCCTCTCGTACTAGGGACAGGTTTCCTCAAGTTTCTGACGCGCGCGGCGGATAGAGACCGAACTGTCTCACGACGTTCTAAACCCAGCTCGCGTGCCGCTTTAATGGGCGAACAGCCCAACCCTTGGGACCTGCTCCAGCCCCAGGATGCGACGAGCCGACATCGAGGTGCCAAACCATCCCGTCGATATGGACTCTTGGGGAAGATCAGCCTGTTATCCCCGGGGTACCTTTTATCCGTTGAGCGACACCCCTTCCACTCGGGGGTGCCGGATCACTAGTCCCGACTTTCGTCCCTGCTTGACTTGTAGGTCTCGCAGTCAAGCTCCCTTGTGCACTTACACTCAACACCTGATTGCCGTCCAGGTTGAGGGAACCTTTGGGCGCCTCCGTTACATTTTAGGAGGCAACCGCCCCAGTTAAACTACCCGCCAGGCACTGTCCGTGAACCCGATAAGGGTTCGACGTTAGGTGTCCAATACGATCAGAGTGGTATTTCAACAACGACTCCGCCCCAACTGGCGTTGAGGTTTCACAGTCTCCCACCTATCCTACACAAACCGTACCGAACACCAATACCAAGTTGTAGTGAAGGTCCCGGGGTCTTTTCGTCCTGCCGCGCGTAACGAGCATCTTTACTCGTAGTGCAATTTCGCCGAGTCTATGGTTGAGACAGTTGGGAAGTCGTTACGCCATTCGTGCAGGTCGGAACTTACCCGACAAGGAATTTCGCTACCTTAGGATGGTTATAGTTACCACCGCCGTTTACTGGGGCTTAAATTCTCCGCTTCACCTTACGGTTAACGGGTCCTCTTAACCTTCCAGCACCGGGCAGGCGTCAGTCCGTATACATCGTCTTGCGACTTCGCACGGACCTGTGTTTTTAGTAAACAGTCGCTACCCACTGGTTTCTGCGGCCGAATCCCGCTCCCACCGCAAGGGTGTTCACGGTATTCCGGCCCCCCTTCTCCCGAAGTTACGGGGGCATTTTGCCGAGTTCCTTAACCATAGTTATCTCGTACGCCTTGGTATGCTCTACCTGACCACCTGTGTCGGTTTGGGGTACGGGCCGTGTGTGTGCTCGCTAGAGGCTTTTCTTGGCAGCAGAGGATCACCGAATTCGCCTCAATCGGCTATGCATCACCTCTCAGGATTAATGAGCGACGGATTTGCCTATCGCTCTCCCTACAGGCTTACCCCAGTGTTACCACTGACTGGTACGGCTACCTTCCTGCGTCACCCCATTGCTTGACTACTACCAGCGAAGTTCCCACGCAGCCCCGAACCTCCACGCCCCCGAAGGGGAATGATCGATCCGGTTTTGGGTGGTTAGTACCGCTGATTCGTCAGGGACGCCCACACACGGGTACGGGAATATCAACCCGTTGTCCATCGACTACGCCTGTCGGCCTCGCCTTAGGTCCCGACTCACCCTGGGCGGACTGGCCTGGCCCAGGAACCCTTGGTCTTACGGCGGGCAAGGTTCTCACTTGCCTTATCGCTACTCATGCCTGCATTCTCACTCCCCCAAACTCCACCACCGGTTACCCGGTAGCTTCGCTGCATGGGGGACGCTCCCCTACCCAACCTTACGGTTGCCGCGGCTTCGGCGGTGTGCTTGAGCCCCGCTACATTATCGGCGCACAATCACTTGACCAGTGAGCTATTACGCACTCTTTCAAGGGTGGCTGCTTCTAAGCCAACCTCCTGGTTGTCTCTGCGACTGCACATCCTTTTCCACTTAGCACACGCTTAGGGGCCTTAGCCGGCGATCTGGGCTGTTTCCCTCTCGACGTACGGAGCTTATCCCCCGCCGTCTCACTGCCACGCTATACACCACGGCATTCGGAGTTTGGCTGACGTCAGTAACCTAGTAGGGCCCATCGGCCATCCAGTAGCTCTACCTCCGTGGTGAAACACGCAACGCTGCACCTAAATGCATTTCGGGGAGAACCAGCTATCACGGAGTTTGATTGGCCTTTCACCCCTACCCACAGCTCATCCCCTCAGTCTTCAACCTAAGTGGGTTCGGGCCTCCACGCGGTCTTACCCGCGCTTCACCCTGGCCATGGGTAGATCACTCCGCTTCGGGTCCAGAACACGCCACTACACCCCAAAGGGGATGCGCCCTATTCAGACTCGCTTTCGCTGCGGCTACCCCACACGGGTTAACCTCGCGACGTGTCCCTGACTCGCAGGCTCATTCTTCAAAAGGCACGCCATCACCCCACGAGGAGGCTCTGACGGATTGTAGGCACACGGTTTCAGGTACTCTTTCACTCCCCTCCCGGGGTACTTTTCACCATTCCCTCACGGTACTAATCCGCTATCGGTCATCGAGAAGTATTTAGGCTTACCGGGTGGTCCCGGCAGATTCACAGCAGATTCCACGGGCCCGCTGCTACTCGGGAGTTGATACAAGGTAGGTGCCGGGTTTTCGCGTACCGGGCTTTCACCGTCTACGGCGGACCGTCCCAGGCCACTTCCGCTAACCACGACACTTTATGACTACCCCTCAGCCAGGTAGAGCTGAGACATATCAATCCCACAACCCCGCACACACAACCCCTACCCGGTTACCCATGCGTGCGGTTTAGCCTGTTCCGCTTTCGCTCGCCACTACTCACGGAATCACAATTGTTTTCTTCTCCTACGGGTACTGAGATGTTTCACTTCCCCGCGTTACCTCCCGCACCCTATATATTCAGATGCGGGTAACACGACATCACTCGTGCTGGGTTTCCCCATTCGGAAATCCTCGGATCAATGCTCGGTTGACAGCTCCCCGAGGCATATCGCAGCCTCCCACGTCCTTCATCGGCTCTCGATGCCAAGGCATCCACCATGCGCCCTTAAACACTTACTTACACACAAAAACCAAAGAAGAAATTACACATTTCAACGAACACGCCACCGTTGCCGGCAACGCATCCGTTTAGATGCTCGCAACCACTATCCAATACTCAAACACCACACCCCACCACCAAGATGGAGGGACACCACACGGACTGGCCGAGTGTTGTCTCAGGGCCCAATAGTGTGTCTGGCAATCATTTGCTGTTGTGCACCCGGCTCCCGCCCACTACAGGCGAGAACCCCTCACGGCTCACACCCCACCAATTGGGGTGTTTTTCGTGGTGCTCCTTAGAAAGGAGGTGATCCAGCCGCACCTTCCGGTACGGCTACCTTGTTACGACTTCGTCCCAATCGCCGATCCCACCTTCGACAGCTCCCTCCCAAGGGTTAGGCCACTGGCTTCGGGTGTTACCGACTTTCATGACGTGACGGGCGGTGTGTACAAGGCCCGGGAACGTATTCACCGCAGCGTTGCTGATCTGCGATTACTAGCGACTCCGACTTCACGGGGTCGAGTTGCAGACCCCGATCCGAACTGAGACCGGCTTTAAAAGGATTCGCTTAACCTTGCGGCATCGCAGCCCTTTGTACCGGCCATTGTAGCATGTGTGAAGCCCTGGACATAAGGGGCATGATGACTTGACGTCATCCCCACCTTCCTCCGAGTTGACCCCGGCAGTCTCTCACGAGTCCCCGGCATTACCCGCTGGCAACATGAGACAAGGGTTGCGCTCGTTGCGGGACTTAACCCAACATCTCACGACACGAGCTGACGACAGCCATGCACCACCTGCACACAGGCCACAAGGGAACGCCTATCTCTAGACGCGTCCTGTGCATGTCAAACCCAGGTAAGGTTCTTCGCGTTGCATCGAATTAATCCACATGCTCCGCCGCTTGTGCGGGCCCCCGTCAATTCCTTTGAGTTTTAGCCTTGCGGCCGTACTCCCCAGGCGGGGTACTTAATGCGTTAGCTACGGCACGGATCCCAAGGAAGGAAACCCACACCTAGTACCCACCGTTTACGGCGTGGACTACCAGGGTATCTAATCCTGTTCGCTCCCCACGCTTTCGCTCCTCAGCGTCAGTTACTGCCCAGAGACCCGCCTTCGCCACCGGTGTTCCTCCTGATATCTGCGCATTCCACCGCTACACCAGGAATTCCAGTCTCCCCTGCAGTACTCTAGTCTGCCCGTATCGCCCGCACGCTCACAGTTAAGCCGTGAGATTTCACGAACAACGCGACAAACCACCTACGAGCTCTTTACGCCCAGTAATTCCGGACAACGCTCGCACCCTACGTATTACCGCGGCTGCTGGCACGTAGTTGGCCGGTGCTTCTTCTCCACCTACCGTCAATCCGAGAAAACCCGGACCTTCGTCGATGGTGAAAGAGGTTTACAACCCGAAGGCCGTCATCCCCCACGCGGCGTCGCTGCATCAGGCTTGCGCCCATTGTGCAATATTCCCCACTGCTGCCTCCCGTAGGAGTCTGGGCCGTATCTCAGTCCCAGTGTGGCCGGACACCCTCTCAGGCCGGCTACCCGTCGTCGCCTTGGTAGGCCATCACCCCACCAACAAGCTGATAGGCCGCGGGCCCATCCCACACCGCAAAAGCTTTCCACCACAAGGCATGCGCCAAGTGGTCCTATTCGGTATTAGACCCAGTTTCCCAGGCTTATCCCGAAGTGCAGGGCAGATTGCCCACGTGTTACTCACCCGTTCGCCACTCGAGTATCTCCGAAGAGACCTTTCCGTTCGACTTGCATGTGTTAAGCACGCCGCCAGCGTTCGTCCTGAGCCAGGATCAAACTCTCCAAACAAAATCTCCTCGCAGAACGAGGTGAATTTCAAATCAGAGATACCTGACAAGACGCCAATTAACTGGCATCAAAAATTGCCATACCCACACACGGGGAGTGCTAGGTATGGCCAAAAAACAACAACAAATAAAAAGACCAAACACACTATTGAGTTCTCAAACAACACTTGTTCCGCCCGCTTTGGGGCAACCCTGCCAGCTTAATACAGGTCCGGCAGGGAGTCAACTCCCAGTCGTGGTCTCCAAGGACCGTTTCGGGAGCAGCCGTGCCAGGCTAGTACCAATCCAGCGAGGGAGTCAAGCGCCCGGGGTGTCGGCCGCCTGGTGTGGCGACCGCCCCTGCGGGGCACTGACTTTGGCTACTCTACCCGCTCGATCTCCGCTCCCAAAATCGACAGGTTCTCGACGAACAGCGGATAGCCGCGATCGATGTGGAAGACGTCGTGAACCTCGGTGTCACCGTCGGCGACGAGCCCCGCCAGCACCAGGCCGGCTCCGGCACGAATGTCCGAACACCACACCGGGGCGCTCGACAATTGCGGCAGGCCTCGCACGACGGCGTGGTGGCCGTCCGTGCGGGCGTCGGCGCCTAACCGGATCATCTCTTCGACGAAACGGAAGCGCGCCTCGAAGACGTTTTCCGTGATCATCGAGGTGCCGTCGGCGATCGACGCCAGAGCGATCGCCATCGGCTGCAGGTCGGTGGGAAATCCGGGGAACGGCAGCGTCGCGACGTTGACGGCCTTGGGGCGCTCGTACTGGGTGATCCGGAAGCTGTTGTCCGTTTGGGTGACCGTGGCGCCGGCGTCGTGCAACTTGTGCAGCACCACCTGAAGGTGGGCCGGGTCGACGCCCGTCACCGAAATGTCGCCCCGGGTCATCGCCGCGGCGATGCCCCAGGTGGCGGCGACGATGCGATCCCCGATCACGCGGTGCTCGGTCGGGTACAGCCGCGGGACGCCGGTGATGGTCATGGTCGGCGAACCGGCACCTTCGACCTGCGCGCCCATCTGGTTCAACATGGTGCACAGGTCGACGACGTCGGGCTCGCGCGCCGCGTTGTGGATCGTGGTGACACCCTCGGCCAGGACGGCGGCCATCAGGATGTTCTCGGTGGCTCCCACGGACGGGAATTCCAGCTGGATCTCCGCGCCGCGCAATGTGTCGGCCTGGGCGACGACGCAGCCGTGCTCGATGTTGCACTGCGCGCCCAGCTGGCGCAGGCCCGCCTGATGCATGTCCAGGGGCCGCGACCCGATGGCGTCACCGCCCGGGAGCGCGACCCTGGCGCGCTTGCACCGGCCGACCAGTGGCCCGAGCACGCAGACCGAGGCCCGGAACTGTCGCACCGCGGCGAAGTCGGCGTCGTATTTCGGCTCGTCGGGCGAGGTGATGCGGGCGACGTCACCGTCGAGTTCGACGGTGGCGCCCAGGCCACGCAACACCTCGGCCATCAACGGCACATCGAGGATGTCGGGGCAGTTGGTGATGGTGCTGGTGCCTTCGGCCAGCAGCGTCGCGGCCATCAGCTTGAGCACGCTGTTCTTGGCGCCCCCCACCGCGACTTCGCCGGATAACCGGTTGCCGCCGGTCACCACGAATCGCTCAGCCACCCGCGTCAGTCTAGTGAAGCGGTATCGGGTTGTCAGTCGGCCCGCTTGACGACGATGCGGTGGGGGCACCGCCAGCCGCGAAGCGGCGCGGGGCGAGTCAAGCAGTCAGCCGACGCTCCAGCCCGTTGCGAGCAGCAGTACCGTTTTGCTCATGGCAGTACATCTGACCCGCATCTATACGCGAACCGGCGACGACGGCACGACGGGTTTGAGTGACTTCTCGCGGGTCTCGAAGAATGATCCCCGCCTGGTCGCCTACGCGGATTGCGACGAGGCCAACTCGGCGATCGGCGTCGCGATCGCCCTGGGTGAGCCCGACGAGGAGACCGCCGGCGTGCTGCGTCAGATCCAGAACGATCTGTTCGACGCCGGCGCGGACCTGTCGACCCCGGTGGTGGAAAACCCGCAGTATCCGCCGCTGCGGGTCACTCAGCCCTACATCGATCGGCTCGAGCGCTGGTGTGACAAATACAATGAGAACCTGCCCGCGCTGAATTCCTTTGTGCTGCCAGGTGGTTCGCCGCTATCGGCGCTGCTGCACGTCGCCCGCACGATCGTCCGTCGAGCGGAACGCTCGGCATGGGCGGCGGTCGATGCCGCACCGCAGCAGGTAAACGCCCTTCCGGCGAAATACCTGAACCGCCTCTCGGATCTGCTCTTCATCCTGGCTCGCGCGGCCAATCCCGGCGGCGACGTGCTCTGGAAGCCCGCCGGCGGAGCACCAAGTGCGAGTTAACTTGCGGCGCAAGGCCTAAACGCTGCGCCGACGAGCACGCGGTGACGGGCGGGATTCCAGCCAGGACAGGAATGCCGTCAAAGCCCCCTTGTCCAGCGCGATCTCGTAACCGGTCCTGCGGTCCTGCGTCGTGTCGCGCAGTTCCACCACGACGATCTCGTCGGTCATGATGTCGAACTCGTCACCGCGCGGCGCCCGCCGGGCCACGATCTCCACTCCCCTGCGGCTGAGTCGACGGTCCGGCCACAGACGCAGGCTGGAGAGGCGGTAAAACGCGGCCTCACCGCCGCGGTAACGAATCACGCCGTGACGCCAGCCGTGACCGCCGACCGCGGGAATGTCTCGCATGATCCCCGCGGTGCCGCCCTGGCGCAGTTTCCACAACCGATAGCTCAGCGCGACGACCGCGCCCGCTAGGACGACAACGAGCACGACCATGCCGACCATGGGCGCGCTCATCGGCGGTTAGTCGATCGCGCCGACGGCGCGCAACCTTGCGCGCCCTCTGGCGGCGATACGCGGATCGTCCGACTCAGAAGCCTCTCTGGCGGCGCTCTCGTCGATCTCCGACTCGAATGCGGCGGACTCGGCGAGGATGGTCACCGCCTCCTCGGTGACCGACAGAAAACCGCCGTCCACCGCGATCCGCAGATCGTCTTCGCCTTCCCGCTCGACACGCACCATCGCGTCGTCGACCAATTGCGCCACCAACGGGATGTGCCGCGGCAGGATACCGATCTCGCCGACGGTGGTGCGGGTGAACAGAAACGTTGCCTCACCCGACCAGATCTTTCGATCGACCGCGACGATCTCAACGTTCAGTTCGGCCATGTCACACCACCTTTCGACCCGTCGACGAGGTTAGAGCTTGGCGCCAAGGCTCTCGGCCTTCTTGGCCAGGTCATCCAGGCCACCGATCAAGAAGAAGGCCTGCTCGGGCACGTGGTCGAACTCACCCTTGGTCAGGCGGTCGAATGCCTCGATGGTCTCCTTCAGCGGCACCGTCGAACCGGGTTGGCCGGTGAACTGCTCGGCCGCCATCATGTTCTGCGACAGGAACCGCTCGATACGGCGGGCGCGCTGCACCAGCTGCTTGTCCTCTTCGGACAGCTCGTCGATACCGAGGATCGCGATGATGTCCTGAAGGTCCTTGTAGCGCTGCAGGATTCGGATGACTTCCTGCGCCACGCGGTAGTGCTCTTCACCGACGACACCCGGGTCGAGGATGGTCGAGCTGGACGCCAGCGGGTCCACCGCGGGGAAGATGCCCTTGGAGAACACCGAACGGGACAGCTCGGTGGTGGCATCCAGGTGGGCGAAGGTCGTCGCCGGCGCCGGGTCGGTGTAGTCGTCGGCGGGCACATAAACCGCCTGCATCGACGTGATCGACCGGCCACGCGTTGACGTGATGCGCTCCTGCAGCTCGCCCATCTCGTCGGCCAGCGTGGGCTGGTAGCCCACGGCCGACGGCATGCGACCGAGCAGCGTCGACACCTCCGAACCCGCCTGGGTGAAGCGGAAGATGTTGTCGATGAACAGCAGCACGTCCTGGCCCGCCTCGTCGCGGAACCACTCCGCCATCGTCAGCGCGGACAGCGCCACCCGCATACGGGTGCCGGGCGGCTCGTCCATCTGACCGAACACCAGGGCGGTGTCCTTGAGCACGTTGGCTTCCTGCAACTCGACCCACAGGTCGTTGCCCTCGCGGGTGCGCTCCCCCACGCCGGCGAACACCGACGTACCACCGAAGTTGCGGGCAATACGGTTGATCATCTCCTGGATGAGCACCGTCTTGCCCACCCCGGCGCCGCCGAACAGCGCGATCTTGCCGCCACGCACGTACGGGGTGAGCAGGTCGACCACCTTCAGGCCGGTCTCGAGCATCTCGGTGCGCGGCTCGAGCTCTTCGAAGGCCGGCGGCTTGCGGTGAATCGACCAGTGCTCAAAGTCCTCGCCATAGCCCGGCTTGTCCAGGCAGTGCCCCAGCGCGTTGAAGACGTGGCCCTTGACCTCTTGGCCGACCGGCACCGAGATCGCCCGACCGGTGTCGGTGACCTCCACCCCGCGCACCAGGCCGTCGGTGGGCTGCAGCGAGATCGTGCGCACCAGGTTGTCACCCAGGTGCTGGGCGACCTCGAGCGTCAGGGTCTTCGCGAGTTCGGAGAACGTGATCTCCGCGTTGAGCGCGTTGAACAGCTCCGGCACCGAACCCCGGGGGAACTCGACGTCGACGACCGGCCCGGTGACCCGCACCACGCGGCCGCTGGTGTCGCTCTTGGTCGACTTTTCGGTCTTTTCGTCTGTAGCAGTCATTTTCTTCGCTTCCTCGTGGGGGCCTATCTAGCGCGCGTCGGCGAGCGCGTTTGCGCCACCGACGATTTCGCTAATCTCCTGGGTGATCTGGGCCTGCCGCTCGCGGTTCGCCATCAGCGTCAGGGCCTTGATCAGGTCGTCCGCGTTGTCGGTGGCCGACTTCATCGCCCGCTGGCGCGACGCAAGCTCCGATGCGGCGGATTCGAGCAGCGCTTCGTAGACGCGGGTGGTCAGGTATCGCGGCAGCAGCGACTCGAAAAGCGTTGTCGCATCCGGTTCGAACGAATACAGGGTGCGCACCTCTGGCGCCTCCTCGACGTACTCGACGACCATGGGGGCGATCCGGTGGGCCACTGCGGCCTGAGACATCATCGACTTGAATTCCGAGTAGACGATGTGCAGTTCGTCGACGCCTTCGCCGTCCTCATCCTCGCCGCCGGCGCCCTTCATGAAGGTGTCGACCAAGACCGAAGCAATCTCCGCGGCGTTCTCGTACTTGGGCTGCTCGGAGAAGCCCGTCCACGACTGGGTGATATCCCAGTTGCGGAAGCTGAAGTAGTTCTGCGCCTTGCGGCCAACCGTGTAGAGGACCGGCGTCTTACCTTCCTCCCTCAGCAGGGAGAACAGCTCCTCGGAGCGCCGGAAGATGCTCGAGTTGTACGCACCGCACAAGCCACGGTCGGACGACACCACCACGACAGCAGCCCGTTTGGGTTCCTCACGCTCGACCAACAACGGATGATCGAGCGCGGCTTCGGCCGACAGGGTGGTGAGCATCGCGGTGAGCTGGAACGCATATGGCCGTGCGGACTCCAGCCGCGCCTGCGCCTTGCCGATGCGCGACGTGGCGATCATCTCCTGGGCCTTCGTGATCTTCTTGATCGACCCTGCCGATCGGATCCGGCCGCGTAATTCGCGAAGTGTGGCAGCCATTGGTTGCTACTTCTTCTCTTTCTTTGCCTTCTTCTCCGGCGCCGGCTTCTTGACCTTCACCGATTCCTTTTCCAGCTCCTCTTCGTCGAGCGGCTCGACGTGCTCGTCGGGCACCACGGATGCACCGCCGGTGGCGGCGAAGCCCTTCTTGAAGTTGTTGATGACCTTCTCGAGTTCTTCGGCGGTTTCGTCGGAAAGCTTCTGGCTGTCGCGAATACCGGCCAGGATCTTCTCCTCGGAAGCCCGCATGTGGTCCAGCAACTCGGTTTCGAACCGCCGGACGTCCTCGACCGGCACCGAGTCCAGGTGGCCGCCGGTGCCGAGGAAGATCGAAACCACTTGCTCCTCAACGGGCATGGGCTGGTACTGCGGTTGCTTGAGCAGCTCCACCAGCCGCTCGCCGCGCTCCAGCTGCGCCTTGGACGTGGCGTCCAGGTCGGAGGCGAAGGCGGCGAAGGATTCCAGCTCGCGGAACTGCGACAGGTCCAGACGCAACGAACCGGCCACCTCTTTCATGGCCTTGATCTGCGCGGCGCCACCGACGCGGGACACCGAGACGCCGACGTTGATGGCCGGCCGCACACCCTGGTTGAACAGGTCGGACTCCAGGAAGCATTGCCCGTCGGTGATCGAGATGACGTTGGTCGGGATGTAGGCCGAGATGTCGTTGGCCTTGGTCTCGATGATCGGCAGGCCGGTCATCGAGCCGCCGCCGAGTTCGTCGGACAGCTTGGCGCAACGCTCCAGCAGCCGGGAGTGCAGGTAGAACACGTCACCCGGGTAGGCCTCGCGGCCCGGGGGGCGGCGCAGCAGCAGCGAGATCGCGCGGTACGCCTCGGCCTGCTTGGACAGGTCGTCGAAGACGATCAGCACGTGCTTGCCGTCGTACATCCATTGCTGGGCGATCGCCGAACCGGTGTACGGCGCAAGCCATTTGAACCCGGCAGAGTCGGACGCCGGCGCCGCGACGATGGTCGTGTAGTCCATCGCCCCGCCCTCTTCCAGGGCGCGCCGCACCGACGCGATCGTGGTGCCCTTCTGCCCGATGGCCACGTACACGCAACGCACCTGCTTGCGCTCGTCGCCCGACTCCCAGTTCTGCCGCTGGTTCAGGATGGTGTCCACACACACGGCGGTCTTGCCGGTCTTGCGGTCACCGATGATCAGCTGGCGCTGGCCACGACCGATCGGCGTCATCGCGTCGATGGCCTTGATCCCGGTCTGCAGCGGCTCTTTCACGCTCTGCCGCTGCACCACCGAGGGTGCCTGGATCTCCAGCGCGCGCCGCGTGTCGGTTTCGATGTCCCCGCGGCCGTCGATCGGCTGACCCAGCGGGTTGACCACCCGCCCGAGGAATGCGTCGCCGACGGGAACCGAGAGGACCTCACCGGTGCGCTTGACCTGCTGGCCTTCTTCGATCTTCTCGAAGTCACCCAGGATCACCGCGCCGACGCTGTGCTCGTCGAGGTTCAGCGCGACGCCCAAGACACCGCCGGGAAACTCGAGCAGCTCCTGGGTCATCACGGACGGGAGACCCTCGACGTGCGCGATGCCGTCGCCGGCGTCGACGACGGTACCGACCTCTTCGCGCGTGGTGTCGGAGGTGAAAGAGCCTACGTACTCCTCGATGGCGCCCTGAATGTCATCAGCGGAGATTGTCAACTCGGCCATGGCTTTTCGTCTTCCTACTTGATCTTCGTATCGCGTGTGTTGGAAAGGGTTTGTGGTGAGTGGTTGGTGGTCAGTCCGGCAACTGGGCCCGGGCCGCGGTCAGACGGGACGCGAGCGTCCCGTCGATCACTTCGTCGGACACGGCAATGAGCAGCCCGCCCAACAGTTCGGTGTCGACCTGCAGCTGCACCGCCACCGGGTGACCGTAGATGCGGGTGAGCACTTCGGTGAGGCGGGTCCGCTGGGCATCGCTCAGCTCGGCCGCCGCCCCGACCTGCGCGACGACTTCGCCACGGCGCGCCACCGCAACCTCGGCCAAGAACTGAACGGCCACCTCGGCCGGCTGGCCTCTGAGCAGCTCGACGGTCTGGGTCAGCAGGGACTGCACAATCGGTTCGACTCTGCCGCTCGCGCTGTCCAGTACCTTGCGCAGCAAGTTAACTCGGCCCTCGACCGGAACGGCGTAGTCGCCCAGCAGGATCGCGAGCCGCGGCTGCGCGTCGAGGATGCGGGAGAACCGGAACAGCTGTTCTTCGACCTCGTCGACCTTGTTCTCACGCTCGGCGACCTCGAGCAGCGCCTGCCGCGATATGTGCTCGATGGCGTCGATCAGGTCGGAGTTGGCCGACCACCGCTCCGACACCGCGAACCGCAGCACGTCGAGTGTGGTGTCGCCGACCTTGCCCGCGAGCAACCGCTCGAGCAATCGGACCCTGGGGGCCCCGTCCTCGGCCGGAACGGTGAGATACCGGGTAACCACGATCTCGCGGTCCAGCATCTGGGCCACCGCCACCAGTTCACTGGAGAGCGTGGAAAGGCCCTTGTTGTCAAGGTCTTTCGCGATGGTGTTGAACCGTTCCGACAGGTTGGTCAGCGCAGCGCGGCTCGACGAGCGCATCTTTGTCATCACTGGGTACTGGACTTCAGCGGACGCCGGTGCCATCGCCTCGAGATCATCGAGGAACCGGTCGACGGTCGCCGACTGCTGGGCGGGGTCGGCGACGTAGTTGCGGACCAACTCGCCAGCCTGGCGCACCGCCTCGTGACCGAGTTCCAGGCGAAGCTGACGGGTCAGCTGGGTGCGCAGCAGTTCGACCTGGCGGCCGCCCTGCGAATTGATGCGTTCCTCCTCGACCCCCGCCTGCATCCCCAGTTGCTCGGTGATGCGTTTCGCGTCCGCCTCCGCTTCTGCGACAACCCGTTTCGACTCCGCCTTGGCGGCTTCCACGGCCTTGCTGTGAGCCGCGGTCGACTCGGTCAACCGATCGGCCGCCGCGGACGCGTCCTTGAGCTGTTGGCGCACCGCCTCTTGGCGCGCCGCCATCAGACGACGCACGGGCGGCACCACGTAACGCACCACCAGGAAAACGATGGCCGCGAAGCCCACCAACTGGCCGATGAATGTCGACATGCGTGATTACCGTCCGGATGTCTTGGTTGCTGATGTGGTCGCGGTGACGGGGGCGACGTCCACGCCGAGGATTCGACTGGCCAACGTCGCCGACATGGACGCCACGTTGGCACGCAGATCCAGCTCCACGGCGTCCCTTTCCCGCTTCAATTGCTCGGCGGCCATTTGCAACGTCGACATCACCTGTTGCTCGGCTCGGGCGCGCGCGTCTTCCACAACCTTACGGCCCTCCGCCCGAGCGTTGTCGCGCAGCGACGACGCCTTCACCCGGGCTTCCGTCATAGCTTCTTCGTAGTCGGCCTCGGCGGCCTCGAACTGCTCGCCGGCCTTCTTGTTGTCGGCAACCGTCTTGGCGACCATGGCGTCACGCTCGCGCAACACCCGCATGACGGGCGGCACGACGAACGTGCCGATGACGGCCAGCACGATCAAAAAGATCGCCAGCACGAAGAAGAAAGTGCCGTTCGGGACGAGGAAGTTGTTGCCTCCCTCGGCCACCACCTGGCTGGACGCCAGAAAGCTCAGGCTCGCGTCACCCATCACAGCGAGTTAGGTGCCGACGGGTGTGGCGAACACGAACAGCGCCATGAACGCCAGGTTGATGAAGTAGGCCGCCTCAACCAGACCGACGGTGATGAAGAACGGCGTGAACAGCCGGCCTTGCGCCTCGGGTTGCCGGGCGATGCCGGAGACCAACGCGTTACCGGCAATACCGTCACCGATACCGGCGCCGATCGCGCCACCGCCCATGATGAGTCCACCGCCGATGAGAGCAGCGGCAGCGACTTGGGGGTCCAGAGCCATTCTTATCCTCCTTGATAGCTGGTAGCGGTCTACCAGGCCTCTGTAATGGTGTGTGGGTCAAAGCAATTCATGGTGGTCTCAGTCGTGATGTTCCTCGATCTCCATGGCTTGGCTGAAGTAGAGGATGGTCAGGATCGAGAAGATGAAGGCCTGAATCGCCCCGACGAACAGATCGAAGGCCTTCCAGATGGCGTTGGGTGCCCACATGATGTACGGCGGGAAGAGCGCGATCAGCGCGACCAGGATGCCGCCGGCGAAGATGTTCCCGAAAAGTCGGAGCGACAACGAGATCGGCTTGGCCAGCTCTTCCACCAGGTTGATCGGCGCCAGGAACGCCACGTGCCCCTTGAGCACGGCGAGCGGGTGTCCGACGATCCCGCGGCGCCAGATGCCCGCCACGTGATAGCAGACGAACACGAAGAGAGCCAACGCCAAGACGTAGTTGATGTCCGCGGCCGCCGACTTCAGAAGCTCGGTGGTGTGCCCGGACGCGTCGGTGTACTGCAGCGGAAGCACCGACAGCCAGTTGGAGATCAGGATGAACACGAAGATGGTGACGGCCAGCGGCAGTACGAACGGCGCTATCCGCATGCCGACCGCGCTCTCGATCTGATCGCGCATCTGGACGGTGATGGCCTCCCAGAACAACTGAACGCCGCTGGGGACCCCGGTGGAGGTGATCTTCGCGCGCAGGAAGAAGGCCAGCGCGAGCACGATCACCGCGGCGATCGCGGTGGACAGGATGGTGTCCGTGTTAACGGTCATCCCGAGCCACGTGGCGTGCGCGTGCTCGCCGACCTCGATGGCGGCGGCGAGGAACGTCGTTTCAGTCATCGCTGCTGCTTCTTCCTTCCGTTCCTTCCGATCCCGCGCTCACGCCACCTCCGGAACCGTCCGAGGGATGGGCCTCGGCCCAGTCACCGGCACGCAGCTTCTTCCACACCGGAAGCGCCGTCGATGCCACCAGCAGGATCTGGAATAGCGCCAGTCCGAACACGACACCCAGCCCGGCGGGCCGGAAGATGTAGGCAATGATCAGCCCGATGACCGTGATGATGGCCAGCCGGGTGGCTGAATTCAGCGCCATCGCGCTTTTCAGCGGGTGGTCTTTGGCGGTGATCGACGCGACCGAACGACGCACCAGAAGGGCGTTGAGCAAACCGAGCAGCAACCCGATGCCGAAGAACACCCCGACCATCGGGTGACCGGCCAGGCCGGCAACGACGACCGCCACCGCGGTAACGGCAATGCTGAGGACGAACAGGCGGACCGGGCGAAAAGCAACAGAGGGAAACACCAACGGCGCGTCCTGCGCTGGTGTCGTCACTGCAGCACCTCAATCCCAAGTTGTTGGAGCGGGAGTCCCCCGACCGACTGATCGGTGGCCCGCCGAGCGTATCGCACGTCACAGGGGATTCGCCCAAGGGGTATCTCCCGACGCGAGTCCTCAACCGACCCGATCGGAACTGCGTCCGATGGACCGGCAAATTGTGCGGCTTTTTGGGGCTCTACCTGCACCGTACCACAACGTAGGGCCCAACTACTACTAGCTGTCGTAGTCCTCATCGTCGTACTCATCTCGCCGGCGCATGAGCGGGATGGCCGTCGCGACGCCGGCGACCAGAATGGCGCCCAGCATCACCGCGGCGGTGTCGCGGGGATTGAAGAAAATCGTGCTGGCCGCACCGAACGCGACAATGCCCACCCAGAGGTAGATCAGCAACACCACCCGGCGATGGGAATGACCGATCTGCAGCAACCGGTGGTGCAGGTGCATCTTGTCGGGGCTGAACGCGCTGCGGCCCGCGCGGGTGCGGCGCACGATCGCCAACAGCAAATCGAGCATCGGCACGAACATGACCGCGACGACCAGCAGGAACGGCGACAGCAGGGCGAACACGTCGCGCGCACCATAGGCGTTCTGCGAGACGGGGCCGGCGGCGGTGGTGGAGGCCGCGGCGAGCATCAACCCGATCAGCATGGAGCCCGAATCACCCATGAAGATCTTGGCGCGGTGGAAGTTGTGCGGCAGGAAGCCCAGACAGGCCCCGGCGAGCACCACGGAGATCACGGCGGGCGGATAGAAGAGGACATCGCCGCCGTGGTCGCGCAGCAGGCCGACCGAGAACATGCAGATCGCCAGCGCGGTGATCAGTCCGAGGCCGGCAGCCAGTCCGTCGAGGCCGTCGACGAAGTTCATGGCGTTCACGATGGACACCGTCAGCGCCAGCGTGAGCAGGATCGACGACGCTTGGTCCAGCACGATGGTGCCGACACCGCCGATCGGGATGTAGAGCACGCTCCAGGCCACGCCCATGGTGACCAGCACGCTGGCCGCGGTGATCTGGCCGGCGAACTTCGTCAGGGCGTCCAGCCCCCAACGATCGTCGATGAGGCCGATGCCCATGATCACCGCGCCGGCCACCAGCACCGCGGGCATACCCGTCGAATAGACGAAGCCGCGGGTGAGCGCCGGAAGCTGGGAAGCCAGGAAGACGGCCGAGACGACGCCGAGAAACATCGCCAGACCGCCCATGCGCGGGGTCGGGGTCACGTGGACGTCGCGTTCCCGCGGATAGGCGACCGCGCCCAACCGGGTGGCGAGCACGCGCACGGGTCCGGTCGCGAAGTAGGTGATGATCGCCGCGGTCAGTCCCACGAGTGCAAGCTCGCGCAGTGGGACACCGGCGCCACGGTCGGACAGGGCGAGCAAACCACTTGCGAGGTTGGCTACGCCGGCGGCCGGGTCGCTGGACACGTCGAGACCGTACTGCACCAACCTGGCAACCAGAGAACCGCTCCGGTTAGGCCTGGGCGGTCAGGCTTTCGGGCTCCACCCCGAGCACCTCGGCGATCCGCTCGGCGCTCACCGGACCGGGTCGCAGGATGTGCGGGGCGGCGCCGGTCAGGTCGACGATCGTGGAGGCGGCCTGCTGCTGGGCCGTCCCCGCGTCGAGATAGACGTCGACGAGCTCGCCGAATTGATTTCGGGCCTCGTTGGCGCCCACCGCCGGCGCACGGCCGGAGACGTTCGCGCTGGATACCGCCATGGGCCCCACTTCTCGCAACAGCTCGATGGCCACCGGGTGCAGCGGCATCCGCAGCATAACGGTGCCCCGGGCGTCGCCGAGGTCCCATTGCAGCGACGGCGCCTGCGGCACCACCAGACTCAGTGCTCCCGGCCAGAACGCGCGAATCAGGTCGCGGGCCCCGCCCGGCATCGTGTAGACGAGTCCCTCGATGGTGTGCCAGGAGCCGACCAGCACGCCGACCGGCATGTCCCGGCCCCGCCCCTTCGCCGAGAGCAGGGCGGCCACCGCGGCGCTGTTGAAGGCGTCGGCGCCGATGCCGTAGACGGTGTCCGTCGGCATGACGACCAGTCGGCCACCCTTGAGCGCGCCTGCCGCCGAGGCGATTCCGCGCGAACGCTGGCCGGGGTCGGCGCAGTCGAAGACTTCAGTCAATTGCGCCGCCTTCCCCCGCTAGCGGGTGGGGGTACCTCCCAGTTGTGGGGCGTGCCCCCACCCCATCGCTCCGCTCTGCATCGTCGCGACGCGACTCACCGGCGCCGCCCTTTCGGGCGGTGACAAATCTCGGCCGGCCGGCCAGGTCCTGGTGGGCCGCGACCTCGTCGAAAAGCCCCGTCTTGCAGACCAGTTCGGCGGTCTTCGACGAGGTCGTGTCGTCATGTTCGACGGCGAAGATGCCGCCCGGGCGCAGCCAGCGCCCGGCCAGCTCGACGACGGAGGCGATCACCGCCATCCCGTCTGGTCCGCCGAACACCGCGCGGTGTGGATCATATTGGGCGACTTCAGGTTCCACGACGGTTGCGTCGGGGACATAGGGCGGATTGGCGACCACCACGTCGACACCGCCGTCCAGTTCGGGCAGCAGGCCGGGCGCGGTGACGTCGGCCTGCATGAGCTCGACCGCAGTGCCCGCCGCGTTGCGGCGCGCGTAGTCGAGGGCCGCCCCGGAGTCATCGACGGCGATGATTCGCGCTGTGGGGTGCCGATGGGCCAGCGCCACGGCCAATGCGCCGGATCCGGTACACAGGTCGACGATGACCGGCCGGCCCGGGAGGCGCTGTTCGGTGACCCACGCGAAAAGGGCTTCGGTTTCCGGGCGCGGTATGAAGACGCCGGGGCCGACGTGCAGTATCAGCGGTCCGAATGCGGCCGTGCCGGTGAGATGCTGCAACGGCACCCGCCGGGAACGCGCGGCCACGACGTCGCGGTAACGGCCGAAGAAGTCGTCCCCGGGCGACTCGAGCATGGCCAGCCGGCTGCGCTCGGTGCCCGTGAGGTGTGCAGCCAGCTCCTCGGCATCCCAACGCGCAGAGCCGATCCCCGCTTCGGCGAGCGTCGCCGCAGCGTAGTCGATCGCGCGCCGCAAGACGTTCATGCCTGTTGCAGCCGGGACTGTTTGTCAGCGGCACTCAAGGCGTCGAACATCGCGTCCAGGTCGCCGTCGAGTACCTGATCGAGATTGTGCGCCTTGTAACCGATCCGGTGGTCGGTGATCCGGTTCTCCGGGAAGTTGTAGGTACGGATCCGTTCGCTGCGGTCCACGGTCCGGATCTGGCTGGCCCGATCGGCCGACGCGTCGGCCAGCGCCTGCTCTTCGGCCAGTGCCTGCAGGCGGGCGGCCAGCACCTGCAGCGCGCGCGTCTTGTTCTGCAACTGCGAGCGTTCGTTCTGACAGGTGACCACGATCCCGGTGGGCAGATGCGTGATCCGCACCGCGGAGTCGGTCGTATTCACCCCCTGCCCACCCTTGCCGGACGAGCGGTACACGTCGATGCGCAGATCCGACTCGTCGATCTGCACCTCGCCCACTTCCTCGGGTTCGGGATAGACCAGTACGCCCGCCGCCGAAGTGTGCACTCGGCCTTGGGATTCCGTCACCGGGACGCGCTGCACCCGGTGCACCCCGCCCTCGAACTTCATTCGCGACCACACCCCGTCGGCGGAGTCGCCCTTGCTCGCGATGCTGAGCGTCGCGTCCTTGTAGCCGCCGAGGTCGGACGTGGTCTCGTCCAGTACGGTCACGTTCCAGCCGCGCCGCTCGGCATAGCGGATGTACATCCTGGCCAGGTCGGCCGCGAACAATGCCGATTCCTCGCCACCCTCACCGGATTTGACTTCCAGCACGATGTCGTCGGCGTCATGCGGATCGCGGGGCGCCAGCATGTCGGTCAGTTGGGTGTCCAATTCGGCCACCCGCGACTGCAGTTCGGTCACCTCGTCGGCGAACGAGTCGTCGTCGGCGGCCAGTTCCCGCGCGGTCTCCAGGTCGCCGCGCGCCGACTCCAACTTGCGATAGGTGGCAACGATCGGGGCCAATCGGGCAAATCGGCGGCCGGCTTTGCGCGCCTCGGCCGGATTGCTGTGCAAGTCGGGATCCGACAGCCGTTGCTCGAGTTCGGCGTGTTCGGCCAGCAGCACATCAATCGTCTGCACGGGCTGCGTCATGTGTGTCACCTCCTGCCCCGTTCGGCCCCCGAGTCATTGCCTGCAAACGCAAACCGACGCCCGGCCTGTGCTGTCTCGCACAGTTCGGGCGTCGGCAACGCAGCTATTTGTCGGTGTTGTCCGCCGCGGCGCCTTTGCGCTTGCCGTAGCGCTTCTCGAAGCGGGCCACCCGGCCGCCGCTGTCGAGGATCTTCTGCTTGCCGGTGTAGAAGGGGTGGCACTGCGAGCACACTTCGACGACGATGTTGCCGCCAGGCTTGGTGCTGCGGGTCTGGAAGGTGTTTCCACACCCACAGTGCACGGTGGTCTCCGCGTAAGCGGGGTGAATGTCGGCTTTCATAACGTCCTCTTCGATCGCTGTGTCGCCCGGCCTCCACCAGTCGGAATCCGACGGTCGGGCGTGAACTTCGAACCTTCAAGGCGGTCCTGAAGTAATCGAGCCTCGATTATGCCAGGTCAACCGCTATCTTCCCAAACAAGGAGCTGCGCCCGGACATTCCCGGGCCGCAGCAGCCTCTGGGCTAGTCGTTGTCCATCGACCCCGGCGTGGTCTTGGAGACCTGCACCAGGAACTCGTAGTTGTTCTTCGTCTTGCGCAGCTGGGACATCAGCAGGTCGATGGCCTGGTGGGAGTCCAGCCCCGACAGCACGCGGCGCAGCTTGTGCACGATCGCGAACTCGTCCGGCGAGAGCAGCAGCTCGTCCTTGCGGGTACCGGAGGGGTTCACGTCGACCGCCGGGAAGACCCGCCGTTCGGAGATCTTGCGGTCTAGCTTGAGCTCGGCGTTACCGGTGCCCTTGAACTCCTCGAAGATGACCGTGTCACCGGTGGATCCGGTCTCGACCATCGCGGTGGCGATGATCGTCAGCGATCCACCTTCCTCGATGTTTCGTGCGGCACCCAGGAAGCGCTTCGGCGGGTACAGCGCGGTGGAGTCGACACCACCGGACAAGATCCGGCCCGACGCGGGTGACGCGTTGTTGTAGGCGCGGCCCAGGCGGGTGATCGAGTCGAGCAGCACCACGACGTCCTTGCCCTGTTCGACGAGCCGCTTGGCGCGCTCGATAGCCAGCTCGGCGACCGAGGTGTGGTCCGACGGCGGCCGGTCGAAGGTCGAGGCGATGACCTCGCCCTTGACCGAGCGCGTCATGTCGGTGACCTCCTCGGGGCGCTCGTCGACGAGCACGACCATCAGGTGGCATTCCGGGTTGTTCCTGGTGATCGCGTTGGCGATGTCCTGCAAGATCGTCGTCTTACCGGCCTTGGGCGGCGAGACGATCAGGGCGCGCTGGCCCTTGCCGATCGGCATGATCAGGTCGATGACTCGGGTGGTCAGCCGGTCGGGAGTGGTTTCCAGGCGAAGGCGCTGGTTGGGGTAGAGCGGCGTCAGCTTGGAAAAATCAGGCCGCTTCTTCGCGTCTTCGACCGGACCGCCATTGACACTGTCCAGGCGCACCAGCGGGTTGAACTTCTGGCGCTGGTTGGGCTGTTCGCCGTCCTTCGGCACGCGGACCGCGCCGGTCACCGCGTCGCCGCGGCGCAGGCCGTTCTTGCGCACCATGTTCATGGACACGTAGACGTCATGCGGCCCGGCCAGGTAACCGGAGGTGCGCACGAAGGCGTAATTGTCGAGAACGTCAAGGATGCCGGCGACGGGCTGCACGACGTCGTCCTCGCGCAGTTCGGTGTCGCCACCTTCGCCGGTGCGCTCGCCGCGCCGCCTGCGATCGCGGAACCGGCGGCCCCGCCGGCCCTGACGGCCCTCGCCGTCGTCGTCTTGCTGGGTCGAGCCGCCGCGATTCTGCTGGCCGCCCGTGCCTTGCTGGTCGCCACCGGAGTCTTGGCCGCGCTCGTCGCTCTGGGTGTCGCGCTTGCCGCCCTGACGGGTGTCGTCCTCGCCAGTCGGCGCGCCCTCACGGGTGCGTGAGCGCTCGGCGTCCTCCCCGTCGCCGGTGCGGGCTGCTCCCGGCTCGCGGGAGGCGCTGCGCCGTTCGCGGCGGGGCGCCTCGGTCGTCGAACCGTTCTGGTGGTCCTCGGCGGCCGGCGCTTCAGCACCGGCGGCGCCGGACTTGCCGCTGTCCTCAGGGGCGGCAGGGGCGGGGGTCCCGTTGGACTGTCCCCTGATTTCCTTGATGGCGGCGATGAGTTCGTTCTTGCGCATGCCCGACGTCCCCTTGACGCCGACTTGGTTAGCCAGCGCGCGCAGTTCGGGAAGCACCATGGTGGACAGGGACCCGACAGGCGCATTGGTGTTGCCGTCGGGTGTGTCTGGGGTCACAGCGCTCGGCACCTCATTGCTTTCGGTGCTCGTGTCAGCCGTGAATAGGTCCGTATCGGTCACGGATTTCCTTTCTTCCCCCTCTGATCAGGTCATCCGGGGGGTCGTTGCATTCAGCAAATCGCCGAGTGCGCCCAAATATCGACTCTGCAACGGTGATCGCCTTAATCGGCGGAGTAAGCGGCGAACCTCGTTCACGAGAAGAATTGGTGTGTCCTAGCGGCAAGGCAGTATGGATGCAGATGCAGATGCTGCGATTGCTGGACGGAACCGAGGATAGCCCGCATCTTTGATGGAAGCAAGCAAACCCTCCGGCCACGCTGTGGATCAACCGGGTGGATCAACCTGGGACTGTGACTCCCGGGCTCCAGCGAACTCCATCGCCGGCGGTCATCTCAGTGAGGGCAAATCCATTCGCGGCCCCGTACCCCACCACTTCCGTGGGCAACTCCGGCTCCGTGCTCAACGCAATCAGTGCCGGACCAGCCCCAGAAAGTGTCGCTGCGACATTATGACGCCGGAACAGCCGCAAATATTCCGCGGAGGCCGGCATCGCCGAAGCACGCTGTGGCTGATGGAGCACATCCTCGGTGGCCGGCATGAGCAAGTCCGGGCGCTCGGTCAGCGCTACCACCAGCAAGGCGGCGCGGCTGATGTTGAACCGGGCATCCTCGTGGCTCACGTGGGCGGGCAGCAGCACCCGGGTCTCCGCGGTCAGGGAGCGCTCTTGGGGTACCGCGCAGTAGAGCCGGATGTCGGGGTGAAGCCGCACCGGCACCGCCGCGTACCCGGGCCGGTCACCGGAGCGGTCGATCCAGGAAACCACCGCACCCCCCAGCACGGCGGCGGCGGCGTTGTCGGGGTGGCCCTCGAATTCCGAGGACAGCTGGATCAGTTGGACATCGCTTAGTGGTTTCGAATCCAACTGCGCGACAAGGCCGTTCGCGGCCGCCAGGCCGCCGACCACGGCCGCCGCGGACGAGCCCAGGCCGCGGGAGTGCGGGATGGCGTTGCGGCAGCGGACCACCAGGCCCGGGGCGCGGACGCCCATGGCCCGTAGCCCGCGTTCCACGGCGCGGACCACCAGGTGTTCGGGGCCCCGCGGCACCTGCTGGGCGCCCTCCCCTTCGACCTGCACCACCAGGCCGGAATCCGTTGTCTCCACGACGATCTCATCGCTAAGGCTCAGGGCCAGTCCGATGCTGTCGAAACCGGGACCGAGGTTGGCGCTCGACGCCGACACGACGGCGCTTGCCACCAGCCCGGCGGGCAGCAGCCGGGTCACCGACAGACCACCATCTCAGGCCAGCCCCAACTTCTCGACGACGAGCACCGGATCGACGGGCAGCGGCGACACGGTCGGCATATCCCTCAGCGCGGTGTCGGGGTCTTTGAGGCCATTGCCGGTCACCGTACAGACCACCGTCGAGCCGCGCGCCACCCAACCGTCGTCGACGGCCTTGAGCAGACCCGCGATGCTGGCCGCCGATGCGGGCTCGACGAAGACGCCTTCACTCTCGGCCACCAGGTGGTAGGCGGCCAGGATCTCGTCGTCGGTGGCGGCCAGGAAGCGACCGTTGGACTGCTGCTGCGCGTTGACCGCGGCCGCCCACGACGCGGGAGCACCGATGCGTATCGCGGTCGCGATCGTCTCGGGGTGGCTGACCGGGGCGCCGTGCACCAGCGGTGCCGCGCCGGCCGCTTGGGTGCCCAGCATGCGGGGCAGCTTGTCGATGACGCCGTCGTGGTGATATTCGGTGTAGCCCTTCCAGTACGCGGTGATGTTGCCCGCGTTGCCGACCGGCAGGGCGTGCACGTCCGGCGCGGCGCCCAGCGCGTCGACGATCTCGAACGCCGCCGTCTTCTGGCCCTCGATGCGCACTGGGTTGACCGAGTTGACCAACGCGATCGTCGGGAAGTCGGCGGCCATCTTGCGGGCCAACTCCAGGCAGTCGTCGAAGTTGCCGTCGATCTGGATGATCTTGGCGCCGTGCATGACCGCCTGCGCCAACTTGCCCATCGCGATCTTGCCCTGCGGGATCAGCACCGCGCAGGTGATGCCGGCGCGGGCGGCGTATGCCGCTGCCGACGCCGAGGTATTGCCGGTCGACGCGCACAGCACGGCCTGCTGACCCCGCGCCAGTGCATCGGTGACCGCCATGGTCATGCCCCGGTCCTTGAACGAGCCCGTCGGGTTGAGGCCCTCGACCTTGAGGTGCACCGTGCAGCCGGTCTTCTCCGAGAGACGCGTCGCCGCGATCAGCGGGGTACCGCCCTCGAGCAGGGTGACCGGGGTCCAGTCGTCGCCGACTGGCAGCCGGTCGCGGTACGCCGCGATCAACCCCGGCCAGGGTTGGTGCACGGCGGTACGCGGGACGCTCATCGGGCGGTCTCTTCCAGTCGCAGCACACTGGTGACGCCCTGCACGACATCCAGATGTGCCAGCGCATCGACGGTTTCGGAGAGCGCGGCATCGGTGGCGCTGTGGGTGACCACCACGACACGGGCTCCCACCCTCCGCCCGCCTTCGTCGGACACGCCCTCTTGGCGGACCTCGGCGATACTCACCTCGCGCTTGGCGAATTCGGCCGCCACCGTGGACAACACACCCGGCTTGTCGGCGACGTTCATGCTGACGTAGTAGCGGGTGGAGATGAAACCCATTGGGGCAATGGGAAGCTGGGCATACTTGGATTCTTTCGGCCCGCGGCTGCCGAGTACCCGGTTCCGGGCGGCCATCACCAGGTCACCGGTGACCGCCGACGCGGTGGGCGCGCCGCCGGCGCCCTGCCCGTAGAACATGAGCCGGCCGGCGGCCTTGGCCTCGACCACAACCGCGTTGAACGCGCCGTTGACCGTGGCCAACGGGTGCGACAGCGGCACCAGCGCCGGATAGACGCGGGCCGACACCCGTTCCTGCCCGTCGTCGGTCGTGATGCGCTCGCAGATCGACAGCAGCTTGATGGTGCAGCCCAGGGACCGCGCGGAGGCGAAGTCGGCCGGCGTGATCTTGGTGATTCCTTCGCGATAGACGTCGTCGGCGGTGACCCTGGTGTGAAAGGCGATCGATGCCAGGATCGCGGCCTTGGCCGCAGCGTCGTAGCCTTCGACGTCGGCGGTGGGATCGGCCTCCGCATAGCCAAGCGCGCTCGCTTCGGCCAGGGCGGTGGCGTAGTCGGCGCCGGTGCTGTCCATGGCGGACAGGATGTAGTTGGTGGTGCCGTTGACGATGCCGGCGACCCGCAGCACCGTGTCGCCCGCCAGCGACTGGGTGAGCGGGCGGATGACCGGGATAGCACCCGCGACCGCCGCCTCGAAATACAGGTCGACATGGGCGTTTTCGGCGGCTTGCGCCAATTCCCCGGTAGAGGTGGCCAATAGCGCCTTGTTCGCGGTGACGACGGATTTCCCGTGCTCGAGCGCGCGCAGGATGGCCTTGCGCGCCGGCTCGACCGGCCCCATCAGCTCCACGACGATGTCGACGTCTTCGCGGGAGACGAGTTCTTCGACGTTGTCGGTGAACAACTCGATCGGAACACCGCGGTCGGCGGCGACCCGCCGCACTCCGATGCCGCGCAACACCAAGGGCGCGCCGACCCGAGCCGCGAGGTCGTCGGCGCTGTTCTGGATGATTCGCACAACTTCGCTTCCGACGTTGCCGAACCCGAGTACCGCTACGCCGACAGGCTTTTCGTCACGGGGCACAGTTCACCTCACTTCCAGACTCAGTAGATCGTCAACCGTCTCGCGGCGCAGGATCAGGCGGGACTGTCCCGCACGCACCGCTACCACCGCCGGACGGCAGATCATGTTGTAGCGGCTGGACAGCGAATAGCAGTACGCACCGGTGGCGGCGATCCCGAGCAGGTCACCGGGCCGCAGGTCGTCGGGCACCCACGCGTCGCGCACGACGATGTCACCGCTTTCGCAGTGCTTCCCGACGACTCGTGCCAGTGTCGCCGGTGCGTCGCTGGCCCGCGAGACCAGCCGGGCGTCGTACTGCGCGTCATAGAGCGCGGTGCGGATGTTGTCGCTCATGCCGCCGTCGACGCTGACATAACGGCGCTCGGCCGTGCTGCTCACGTCGACGTCCTTGATGGTGCCCACCTCATACAGCGTGATGGTGCCCGGCCCGGCGATGGCGCGCCCGGGCTCGACCACCAGTCGCGGGGTGGGCAGTCCCACGGCCGCCGACTCGTTGCCGACGATGGTCGTCAGCTTGGCCGCCAACTCCGCCACCGGGGGCGGGTCGTCGGTTCCCACGTATGAAATCCCCAGCCCGCCACCGAGATCCACCGTCGAGATCTGCCCCGTCTTGTCGACGCCGAATTCGTCGACGATCTGGTGCAGCAGTCCGATGACACGGTGCGCGGCGACCTCGAATCCGTCGACGTCGAAGATCTGCGAGCCGATGTGGCTGTGCAGCCCCACCAGTCGCAGGTGATCGGTGGCGAAGACCCGGCGCACCGCGGCCAGCGCCGCGCCGCTGGCCACCGACAGCCCGAACTTCTGGTCTTCGTGTGCGGTGGAGATGAATTCGTGCGTGTGCGCTTCGACCCCGACCGTCAGCCGGACATAGACGTCCTGGACGACGCCCGCCTCCCCCGCGATGACATCGAGACGCTCGATCTCGGTCATCGAGTCCAAGACGATCTGCCCGACACCGGCTTTGACCGCGGCGGTCAGTTCCGCGACGGACTTGTTGTTGCCGTGGAAGGTGATCCGCTCCGGCGGGAAGTCGGCGTGCAGGGCGACGGCGAGCTCGCCACCGGTGGACACGTCAAGCGAGAGGCCTTCCTCGTCGACCCAGCGGGCGATCTCGCTGCACAGGAAGGCCTTCGCCGCGTAGCAGACGTTGTGTCCGCCGCCGAAGGCCGTCGCGAGCTCGCGGCACCGGGAACGGAAGTCGTCCTCGTCGATGACGAACAGCGGAGTGCCGTACTCCTGGGCGAGCCGGGTGACCGGGATCCCGGCGAGGCTGACCACACCGTTCTCGTCGCGAATAATGTTGCGCGGCCACACGTTCGGTGCAAGACGCAACAGCTCGTCGGGCGATTGCGGCCGCGGCGTGCTGTCGGGGTGCCGGGTCTCCTCGGCGTGCCGGGGACCGGCCGGGTGTACGTTCACATTCGCTCCGGAGCGGTGACGCCCAGGATCGCCAGCCCGTTGGCGATGACCTGGCGAGTGGCCTGACACAGCGCCAGGCGCGCGGTGTGCAGATCGGTGGGCTGTTCGTCCCCCTGGGGCAGCACCCGGCAGGAGTCGTAGAACCGGTGGTAGTCGCCGGCCAGGTCTTCCAGGTAACGGCACACCCGGTGCGGCTCCCGCAGGGACGCGGCCGTCTTGAGCACGCGGGGGAATTCCCCGATGCTGCGCAGCAGCGTGCCCTCCTTGTCGTGGCTGAGCAGCTCGAGGTGCCCGGTGTCGGGGATCAGGCCCAGCTCGGCGGCGTTGCGGGCCAGCGCCGACAGCCGGGCATGCGCGTATTGCACATAATAGACCGGGTTTTCGTTCGACGCCGATGACCACAGCGCCAGGTCGATATCGATCGGGGTGTCGACCGAGGAGCGAATCAGGCTGTAGCGCGCCGCGTCGACGCCGATCGCCTCGACCAGGTCATCGAGCGTGATCACGGTTCCGGCCCGCTTGCTCATCCGGACCGGCGCGCCGTCGCGGACCAGGTTGACCATCTGCCCGATGAGCACCTCGACGGTCGCCGGGTCATCACCGAACGCGGCGGCCACGGCCTTGAGCCGGGCGATGTATCCGTGGTGGTCGGCGCCGAGCATGTAGATGCACAGGTCGAAGCCGCGCTGCCGCTTGTCCAGGTAGTAGGCGATGTCACCGGCGATGTAGGCCGGTTTGCCGTCACTCTTGATCACGACGCGGTCCTTGTCGTCACCAAAAGCGCTGGTGCGCAACCAGGTTGCGCCGTCCTTCTCGTAGATGTTGCCCGTCGCGCGCAGCCGGGCGATGGCCTGGTCGACCCGGCCGCTGGTGTGCATCGAGTCTTCGTGGGTGTAGACGTCGAAGTCGGTGCCGAACTCGTGCAACGACTGCTTGATGTGGGTGAACATCAGGTCGACACCGATTTCGCGGAACGTCTCACGCATTTCGGCGGCGGGCAGGCTCAACGCGTCGGGCGCCTTCTGCAATACCTGCGCGGCGATGTCGTTGATGTACGCGCCGGCGTAGCCGTCGGCGGGGGTGGGTTCGCCCTTGGCGGCGGCGATCAGCGAGCTGGCGAACCGGTCGATCTGGGCGCCGTGGTCGTTGAAGTAGTACTCGCGCTCCACGTCGGCGCCCTGGGTGGCGAGCAGCCGGCCCAGCGCGTCGCCGACGGCGGCCCAGCGGGTGCCACCGATGTGGATCGGTCCGGTGGGGTTGGCGGAGACGAACTCGAGGTTGATCTTGTGGCCGCCCAGCGCGTCGGAGTGCCCGAAGCGGTCGCCGGCGCCGAGGACGGCATTGACGATCTTGGCCTGCGCCGACGTCTCGAGGCGCAGGTTGATGAAGCCGGGCCCGGCCACCTCCGCCGAGGCGATGCCGTCGGCCTCTGACAGCGCCTCGGCCAGCCATCCGGCCAGCTCACGGGGGTTGACGCCGACCTTCTTGCCCAGCTGCAAGGCCAGGTTGCTGGCGTAGTCGCCGTGCTCGGGATTGCGGGGTCGTTCCACGGTGACCGTCGCCGGCAGCGCGGCAGCATCCAGCCCGCGCTCGGCCAGCACCGCGGAAGCGGTGGTTCTGAGCAGCTCAGCGAGGTCAGCGGGGGTCACGAGCGTCCATCCTATTGGCTGAGGTGCCCGCGCCCCGAATCCATTGCGGTCGCAACGCGGCTACCAACATGCGCTAGTCTGGCTGGGCCCAATGGCGCCACGCCAAAGCCGTAGCGCCCCCGTAGCTCAGGGGATAGAGCGTCTGCCTCCGGAGCAGAAGGCCGCAGGTTCGAATCCTGCCGGGGGCACTCTCTGACCAGCGCAGGCGTAACCGCGTTCCCCCTCAACTTCTCGGCAGGACGAACGCCTCGATGTGGCGCTTGCCGGCCCGCACTTCGTACTTCCGCCAGCCGGGATACAGCTCGAGGCCCTTTGCCCAGATCTCGTCGCGCTCGACTGGCGTGGCGAGCCGTGCGGCCGTCTGCCAGGTGTCGCGGCCGATGGTCACCGTCGCTTCGGGATGGGCCTTCAGGTTGTGGTACCAGGCGGGATGCTTGGCGCCGCCGAAGTTGGATGCGATGAGCGCCAAACCATCCGGATGCGGAATTCCGTACACGGCCACGGTGCGTGGCTCACCGGATTTGGCGCCCGTGGTGGTGAGCATGACCACGGGGATGCCGGTTGCGACGCCGGCGAAGCTGGTTCTGCCACCCGCAACCCTTGTGACGAGCCGGTCCAGGTGGTGCGCCGTGTGGCGCAGGAGCGCCACACCCACCGTCGTGGACGCGAAGCGACGCATCACCCGGTGGAAGGCGTTGGCATCGTCGAAGGACCGATTGGGCATGGTGCCATTGTGGACCCGACGATGTGCGGCTTACGAGCCGGTTCCCCGGGCCGAACAACCCTTTCAAAACGCGCCACAGGCGTCGCCCACGACATTAAGCTGCTGGTCGTGGGCAAGAACGTGTTAGCCAACGGTCGGGGTCGTTGGCTGGCGATCGTGGCCTCGTTCGCCCTCGCGGCCGGCATGGTGTACGCCCAAGACACAAAGCCGCGATGCTGCGCGCCGAACGCCGCGGCCGCGGCAGCCCCCACCACTCCGGCCGCTGCGCCGACCAGCGCGGTCGCCGCGCTGCCCGACGGCCCGCACACCGCCACTCCCGCTGAAATCGCGATGTTGACCGCAAACGCGCCCGCCGCCGCCCAGCAGTTTCAGGTCGCTTTGCCCCGTGGCATCGCGTCGGAGGACAGATTGCAGGTCAAGACGATCTGGGCGGAGCGCGCCATCAGCGTGCTGTTTCCGCAGATCACGACCATCTACGGGTACCGGGAAGATCCCCTGCCGTGGCATCCCAACGGGTTGGCGATCGACGTGATGATCCCGAACCACAACAGCCCCGAGGGTATCGAGCTCGGTAACCAGATCGCCGGCTACGCCCTGGCGAATGCCAAACGCTGGGGCATCAACCACGTGATCTGGCGGCAGAAGATCTACCCGGGCGTCGGCGGGGGTAGCTGGACCGCCGATCTTGGTTCGGAAACCCTCAACCACTACGACCACGTTCATATCGCCACCAACGGTGGCGGATACCCGAACGGGCACGAGGTCTACTACATCGCCTCGATGACGCCCGCCCCGCAGCAATAGCGGAGCCGTTGGGCGACAAGCAGATTCATCCGTCCGCCTGCGGCGCGTAGAACGCCCACGACCCAGCGGGCGCCCACACAGTCGCAAATGCTCGACCCACCGAGTGCCGCCGGAGACCTCCCCTGTTACTGCTCCAAGAATTTGTTGAGAAGCCGTTAAGCCCCCGTGCTGATTCTGTGATCAACGCACCCAGCGTCACCAGAAAACCCACATCAGCACAAGGAGATCCCGATGTTTTCTCGCCGTTTCACCGCCTCCGTCGTCGGCACCGCCGCCCTGGGCCTGGCCGCGCTCGGCCTCGCCGGCACCGCGGGCGCGAGCTCGGTCGATGACGCGTTCCTCGCCCAACTGGCGTCGGACGGCATCACCCCGCCGAGCGCTTCGATCGCCATCAAGGACGCACACGCCGTCTGCAACGCCCTCGACCAGGGTCACTCGAGCAAAGAGGTCATCAGCGCCGTGGCCAAGGCGACCGGATTGAGCGCCAAGGGCTCCAAGACGTTCGCCGTCGACGCCGCTTCGGCCTACTGCCCGCAGTACGTCACCTCGGCCTGACACCACCACCACAGTGGCCTTGGTGAAGTGCGGGGACCCCGGCGGGTCCCCGCACTTGTCATGGGCACCGGAGCAGAAACAGGCTGTAGGCGGCGACGGACTGCGCGTCGGCGATCACTCCGGAACGGATCATCTGCTCGACGTCCTCGCGGTCGAACCAGGCACTTCGCAGGTCCTGTTCCTCGTGCTCTGGATCCGGCTCCCCCTCGGCGATTCCGGTGGCCAAGAACACCCACCCTCGCTGGCTGGTCATGCCCGGGGCGACATCGAGCTGGCCCAGCACCTCGAACGACGTCGCACTCAACCCCGTTTCCTCGCGCAGCTCACGCTCGGCCAGCTCGGACGGGTCGGTGGCCGCCAAGCCGGGGGCGGTGCCCTGCGGGAATTCCCACCGCCGCTCCCCGAGCGGATACCGGAACTGCTCGACCAGCCGGAAGCGGTGCCCGTCGAACGGCATCACCAGCGCATAGTCCGGTTTGTCCACCACACCGTAAATGCCGGGGCTGCCGTCCGGGCGACGGATGTCGTCTTCGCGGAGCACCATCCACTGGCTCCGATAGATCTCGCGGGACGCGACGCATTCGATGAAGGGCACCAACTCAGTATCTCTACCGCGATGCCGTGAAGCGGTCGTACGTGCGGCGCAGGGCGCCGCGCTCGGCCGAGTGCAGCACCCGGGTGAGGACTCCGAAAACGTCGACATGCCCGACAGTGGGATCCGCCGTGTCGCCGCGGGTGTATTGCCACGGTAGGGACCGTCCGCGGCGCAGCACTTCGCCGAGGTACCACACGGCGCCGTCGACGAACGGCGCATTGCGCTCCTCCTCCAGGAGCTGTTCGGGGGTCGGGGCCTTCTCAACGACCAGCTCTTCCAATGCGTCAAGGGACTCCGGGGAGAAGTCCCACACGGCGTCGCCACCGTAATGGCCCGCCCACACCGGGAATTGGGCCCCACGCTCGGCAAGCCAGCACCGCAGGAATTCTTGATCCGAAAAGTGCTGCGTTGCTTGACTTTTGGCGCGCATCCGGCGTTTGGCGGACTTCTCGACCCGGTCGCGCATCCCGGCCACCCTCCGGCAGTCCTCAGCACGGTCACGCCACTTCGCCAATTCCTCCCGGGCCGCGACGGTGACGGGATTGTCCTCGCCGAAGACCCTGGCCTCGTCGTCGACCAGGGCTTGCCAGGTGGCGACCTTGTCCCGGCAGTCCTCCGGTTCCGGCTCCCACAGCGCGATGGTGTGCCGCGCGATCAGCGTGTGGCGGTGGTCGTGGCCCAGCTTTTCGCGCATCACCTCGACCAGCAACAGCAGCTCGGCGACGGCGCCCGGGCCATCCACCGACTCGCCGTGCCATTGGGCCAGCGCCATGCGCATGCCCAGCGTGTCCTCGTGGTGGTCGCCGAGCACCCGGCACCGGGCGGCAAGGACCCGCTCGCCCTCGGCGATGGCGCCGGCATAGTCCCCAAGCTCCTTGCGCTTCTGCGCCACCCGGTCCCTGGACGTCAGCGCGGTGGGGTGCTCGGGCCCCAGCACCCGTTCTTCGTCGGACAGCAGCTCCGACCATTCGGCCAACGCGGCCCCCACTTCGGGCTGCGGCCGGTCCGCGAACATGTGGCGCGCCGTCAACGTGGTGATGTGATCGCGGCCGAGCACCTCCTCGAGTTCGGGTACCAGCTGCTCGAGGGCGGCATAGGCCCCGGCCTGGTCGCCCATCTGCAGCTGCAGATGCACCAGCGCGAGCCGCATGTCCAAGACGTTGGGGTGGCGCTCGCCCAAGACCGGCCGGCAGACAGCGACCAGCTCGTTCATGAGCGGTAACGCCCCGGCGAAGTCCGCCGCGGCGATGCGCTCCGAGATCAGCCGGGTCAAGGCGGCGAGCGGCCCAGGCAGTTCCGGCTGCGTCATAGGGCTATCGAATCTCTCATGCGGCCTCGTGGCAATTCACCTCGTCTCCCCCCGCGTCCGGTGCCGCACTGGCATCAATGGGTACGGTGCCCGATAGTCATAGGAACACAACGCCAACGTCGCCAGAGGTGGGGGTTATGCCCGACGCCCGGAAGGGTGCGTAGCCATGCGCGGCCACATCATCGTCAGCGGTGAGGACGCGCTGGCGACCACGATCGTCGAGGAGCTCAACAACGCCGGTGTGCACATCGTCAAGCTCCAAAGCGCCGGCGAACTCGAGAACGCTGATGTGGGCCGCGCTCGCGCCGTGATCTGTGTCGGGGATGACGACGCAACAAACCTCGAAATCGCGCTGCTGGCAAGGAAAGCCAATCCCCGGGTGCGCGTGGTGGCGCGGCTGGCCAATGATGTGCTGCGCACGGCGATGGCCGCCGACAAGCGCCCCGGCGCGATCCTGGACGTCGCCGACCTTGCGGCGCCCTCGGTCGTCGAGGCTTGTCTGGCCCACACCGTGCACCCGTTCGAGGCGGCGGGCATGGAGTTCGTGGTCTCCTGCGCCGAAGCACCGCGTGACGCGACGCTGCGCGACATCTACGGCGATCTCGCTCCGGTGGCGGTGATACACGGCGAGAACTGCGCCACGCCGGGAGAGGTGGTGAACTGTCCGGGCCGTGATCTGTCGGTTCACGCCGGTGACTGGACCGCGATGATCGGCACCGCGGACGAATTGGCCGCCCGCGGCATCAAGGTCCCGCGGCCGACCGTGACGCGCTATCGCCTGTCCCGGCTGCGGCGGACCCTCGACAGCGTGCGGGCCCTGCGTGACGACGTCAACCCGATGTTCGGGCGAGCTTTGCTGGCCGCGGCATGCCTGCTGCTCGGGTCGACGGTGGTCCTGCGCTTCTGCTACCAGCCGAATCCAAAGATGACGTGGCTCGACGCGCTGTATTTCAGCACCGAGACGATCGCGACGGTGGGTTACGGCGACTTCAGCTTCCTCCAGCAGCCCACCTGGCTACGGATCTACAGCATCATGCTGATGTTCGCGGGCGTGACGACCACCGCGCTCCTCGTGGCCTTCATCGCCGACCTGCTGATATCGCGACGTTTCGCGCATTCGGTCGGACGTCGCCGGGCACGCCATCTGCGCAATCACGTCATCGTCGTCGGGCTCGGTTCGTTCGGCAGCCGCGTGATCGCCGACCTGCGGTCAGCCGGATACGACGTCGCGGTGATCGAGCGCGACGATAACAACCGCTTCCTGTCGACCGCCGCCGACCTCGACGTCCCGGTGATCTTCGGGGACGCGACGCTGCGCCAGACGCTGGAGGCCGCCCGCGTCGAGCACGCCCGCGCGGTGGCGGTACTGACGCAGGACGACATGGTGAACATCGAGACCGGGATCGTGCTGCGCGAGATGCTCGGGCCACGGGTGATGCCGGAAGTCGTCCGGACCGACGTTCCCCTGGTGCTGCGCGTGTACGACCGTGCGCTCGGGGCGGCGGTCGCGCAGCGGTTCGGATTCGAAAACGTCCGGTCCACCGTCGAACTCGCCGCACCCTGGTTCATCGGCGCCGCGATGGGCCTGCAGGTGCTGGGCACCTTCTCGGTCGGACAGCGCTCGTTCATGATCGGCGGAATGCATGTGGCGCCAGGCAGCGAACTGGACGGGCTGAAGATGTTCGAACTGTCCACCCAAACCCGTGTCATCGCGATCACCCGAGAGGACGCGCCCGTCGAGCTACACCCGCGACGCGACGCCTGGCTCCGCGGCGGCGACACCGTCTACCTCGTCGGCCCCTACCGCGAGTTGATGGCGACGCTGCGCAAGGGCCAGCCGCCGCAACAGCCGGCCGCCGGGGAGACGCGCGCGTCGGCCTAGCGGGGATCGCAAGCGCGGCGCAGCCGGGCGCGGCGGGTCGCCACCATCAGGCCGAGCGGGGATCGCAAGCGCGGCGCAGCCGGGCGCCGCGGGTCGCCACCATCAGGCCGAATGGGGATCGCAAGCGCGGCGCAGCCGGGCGCCGCGGGTCGCCACCATCAGGCCGAATGGGGATCGCAAGCGCGGCGCAGCCGGGCGCCGCGGGTCGCCACCATCAGGCCGAGTGGGGATCGCAAGCGCGGCGCAGCCGGGCGCCGCGGGTCGCCACCATCAGGCCGAGTGGGGATCGCAAGCGCGGCGCAGCCATTCAGGCTAGAGCCGGCCGGCCACGTCCGCCGCGCGGCTCAGCTGGTCGACGTCGGTGCTCGTCGGGATCAGCTGCACCTCGTCGGTGCCGATGTCCTCGAACTTGCGCAGCACCGCCAGCAGCTCCTCCTCGGTGCCCGCCCACCCGGTCGTCGGCGCCATGGCGTCGACGTACTCGGCCGGTATCCAGTTCATGTAGCGCCGTAGATGACGATGCACCTGGGCGCGGGACTCTTCGGGCGACCCGAACGCGAACCAGAACGACGTCACCAGGTGCGGTTTGCCCTTGCCCGCCCGCGCCCACGCGTCGCGCGCGACGTCGAACAGCTCGTTCTGTTTGGCGACGTCGAGATCCAGCGTGGTCCCCGCCAGGCCCTCGGCCCAGGCCGCGGCGCTGCGGATGGTCTTCGGGCCGATGCTGCCCACGAACAGCGGCGGACCGCCGGGCTGCACTGGCGCCGGCCCAACCGGCAGGACCGAGTCGGTGAGCTTTTCCCCGGCCCACACCCGCTTCATCACGGCCACGCGCTCGGCCATGTCGCGCATGGTCTGCGTCGCCGGGTCGGCGCCGACGGCATGGTAGTCCTCGTGCCTGCCGCCCACGCCGATGCCCACGCTCAGCCGCCCGCCGCAGAGCATGTCGCCGGTGGCCAGCGCCTTGGCCAGCATGACCGGGTCATGCAGCTGCGGCACGATCACGGTTGTCAGCAGCCGCACCCGGTTGGTCCAGGCGGCCAGCGCTCCCAGCAGGGTGAGGTTGTCCGGGTTCTCGAAGGCGATGCGCTCGCCCCAGCACAGCGACGAGAACGGGCCGTCGTCTATCGCACGTGCCCAGTTCTCCAAAACTCCGGCATCCAGGTCCGGCTCCATCACCGGCAGGGTCATCGCAATCCGCACGACCGCGATTCTGGCATGGAGTCAACATTCGGTACCGCAAGTGGCAGCATGTAGCAGATGGGTTTCAGCAGTAGTTCGATCGCGCACGTCCGCCTCACCGTCACCGATATCGAGCGGTCCCGACAGTTCTACGAGAGCGTGTTCGGTTGGCCGGTCCTTCTGGAAGTGCCCGACAACGCCGACGAGGCCACCCGCAAACAGTTGAGCTTCCTGTTCGGTGGCGTCATCTACGACCTCGGCGGAACGCTGCTCGGGCTGCGGCCGGTCGCCACCGACCGCTTCCACGAGGATCGTGCCGGGCTCGACCACATCGCGTTCCGTGTCGCCAGCAAGGACGAATTAGATTCCGCCGCCGCACATCTCGATGGACTCAGCATCGCACACGAGCCGGTGAAAGACATCGGGCCGTCCTACATCCTTCAGTTCCGCGACCCCGACAACATCGCCCTGGAGCTCACGGCGCCCAAATAGGAGCGGCACGCCGCGGCCAGCGCGCGCAGAATGACAGCGTGCACGGCGTGTCGGCGGGCAAACACGCACGCTCGTCAAGGGGTAAAGAGGAACTATGGCCATCAGTTTCAACCACACCATCGTCGCCTCCCGCGACAAACACGAGTCCGCGGAGTTTCTCGCCGAATTGTTCGACCTGCCCAGCCCAAAGCCCTTCGGCCACTTCATGGTTGTCCAACTCGAGCACGGTGTCAGTCTGGATTACGCGGACGCGCCCGAGGGCGCGGACATCACGCGGCAGCACTATGCCTTCCTGGTGTCCGAAGAGGAATTCGACACCATCTACGGAAAGATCTCCTCACGCGGCCTGCAGCACTGGGCGGACCCGGGCGCACGACGGCCCGGCGAGATCAACCACAACGACAGCGGGCGCGGGGTGTACTTCCGCGACCCCTCAGGCCATGCCATGGAAATCCTCACCCGCCCCTACGGGTCGGGGCGCCAGCGGTAACGCCTATTCGCCGGCGCGGGGTGTGCCGTGCCGCACGCTTTCCTGTGTCCGATATTCGTCGGCGAATCGCGCGACATGCTCCGGCAGTGCGTTGGCGGCGACGTGGGCCAGTGTTGTCTCCTCCAGCACCGACCGCATGCTGGCGCGCAGCGCCCGCCAGACGTCGGTGAGCGCCGCGGTCGGCCCTGAGTAGGGGAGGTCCCCGAGGCCTATGTCGCGCACGCTGGCCAGTGGTCCGTCGATACAGCGCAATACGTCAGCGATGCTGATCTCGTTCCCGGGACGGGCAAGCTCGTAGCCACCCTCGCGGCCCCGATGGCTGCGCACCAGGCGGTCGGTGCGCAGATTGGTCAGAATGTCGACGAGGAACTGCGGCGGTATGCCCTGCGCATGGGCCAAGTCGTCGGTCTTGACCAACGTCCCATGGGGGACCGTGGCGAGTTGAACCATGGCCCGCACCGCATACTCCGCCTTCGCCGACATGCGCACTCTCAGGATTGTGCCACCCGCTGCGCGGATTTCGGCGCAGCCGTGCTTAAGCCCGCGATTCGAGCAGATCGACGATGCTCTGCGCCTGCTCCTCAACGGTGCGCTCCGGAGTCAGCCGCAGGTCGGGGTTCGTCGGCGGTTGATACGGACTGTCGATGCCGGTGAAGTGCGCGACCTCGCCCGCGCGGGCCTTGGCGTACAACCCCTTCGGATCACGCCGCTCGCATTCCTCGATCGGGGTGTCGCAGAACACCTCGACGAAGTCGAATCCCGCCGCGGCGTGCACGTTACGGGCCATCTCGCGTTGCTCGGTCAACGGGCTGATCGCCGGTACCAACACGACGTTGCCACAGTCGGCCAGTAGCGCCGCCACATGGGCGAGGCGGCGCAAGTTCTCCGCGCGGTCAGCCATGCTGAAGCCCAGGTCGGCGTTCAAACCGTGCCGCAGGTTGTCGCCGTCGAGAACGTAAGCGGCGGTGCCCTTTTCGAGAAGCATCTGCTCGACCAGCATGGCCACCGACGACTTGCCGGAACCGGACAGGCCGGTGAACCACACCGTCTTCCCCCGCGGCCGGGCTTCGGCGACGGCGGATGATTTGTGCCGCACGGTGTTCGGGCTTGCCGTCTGCACCGAGACGTCACGCAGCACCATGCCCGCCGCGACGGTGCAGTTGGTGTGCGGGTCGATCAGGATGAACGAGCCGGTGCTGGCGTTGCGGGTGTACTCGTCGAGCAGCAGCGGCACCTGGGTGCGCAGCGAGATGCGGCCGAGTTCGTTGAGTTGCAGCGCCGTTGCGCCCTTGTCGCGATGCAGGGTGTTCACGTCGAGCCGGTAGTCCAGACCGGTCACCCGCGCTCGGGTGGTGCGGGTCGTGTGTTTGATGACGTAGTCGCGACCGGGCTCCAGCGCGGCGTCGTCGGCCATCCAGCACACGGTGGCGTCGAATTCCTGCGTGACCCGTGGCTGGTTGTGGGTACGGGCAATGAGATCGCCGCGGGAAATGTCGATCTCGTCGGCGAGGCTCACCGACACGGCCATCGGCGGAAACGCTTCGTCCACCGGACCGTTCGGCCCGTCGATCGCGGTGATCCGGGTGGTCTTGCCGATCGGCAAAACGACGACTTCGTCTCCCGGGCGCATGACCCCGCTGGCCACGGTGCCGGCATAGCTGCGGTGGTCTTGATGCTCGCGGGTGTGCGGCCGGATGACGTACTGGACCGGGAACCGCACGTCGACAAGGTTGCGGTCACCGGCGATGTAGACCTCTTCGAGATGCGACAGTAGCGCCGGGCCCTCGTACCAGGGCGCCTGATCCGACTTGGCCACCACGTTGTCGCCGTGCAGCGCGGAGATCGGGATGGTGGCCACGTCGTGCACATCCAGGCGAGCGGCGAAGGCGTGGAACTCGTCCCGGATAGCCTCGAATTTCTCTCTGTCCCAACCGATGAGGTCCATCTTGTTGACGGCGAGCACGATGTGCCGGATGCCCAGCAGCGAGGCGAGGAAGGCGTGCCGGCGGGACTGCTCCAGCAGACCGTGCCGGGCATCGACGAGCACGATCACCAGTTGGGCGGTCGACGCGCCGGTCACCATGTTGCGGGTGTACTGGATGTGGCCCGGGGTGTCGGCGATGATGAATTTCCGCTTGGGAGTGGCGAAGTAGCGGTAGGCGACGTCGATCGTGATGCCCTGCTCGCGTTCGGCACGCAGGCCGTCGGTCACCAGCGCCAGGTCGGTGTAGTCGTGACCGCGCTCTTTGGACGTCTGCTCCACCGCCGCCCACTGGTCCTCCATGACGGCCTTGGAGTCATAGAGCAGGCGCCCGATCAGCGTGGACTTGCCGTCGTCGACCGAACCGGCGGTGGCGAGCCTCAACAGGGTGGTCATCAGAAGTACCCCTGCCGTTTGCGGTCTTCCATTCCGGCTTCCGAGATCCGGTCGTCGGCGCGGGTCGCGCCACGCTCGGTCAGCCGCGACACCGCGGTCTCGGCGATGACCTCCTCGACCGTGGCGGCCTGCGACTCCACGCATCCGGTGCAGGTGACGTCCCCGACCGTGCGGAAACGCACCGTCGCTTCGAACACCGGCTCGTCGTCGCGCGGCTGCATGTGCCGGTCGACCGCCAGCAACATGCCGTCGCGGCGAAAAACCTCGCGCCGGTGGGCGTAGTAGATCGAGGGCAGCGCGATGTTCTCCGCGCCGATGTAGGACCAGATGTCGAACTCGGTCCAGTTGGACAGCGGGAAGGCCCGGATGTGCTCGCCCTTGTGGTGCCGGCCGTTGTAGAGATTCCACAGCTCGGGTCGCTGCGCCTTCGGGTCCCACTGGCCGAACTCGTCGCGGAAGCTGAACACCCGCTCCTTGGCGCGTGCCTTCTCCTCGTCGCGGCGCGCCCCGCCGAACGCCGCGTCGAATTTGTTCTCCCGGATGGCGCGGAGCAGCGTCACGGTCTGGATCGAGTTGCGTCCCTGCCGCGGCTCGACGACGCGACCGGCGTCGATGTCCTCCTGGACCGAGGCGATCACCAGACGCACCCCGTGCTCGGCGACCAGCTCGTCGCGGGTGGCGATCACCTCGTCGAAGTTGTGACCGGTGTCGACGTGCATCACCGGGAACGGCAACCGCCCCGGCCGGAAGGCCCGCAACGCCAGGTGCAGCATGACGATGGAGTCCTTGCCACCCGAGAACAACAGCACGGGCCGCTCGAACTCGGCGGCCACCTCCCGGATGATGTGGATCGCTTCGGCCTCCAGCGAGCGCAGATGGCTCAACTCGTACTGGCCGGCGGCAGGGCCCGCCTTCAGATCGCTGGTCATAGCTTCCTAGGTAAACCTGGTAGAGTCGGTCAAGTTTGGCAGTTTTGCCCTCCATAGCAGCAGTTCGCGATGACGGTTGTCAAGTGGGCCCCCCGATGGCGCGGACGCCGGCCATCCGACGCATCGCGTCAAGACTGCCGCCAGCCCTTTTCCGGCCGGCGCCCGGTGCGAAAGTATGAGCGGATGGCTTCCGGCCGTGACGTCATCGCGCCGTTCCTCCCCCAATCCGCGTTCGTCGCGA
Organism: Mycobacterium sp. SMC-2; assembly: GCF_025263485.1. Lineage (NCBI taxonomy): Bacteria > Bacillati > Actinomycetota > Actinomycetes > Mycobacteriales > Mycobacteriaceae > Mycobacterium > Mycobacterium sp. SMC-2. Next base: position 4,770,004 of record NZ_CP079863.1, read on the forward strand.
AGCTGGGAATCTAGAAAAGCTCGACGAGCGCGAGGTCAGGGTGCGGCTGCCGTGGGACCCGTCCAACGTGACCATCGGTGACATGGTCCACGGGGGCGCCATCGCCACATTCGCCGATGTCACCGTCATGGCGGCGGCGTGGTGCGGCGCGGATGCGCCCCGGGAGCTGCGGGGCGTCACCGTTTCGATGGCATTGGACTTCATGGCCCCGGCCCGGGCCGCCGATGTGATCGGCATCGGCCGGGTACTGCGGCGCGGCCGGTCGCTGGTCAACCGCGAGGCCGAGATCGTCGACGCGCGGGGACACGCTCGTCGCAAAGGCGCTCGCCACCTACAAGGTCGGCTAGAGGTCGGCTAGAGAGTCACTTCGTTGAGCTTCCCGGTCGCGACGTCGAAGACGAATCCGCGCAGGGATCCGTGCATGGTCACGAACGGGCTGGCCTCGATGCGACGCAACGACTGCCGGACGTCCTCGGCGGGGTCCGGGAAGGATTCGGGGGCCCACGGCGGCTTGAGGCCGATCTCCTCTTGAATGGAGCGCTTGAAGTCGTCGTCGGTGAAGGTCAGCATGCCGCAGTCGGTGTGGTGGATCAGAATGATCTCCCGGGTCCCCAATAACCGCTGACTGATGGCCAGCGAGCGGACGACGTCGTCGGTGACGACCCCGCCGGCGTTGCGGATGACGTGCGCCTCGCCCTCGTTGAGGCCTAGAAGCCGATAGACGTCGAGCCGGGCGTCCATGCACGCGACGACCGCGACGTGTTTGGACGGGGGCATCGGCAGGGGACCCTGGAACGTGCTGGCGTATTGGGCGTTGTTGGCCAGGTAGTCCTCGGTAACCGTCATGCCAGCCTCCTCAGGAGTGTCGCAGCACGGTTTTTGCCGCCTGCTTCGGTGCCACGGTGGATGTTAACAACGGGCCACCGATTATTGACGCATGAAAATCAGCCGGATCACAAGGATGCGGGCGCCGAACCCGACCGCTCCCGGCTCGGCTCGTTAACCTGTCCCAATGCGAGACGGGCGGTGCAGTCGCGGATGATTCGCTTCTTGGCGCGCCGGGTGCTCAACTATGTCGTGCTGCTGGCGCTGGCGTCGTTTCTGACGTTCTGCCTGACGTCGGCGGCGTTCCGGCCATTGGACACCCTGTTGCAGCGCAGTCCACGGCCGCCACAGTCAGTCATCGACGCCAAGGCTCATGCGCTCAATCTGGACAAGCCGATACCGATCCGCTACGCGCAATGGGCCTCGCACGCCGTCCGCGGCGACTTCGGAAAAACCGTCACCGGACAGCCCGTCGGTGCCACACTTTGGCGCCGCGTCGGAGTCACCCTGCGGCTATTGGTCATTGGATCGCTGGCGGGCACGGTCCTGGGCATCGTGGCCGGGGCGTGGGGCGCCATCCGCCAGTACCGACTCAGCGACCGCCTCGTCACCATGGTGGCGCTGCTGGTCCTCAGCACCCCGACGTTCGTCATCGCCAGCCTTTTGATCCTTGGCGCGCTGCGGGTGAATTGGGCTTTGGGCGTGAACCTTTTCGACTACACGGGGGAAACCTCGCCGGGGGTGGGCGGCGGAGCCTGGCACCACTTCGTGGACCGGTTGCGGCATCTGATTCTGCCGACACTCACCCTGACGTTGGCCGCCGCCGCCGGATACAGCCGCTATCAGCGCAACGCGATGCTCGACGTCCTGGGCCAGGATTTCATTCGCACCGCGCGCGCCAAAGGGCTCACGCGCCGGCGCGCGCTGGTGAAGCACGGGCTGCGCACCGCGCTGATACCGTTGGCCACCCTGTTCGCCTATGGGGTGGCCGGGCTGGTCACCGGCGCGGTGTTCGTGGAGAAGATCTTCGGCTGGCACGGCATGGGTGAATGGCTAGTGCAGGGCATCGCGACGCAGGACACCTACATCATCGCCGCGATCACGCTGTTCTCCGGCACGGTGGTGCTGCTGGCCGGGCTGCTCTCCGACGTCTTCTACGCGGCTCTCGATCCCAGAGTGCGGGTGTCATGACGTCCGAGGCGAAAGTGGGTGGCGCCCAGGGGATTGCTGTGCCAAAGGAAGCGGAGTTCACCTCGCGGCGCACCCTGGTGCTGCGCAGGTTCGTGCGCAACCGATGGGCCGTCGCCTCGCTGACGCTGCTGGTGCTGCTGTTCGTCGGTTGCTACACGCTGCCGGCGATGTTGCCGTACTCCTATAACGACCTCGATTTCAACGCGCTTTTGGAACCGCCGAACAACCGGCACTGGTTGGGCACCAACGCGCTTGGGCAGGACCTGCTGGCACAGATCCTGCGCGGCATGCAGAAGTCAATGCTGATCGGTGTCTGCGTGGCCATCATCTCGACCGGCATCGCCGCCACCGTCGGCTCGATCGCGGGCTATTTCGGTGGCTGGCGAGACCGGGTGCTGATGTGGCTGGTCGACCTGCTGTTGGTGGTACCCAGCTTCATCCTCATCGCCATCGTCACACCGCGGACCAAGAGCTCGGCCAACATCCTGACGCTCGTCTTGCTGCTCGCGGGGTTCGGCTGGATGATCAGCTCGCGGATGGTGCGTGGCATGACCATGAGCCTGCGCGAACGCGAATTCATCAGGGCCGCGCGGTATATGGGGGTGTCCAGCCGGCGGATCATCCTGGGCCATGTGGTGCCCAACGTGGCATCTATCCTGATCATCGACGCCGCCCTCAACGTCGCCTCGGCCATCCTGGCCGAGACCGGGCTGAGCTTCCTCGGTTTCGGCATCCAGCCGCCGGACGTGTCGCTGGGCACGCTGATCGCCAACGGCACCCAGTCCGCGACCACCTTCCCCTGGGTGTTCCTGTTTCCGGCCGGCGTCCTGGTGTTGATCCTGGTGTGCGCCAACGTGACCGGCGACGGCCTGCGCGACGCGCTCGACCCCGGCAGCGGCATGTTGCGAGGGGGCGCCGGATGAGCGCGCTCCTGGAGGTGACCGACCTGGCGGTCACGTTCCCGACAGACGGCCTACCGGTGACCGCGGTGCGCGGCATCAGCTACAGCATCGCCAAGGGCGAAGTCGTGGCCATGGTCGGCGAATCCGGCTCGGGCAAGTCGGTTTCGGCGATGGCGGTGGTGGGCCTGCTTCCGGAGTATGCGCGAGTACACGGCTCGGTGCGGTTGAACGGCACCGAGTTGCTGGGGCTCGGCGACGACGCGATGTCGCGGTTCCGCGGCAAGACGGTCGGCATGATGTTCCAGGATCCGATGTCGGCGCTGACGCCCGTCTACACCGTAGGCGACCAGATCGCCGAGGCGATCGAAATTCACCAGCCCCGCGTGGGCAAGAAAGCCGCCCGCAGGCGCGCGGTGGAACTGCTCGAGATGGTCGGCATCGCGCAGCCGGAGCGCCGCGCCCGCGCGTTTCCGCACGAGCTGTCCGGCGGCGAGCGTCAGCGGGTGGTCATCGCGATCGCGATCGCCAATGACCCGGATCTGCTGATCTGCGACGAGCCCACTACCGCCCTGGACGTCACCGTGCAGGCTCAGATCCTCGAGGTGCTCAAGACGGCGCGCGACATCACCGGCGCCGGGGTCCTGATCATCACCCACGACCTGGGCGTGGTCGCCGAGTTCGCCGACCGCGCGCTGGTGATGTACGCCGGCCGGGTCGTCGAATCCGCCGGGGTGTACGACCTGTATCGCGATCGCCAGATGCCTTACAGCGTCGGGCTGTTGGGTTCGGTTCCGCGGCTGGACGCCGCGCAGGGCACCCGGCTGGTGCCCATACCCGGCGCGCCCCCGTCGTTGGTGGGACTGGAGCCGGGCTGCCCCTTCGCGCCGCGCTGCCCCCTCGTCATCGACGAATGCCGGGCGGATGAACCGGAGTTGCTTCCGGTCGGTGTTGACCATCGGGCCGCCTGCATCCGCACCGACCAGGTCAACGGGCGCACCGCCGCGGAAATCTACGGGGTCAACACCTCCGCACGAGCGGAGGCGGCCGGCGACTCGTCCGTCGTCATCCGCGTGCGTGATCTGGTCAAGACATTCCGGCTGACGAAGGGTGTGGTGTTGCGCCGCACCGTCGGTGAGGTCCGCGCGGTCGACGGTGTCAGTTTCGAGTTGCGGCAGGGCCGCACCCTGGGCATCGTCGGCGAGTCTGGTTCGGGAAAGTCGACCACGCTGAACGAAATCCTGGAACTCGTTGCGCCGCAATCCGGCTCGATCGAAGTGCTTGGTGCCGATGTCGCGGCCCTGAACGCGTCCCGTCGGCGATCGTTGCGACGCGACATACAGGTGGTGTTCCAGGATCCGGTGGCGTCACTGGACCCGCGACTGCCCGTGTTCGACCTGCTTGCGGAGCCGTTGCTGGCCAACGACTTCGGCAAGAGCGAGACGAACGAGCGCGTCGCCGAGCTGCTCGACATCGTGGGGTTGCGGCGGGCCGACGCCGCCCGCTACCCCGCCGAGTTCTCCGGCGGGCAGAAGCAGCGCATCGGCATCGCGCGGGCGCTGGCATTGCAGCCGAAGATCCTGGCGCTCGACGAGCCGGTCTCCGCGCTCGACGTCTCCATCCAGGCCGGCATCATCAACCTGCTGCTCGACTTGCAGGAGCGGTTCGGCCTGTCGTATCTCTTCGTGTCCCATGACCTTTCGGTGGTCAAACACCTCGCGCACCAGGTGGTGGTGATGTATGCCGGCACGATCGTGGAGCAGGGCGACAGCGAGCAGGTGTTCGGCAGCCCGCAGCACGAGTACACCCGGCGACTGCTGGCCGCCGTGCCACAACCGGATCCGGGCAGACGTGTCTAGGCGGGTCGCGACGGCGCTTCTCGTCGTGGCGCTGGTGGTCTCCGGATGCTCGCCGGCCATCAATTTGACGCCGGAAACCGGCCAGAACGCCGAGATCGGCACCACCAGCGACATCAACCCGCAGGATCCCGCCACGCTGCGAGACGGGGGCAGCCTGCGGCTGGCGCTCAGCGACTTCCCGCCCAACTTCAACATCCTGCACATCGACGGCAATTCGGCCGAAGTCGCCGCCATGATGAAGGCCACGTTGCCGCGGGCGTTCATCATCGGCGCGGACGGCTCGACCACGGTCGACACCGACTACTTCACCAGCGTCGAACTCACCGGCACCGCACCGCAGGTGGTGACCTACACCATCAACCCCCGGGCGGTGTGGTCCGACGGCACACCCATCACGTGGGAAGACATCGCCAGCCAGGTCCACGCATTGAGCGGCTCTGACAAGAGGTTCGAGATCGCCGGACCCGGCGGCGCCGACCGCGTCGCATCGGTCACCCGGGGCGTCGACGACCGCCAGGCCGTCGTCACCTTCGCCAAGCCGTACGCCGAGTGGCGCGGCATGTTCGCCGGCAACGGCATGCTGCTGCCGAGGAGCATGACGGCAACCCCGGAGGCGTTCAACAAGGGCCAACTCGACGGCCCCGGCCCGTCGGCCGGCCCCTTCATCGTCACGTCGCTGAACCGGACAGCACAGCGAATCGTGTTGTCCCGCAACCCAAAATGGTGGGGAGACCGACCACGCCTGGACAACATCACCTACCTGGTGCTGGATGAGGCCGCCCGGCTGCCGGCCCTGCAGAACAACACCATCGATGCGTCCGGCGTCGGTACCCTCGACCAACTGACCATCGCGCAGCGCACGAAGGGAATCTCGATCCGGCGCGCCCCTGCTCCCGCGTGGTCGCACTTCACGTTCAACGGTGCGCCCGGGTCGATCCTGTCCGACAAGGCGCTGCGCCTCGCGGTGTCCAAGGGCATCGACCGGCGCACCATCGCCAAGGTCGTCCAATACGGGCTCACCAGTGATCCCGCGGCGTTGGGCAACCACATCTACGTCGCGGGCCAGAAGGGCTACCAGGACAACAGCGCGGTCGTCCCCTACGACCCGGAGGCGGCCAGACGCGAACTCGACGCCCTGGGCTGGAAGCTCAACGGCCAGTTCCGCGAGAAGGACGGCCGTCAGCTGGTGATCCGCGATCTGTTCTACGACACCCAGGGCAGCCGGCAGTTCGCCCAGATCGCGCAGCACAGTCTGGCGCGGATCGGTGTCAAGCTCGAACTCGTGGCCAGGGCGGGCAGCGGTTTCTTCACCAACTACATCAACGTCGGGGATTTCGACATCGCCCAATTCGGTTGGCTCGGCGACGCATTCCCGCTGTCGGCACTGACCCAGATCTACCTATCGGGCGGGGAGAGCAATTTCGGCAAGATCGGTAGCCCGCAGATCGACGCGGCGATCGAACGGACCCTGGAAGAACTCGATCCCGACAAGGCGCGGGCGTTGGCCAACGAGCTCGACAAACTCATCTGGGCCGAGGGTTTCAGCCTGCCGCTGACGCAATCCCCCGGCGACATCGCGGTTCGCAGCACGCTGGCCAATTTCGGCGCGGCCGGTCTCGCCGACCTGCGCTACACCGCCATCGGGTTCATGCGCGGCTGATCCGCCGCAGCCGCGCCGGAATCGGCAGGGCGCCCTCCACGGCGGCCGCCACCCCGACCGCCGCCCACAGCAAGCGCAGCTCCGGACGCGGCGGAAGCGCGTCGAACGCTGGTGCCTTCGCGGCAAGCCCGTCGAGCTCGCCGCGGCACACCGCCCGCGCGATGGCGATCGCGGCGCGCTCGCGAAAGTCCAGTGCGCTGTGCGCCATGCTTGGCAGTTTCAAGAGCACCGCGTTGGGCAGCAGCGCGGCGACACGCTCGGCGACCGCCGGCGGAGTGATGAGATCGCGGCCGCCGGAAACCACCACGGTGGGCCAGTCGAAATGCGGCATCTCGGTCGCCAGGTCATAGGGCTCGTCCTCGAAAGTCACTGTCTGGGTGCGTGCTTCGCGTTCGGCCACGGCGGGGTCCAGCGGTAGGCCGTCGGGTTGGGCGGCGTAGTCCAGTTCGCGGAACGCGATGCGGCTCACCAGGTCTTCCTCGTAGCGGTACGGCAGGTGGCTCAGGGTGGTGAACCGGGTCAGCACCCACCACAGCAGCTTTCGACCATCCAGCAGCAGGTCTAGTTGCCGCTCGAGCAGGTCGGTGCCGCCGTAGCCGTAGATCGTCGCCACCACCTGGGTGGCCGCCGCGGTCATCACGCCCGCCTCGACAAGTTTGCGCATTTTCGGCGCCAGCGCAGCGGTTTCCGGGCTATCACCCCTGAGCAAAAGCCGACGGATCGCGCGGCGCACGATCACGATGTCATGCCGCGACAGCAGAGGCGAGTCGAGGATCATCGCCCGCACCCGGCCCGGATGGCGCACACCGAACCCCGAGGCGATGTACGTGCCGTAGGACGCGCCGTAGACGACGGCCGAGTCGACATGGGCGTCGTTGAGCACGGCGGCGATGTCATCGACGACCTGGTTCACGGTGATCGCCTCGGGCGGCAGGTCCGCGCCCGAGTCGTCGTGCCGCGACATGCCCACCCCGCGGTGTTCGACCATGATGACGTCCAGGCCGGCCGCGGCGGCACGGCGCCGCAACCCCTTGTACATCTGCACCGACGCCACCCCGGGGCCGCCGGGGATGATGACCAGCGGATGCGCCGACTTTCGGCCCGTGCGCACGTAGTACAGATCGAACTCTTCGCGACTCTCCGGCGAGATCGGCCGGCGCACCGGCCGCACCCCGGGCAATGCCGCGAGCTTCTCCTGCACCCGGCGCCGCTTCGCATTCATCGTCATCGGTGTCGGCCCGCCATGACCCCATTCTGCCGGTCCGCTGCATTGCCGCAGCTCGGCCCCGGCTAGGCGCTGAGATCGATGCGGTGCGCGCCCTTGACGCCGTCGTACCGATCGGGGCTGCAGGTGAGCACGATCACCTGCCCATCCGTACCCACCGTGTTGAAGACCTCCCCCATCTTCGCCAGCCGGTCCGGATCGGTGAACCCCAGCGCGTCGTCGACCACCACGGGAACGGCGTCCTCCTTGGCGACCAGGGCGGCGCCGGCCAGCCGCGCCAAGATGCCGAGTTGCTCCTTGGCCCCGCCCGACAGGGAGTCGTAGGGCACCGTGACGCCGTTGAGCGTGCGGCTGCGAATGCAGAGGTCGCTGTCGATGTCCACCTCGAACGTGGGACCGAACACCGGGCGGCCGAGCCGTTGCAGTTCCGCGCGATAGGGCTCGACGTACCGCTGCCGGGTGGTGTCGCGGTGGCGTGTCATGACCGAGCGCAGCAGCCGCGCCGCCCGCGCCCGACCACCGACCCGGATGTGCTCGCTGGCGGCGTGCTCGCGCTCGGTTTCCGCGGCGTCGAGCTTGCCCTGGCGACCCTCGCTGCCCATTACCGAGAGTTCGATGGTGATCTCACGCAACGCACGGGCCGCCTCTTCGTAGCGTTCACGCAGATCCTCCGTCTCCCTTGTGGCAGCGCGTAATTCGGCGTCCACGTCGTCCGGCTTTGCCGCCGCGAGTCCGTCGGCCAGCTCGGCGCGACGCCCTTCGGCGGTCAGCACCGCTTGTCGCCCCGTGTCCGCCGCCGCCGCGAGTTCGTCATCGCCGGACGACGCCCGCTCTTGGTCCAGCCGCTCGGTGGCCGCGGTGAGCTCGCCGCGCTGGGTCTCCAGCTTGTTGTGCAGAACCGTTGCGCGGGTGGTTGACTCGGTGAGCCGGGCCTTGGCCGCGGCGGCGTTCCGGCGGCGGTCGTCGCATTCGGCGGTCGCGGCCCGGCTAGCCGTCTCCAGCGCATCGAGCTCGTCGCGGGCGGCGCCGATGTCGGCCGCAGCGAGGTCCGCCGCGGCCGGTTGGCCGGCGCGCAGCTGCGCGAGCCGCGAACGCAGCTGGTCGAGCTCTTCGTCGCCACACAGCCCGGCCAGGGTGGCGCTCAGCTGGTCGCGACTGCCCTGTAGTTCGCGGCGACGCTGATCGGCGGACCGCGCCTCAGCGAGGTCGGCCACCCGGCTGGCGGCCAACGCCGCGGCCAGCTCCTCTTGTGCGGCAGCGTGTTTCGCTTGGACATCGAGCGTGGTGGCGCCTGGTGTGATCCGCGCGGTGAGGACGCCGGGGACCTGGACCGCGGTGGGTCCGGTGGTCGTGAGCGACCAGCTTTGACCCTCGGACAACGAGATCCGCTGGTCGCCGATCGCGAGTTCGATGTCCGCGGCGGCGGTGAACTCGACGGCCGCGGACGTCAGGGCCAACTGGTCGCCGATCCGATCGACCGCGGCGGCCGCGGTCTCGATTCGCCGCAGCGACTGCTCGCCGATGGCGATTTCGCCGAGTGCTGCGCACACGCCGTCGTGCTCCCGCCGGATGGCGTCGATCTTGGCCAACCGGGCGCTCAACCGGTCGGCCTCCTCGCGGTCGGCGAGCTGAGCGACGGAGCGCCGGGCGGATTCGGCTCGGCGTTGCAGGTCGGCAAGGGCCTCGGCGGCTTCCTGTGCCGCGACGTCGGCGGTCTCGGCTTCGGCGTGTGCCGCCGAGCAGGCGTCGGCGGCTTCTTTCGCTTCAACCTCGGTGGCCGCGACAGCCGCTGTGCGCGTAGTGATTTCGGCAAGTAGTTGCAGGCGGGAGTGGTGGGCGGTCGCCGCCGCCTTGCTCGTCGCCGCCGCGGCGGCGGCGATCAAATCGGCCTCGCGCGCCTGTGCCGTCAGTTCGGCGACCTTCTCCGCGGCCTCCTGTGCGGCGGTGAGCCGGGGCCGGGCGGCGGCGCGCTGCCGGGACAAGTCGGCGACCTGCTGCGTCAGGGTGGCGTGCCGACACACCCGCTCGTCCACCTCGGCGACCGCCGCCGCGCACTCCGCGACCGCGGCCTCCGCGTCGGCCAGCCGGGTGATCGCCGCGGCCCATTCGCCGGTGGGGCGCCCGGTGGGGGTGAAGTAGCGTCCGTATTCCGCGTCGATTCGCTCGATGAGCAGCGGCTCGGTGCCGGACAGCGCCGCGGTGTCCCCGGCCGCCACATCGAGCGCACGCGACAGGGCGTCGCAGCCTGACAGATCGACCGCCGCGGTCGATGCGGATTGCAGCACCCGCTGGGCATGCCAGAGATCGCTGTCCACCGTCTCGGCCAGCATCGCACGGACGCGTTCGTGCGCCTCGTCACCGGTGAGCTGTTCGCGGTGCGGTGACTGGATGGTCAGCTCCGTTTCGCATTTCCGGTGGAACCGCTTGCGGTAGATGAAACGGTAAGGGCCACAGCTCAATTCGGCGCTCACCTCGGAGCCGACGTCGCTGTGGGTGGGCTTGACCTGCTTGACTTCCTTCTTCGTCGAGCGATCTCTGGACTCCAGCAGCAAGTCCAAGGCTTCGATCATCGACGACTTGCCGATCTCGTTCGCGCCGCACACCACGACGACGCCATGATCGGGGAATTCGATATCCCGGTGCGCGATGCCGCGGTAATTCGTCAGGGTCAGGCGGTGCAGCTTCATGCGGCGCCCCGGTCGGTGAGGCGCAGCAACAGCGCAAGCGCCGCCTGAGCGTCGGCTGCCGTCTCGTTGTCGCCCTCGCGTGCGGTCGCCACCAGTTCGTCGACCGCGGCGGCGGCGAATCCCCCGATACCGAGGTCGCTGAATTCGCCGTCGGCCGGGATGACCGCCAGGTCGGTGCGGCGTTCCCACAGGCCGAGCCAGGCATACAACCGCGCGTACTTGTCCAGACAGGCGTCCAGCGCGGCACGGTCGGTCACCGTCAGCGATCCGGTGAGCGCCAACCGCACCACGGTGCGGTCCTTTTCGGTCATCAGGTCCAGGTTCATGTCGAGGTCGGCGATGTCGCGGCGGGTATCGACCTGGCGGCGCATGGTGACGAAACGCCACCGGCCGACATGCCGCGATTCCACCGTGACGGCGCGGCGCGGGTCGGTTTCGTCGATGTCGACGATCAGGACATGACCGGGATCCGACTCCACGTCGTCGAAATTGGTGACTTCCGGCGCACCGGAATACCAGATCCGGCCGCTGTCACCGACGTGCGTGCGCGAATGCTTATCCCCCAGCGCCACATAATGCACCGCGCCGGCCGCCAGCGCGGCGTCGAGCGCGGCGAGCCGGATCAGGGAGGGCTTGTCGCGGTCCGGGTCGAGGACGTCGACCCCGCCGTGGGCGACCAGTATCCGCGTGACCGGTCCCGGCGCCAGGCCTTCGAGAACTTCCGCGACGAGGTCGGTGGTCGGGGCCTTGGACCGCCAAGGCGCCGCGACAATCTCCAGCCCGGGCGTTACGCGATGGATGCCGGCCTGATCGAGCACCACCACGTTGTCGGGACATTCGGCGGTGAACAGAGCGCTGGTGTATACCGAGGAGGCGTCGAGCGGATCATGGTTGCCCGGCAGCAGGTAGACCGGAATCCCGATGGCGCGCATGGCTTCCAGGGACTGCCCGACGACCTGCTGGGGAAGCTGATTGTGCTCGAAGACATCACCGGACACCACGACGAACTCCGCGCCCACCTCCGCCGCCAGCGCCCCCAGACCGGCCACCGCGTCGCGCCGGGCCGCGGAGTATCTCGGCTGGGCGTCACCGGCCAGGAAGTGCCGGGTCATGCCGAGCTGCCAATCGGCGGTGTGCAGGAATCGCACGGCGGCGGCCCCCTTCCGAACTGCGTGATTATCAGGGCACCGCGAGCTTAGATCCGCGCACCGACAAGACGCGGGACCTCGCACGGCAGGTCTCCGAGCGGCTGTTTTCGGCCACGATCGCGAATGCCACGAGTACGCGGGAAACTTTTTGCGCGAGTGTGCGTCTATGGCGATTTATGGCGGCTTTTTTGTCGGTGGGTGTGGCTAGTTTGGCGTTGTGAGTGTTGATCCGGAGGCGTTGTCGGCGGCGTTTGATGTCATCGACGCTGCGATCGCCGATCTGGTCAACTACGACTGCGACGCATTGGCCGCCCGCGAGCAGCTGGCGATGTTGGGGCGCTGTGAGAAGGTCCGCCGGAGCCTCCCGGCGGTGGAGCATCCGTTGATCAACAACCTTGCCCGCCAGGCCACGCCCGAGGAGTTGGGCGGCACGCTGCCGCACGCGATCGCCGAGGCGACACTGATCAGCCGCGCCGAGGCATCCAGGCGCGTCAAAGAGGCCGCCGACCTGGGCCCGCGACACGGACTCACCGGTGAGCCCCTGGCGCCGATCCTGCCGGCCACCGCCACCGCCCAACGCGACGGGAAGCTTGGCGCCGGGCAGGTGGCGGTGATCCGCCGCTTCTTCCACCGCCTACCCGGTTGGGTCGATGCCGACACCCGAGACGCCGTCGAGGCCGACCTGGCCACCCACGGCACGCAATACCGCCCCGAACAGCTGGCCGCACTGGCCGATCACCTCGCCGACTGCCTCAACCCTGACGGCACCTACCGCGACGAGGACCGCGCCCGCCGCCGCGGCCTCATCCTTGGCAAGCAGGGCCCCGACGGCATGTCGGAACTGCGCGGCGTTCTGACCCCCGAGGCCCGCGCCAGCGTGGAGGCCGTACTGGCCAAGCTGGCCGCGCCGGGCATGTGCAACCCGCTCGACGACACGCCCTGCGTGGACGGCGCACCTACACAAGAGGCGATCGACCGCGATACCCGCTCGGCGGCCCAACGCAACCACGACGGCCTACTGGCGGCGTCGCGCGCGCTGCTGGCGTCGGGAAATCTAGGCCAGCACAACGGGTTACCCGCCGCCATCATCATCACCACCACCCTGCAGGAACTGCAAACCGCCGCCGGCACGGGGCTGACCGGTGGCGGCAGCGTGCTGCCGATGAGCGAGGTCATCCGCCTGGCCCGCCACGCCCATCACTATTTGGCCGTCTTCGACAACGCCAAACCCCTGGCGCTGTACCACACCAAACGCCTGGCCTCCCCCGGTCAGCGAATCATGCTCTACGCCAAGGACCGCGGCTGCACCGCACCCGGCTGCACCGTGCCCGGCTACCTCTCCGAAGTCCACCACGTCACCGACTGGGTGAAATGCCGGCGCACCGGCATCGACAACCTCACCTTCGCCTGCGGACCCCATCACCGCATGCTCAAACCCGGCGGCTGGACCACCCGTAAGAACGCCAAACATGAAACCCAGTGGATCCCACCGCCCCACCTCGACCGCGGCCAACCCCGCACCAACACATTTCATCATCCCGAAAAGCTGCTACGCGGCGACGATGACGATGACGATGACGACGCGGCATAGCGGTGATGGTTTCTGATTGGTTAGCGTGACTGCCGTGGAAGACCAGCGCACGTTGCTCTTGATGCGACACGCGAAATCCGGCTACCCGCCCGGCGTTGCCGACCACGACCGGCCGCTGGCGCCCCGCGGGGTTCGTGAAGCCGGCCTTGCCGGTGACTGGCTGCGCGCCAACGTCCCGGCCATCGATGCCGTGCTGTGCTCCACCGCCACGCGTACCCGACAGACGTTCGTCAACACGCGTATCGACGCGCCGGCGCGGTACAGCGAGCGGCTCTATGGCGCCACGCCCGGCACCCTGATCGAGGAGATCAGCACGGTCGGCGAGGGAGTCGAGACGCTGCTCGTCATCGGACACGAGCCGACGATGTCGGCCGTGGCGCTCGGCCTTGGCGGCAGTGGCACCGATGTCGCTGTGGCCGAACGAGTTTCGGCTAAGTTCCCGACGTCGGCGATCGCCGTCCTGACCGTGCCGTCCGGATGGAAGTGCCTCGAACTCGGCCGCGCGGCGCTGATCGGCTTCGAGGTGCCGCGCTGAACCCTAGGAGTTCGTGGCCAGCGTCAACTCCATCAGCTTGAGAGCCTGACCGCACGCGTCGATGCCGGGCGCCTGGGGGTTGACCCACCAGCCGACCACCCCCGCGGCGTCACTGGCCACTCCGCACGCGCCGTTCGGGTCATCCGGGCGCATCACGATCGAATCGATCCCGGCGATGTTGCGGGTCTCGACCTTGTACTTCAGGAATTCGGCGACCTTGCGTTCGTTGCTCAGGCTGCCCTGCTCGAACCAGAACCGGGTGATGTCGATCAGCCCGGCCGGGTTGGCCGCCTGCCACCGGCAGATGGCGCCGACGAACGTGCTCTGAATGTCGAGCGGGTCGGCGCCCACCGTCTTGGCGAGGATGTCGCTGGTGAGCACCTCGCACTCTTTGAGCAGGTTCGGATACTGCTGCTGCGAGTTGTTGTTGCGCGTCGGACCGCCCGCCTTGACGGCGGTACCGCCGATGGATCTCGAACATCCCGTCAACACCAGCAGCGCGGCGATCAGGACGGCTACGAGGGCACGGACGCTTCGTCTGCTCATTTGGAGTTCGCAATCGACTGACGTGCCAGCTCCTTGGCGATGTCGCAGGGCGGCGGGAACGGCTTTTGACTGAAGCTGATCGACCATTCGAAGAAGTCGTCCTGGAATTGGATGCCCACCTCGCATAGTGAGTCACCCAGGTTGGGCTCGTTTCCGATGGCGATGAACCCGCTATGGCCGTTGATGTTGATGTCATCGACGCTGGCCCGCGACAGCTCCTCGGTCTTGCGTTCACGGCCGATCGGGCTGCCGCGATACCAGGAGAAGGAAAAATGCGGACCGAGGATGCCGCCGCCCGCCAGCCATTGGCAGCCGACGGAGTTACGGGCGGTATTGATCAGGCCCGTCACCCTGGTCAACTCCGCCACGGTCTGATCGCTGACGCCGCCGCATTGGGGGAACATCGGCCCGTGGTGGCCCTCGGAGTTCCCCGGCGCCGACGAGGACGTCGCCCCCGGTTTGTTGCTCCCGGAATCCGAGCACGCCGCAACCCCGGGAACCAGGATCGCCAGGGCTGACGCCGCAACGGCCAGCGCCCTCGAGTTACGCCGCACCGCTACCCTGCTTTTGCTCAGCCTGCTGCCGGTCCACACGATGCACTGTAGCGGCAGCTCAGCGGGTCAACCACCGACGCGCCTGAACAGGCGTTTCACCGGCCCGGCCGCAAACGATGCGCGGGTTAGGGCGTCCGGCGGTTGCTGGCCACTGTGCGACCCGCCGTATGCGACAGTTACGAAATGCTCCTGGCACTGCTGCGCCAGTACATCCAGCCGTACCGGCGGCTGGTCGCGGTGCTGATGCTGCTGCAGCTGGTCAGCACGTTGGCGTCGCTGTACCTGCCGACGGTCAACGCCGCAATCATCGACGAGGGCGTCGCCAAGGGTGACACGGCGACCATCGTCAGTCTCGGCATGGTGATGCTCTCGGTCACCGGGTTGCAGGTGCTGTGCGCGGTCGCGGCGGTGTACTTCGGCTCGAAGACCGGAATGGGTTTCGGTCGCGACCTGCGCGCGGCGATGTTCGAACACGTCACGACCTTTTCCGAGCATGAGACCGCCCGCTTCGGCGCGCCGACGCTGTTGACGCGCAGCACCAACGACGTCCGCCAGATCCAGTACCTGGTCCAGATATCGAGCACCGTGCTAATCACCGCGCCGATCATGTGCATCGGCGGAATCATCATGGCCATCCACCAGGAGGCGGCGCTGACCTGGCTGCTGCTGGTCAGCGTTCCCATCATGGCCGTGGCCAATTACTGGGTGATGTCGCACATGCTGCCCCTGTTCCGCAGGATGCAGGGCCTCATCGACGGCATCAATCGGGTGATGCGCGACCAGTTGTCCGGCGTCCGGGTCGTCCGGGCGTTCGCCCGCGAAGGCTACGAGCGCGATCGATTCGCCCGCGCCAACGCCGCGCTCTCGAACACCGCGCTGACCGCCGGCAACTGGCAAGCGGTCATGCTGCCGGTGACCACGCTGACCGTCAACGTGTCCAGTGTCGCGCTGATCTGGTTCGGCGGGCTGCGCATCGATCGCGGCCAAATGCAGGTCGGCTCGCTGACCGCGTTCTTGGCCTACTTCACCCAGATCCTCATGGCGGTCTTGATGGCGACCATGACGCTGGTGGTGCTGCCGCGAGCCTCCGTCTGCGCCGAACGGATCACCGAGGTGCTCTCGACCCAGGCCGCCGTCGACAACCCGCAAAGTCCGGTGTTCCCGCGCGGCGGCATCACCGGGGTGGTGCGCCTGGAACACGCGACATTCAGCTACCCGGGCGCTGATCGCGCTGTGTTGCAGGACATTTCGCTGACCGCGCGGCCCGGCGCCACCACGGCCATCGTCGGCAGCACCGGTTCGGGCAAGTCGACGCTGGTGTCGCTGATCTGCCGGCTCTACGACGTGACGGGTGGCGCCGTCCTGATCGACGACGTCGACGTCCGCGACTACCACACCGAACGGCTCTGGTCCGCGATCGGGCTGGTTCCCCAGCGCGGCTACCTGTTCTCCGGGACCGTGGCCGACAACCTGCGCTACGGCAAGGCGGACGCGACCGAGGACGAGATGTGGGAGGCGTTGCGAGTGGCCGACGCCGACGGGTTCGTGCGCGCGCAAGACGACGGGCTGCGCATGCGGGTGGCCCAGGGCGGAATCAACTTCTCCGGCGGTCAGCGGCAGCGACTGGCGATCGCACGGGCGGTCATCCGCCGCCCGGCCATCTATCTCTTCGACGACTCGTTCGGCGCCCTCGACGTGCACACCGACGCACGGGTGCGCGCGTCGCTGCAGGAGGTTTCGCGCGAGGCCACCGTCATCGTTGTCACGCAACGGGTTTCCACCGCCGCCCAGGCCGACCAGGTGATCGTCGTCGACGACGGGAAATTGGTGGGCACCGGCACGCACGAATCGCTACTCACAGACTGCGCCACCTACGCGGAGTTCGCCGACTCGCAGTCGGTGAGCGCCTTGCCATCGGGTCGAGTCGGGGGCGCGCCATGACCGTGGCGGCCACCCGCGGCCTGACCCCGGCACCGGCCGGGCGCTCCCGCGACTTCTGGGGTTCAGCCGGCCGGCTGGTGAGACGGCTTGCGCCACAACGCCGGCTGAGCATCGCGGTGATCAGCCTCGGCATCACCGGAACGGTGATCGGAGTCATCGTCCCGCGAATCCTCGGTCACGCCACCGATTTACTGTTCAACGGCGTCATCGGGCGACAGCTGCCCGCGGGAATCACCAAGGCGCAGGCCGTCGCCGCGGCCCGGGCCCGAGGCGACGGCACCTTCGCCGACCTGCTGTCGGGGATGAACGTGGTGCCGGGCAAAGGCGTGGATTTCGGCGCGGTGGCACGAACCCTCACGCTGGCGTTGGGCCTGTATCTGGTTTCGGCGCTGCTGATTTGGGCGCAGGCGCGGCTGCTCAACGTCACCGTGCAGCGCACCATGGTCGCGCTGCGTTCCGACGTGGAGGACAAGATCCACCGGCTGCCGCTGTCTTACTTCGACGGGCGCCAACGCGGTGAGCTGCTGAGCCGCGTGACCAACGACATCGACAACGTGCAGTCGTCGCTGTCGATGACCATCAGCGCGCTGGTGACGTCGATCCTGACCGTCGTCGCGGTGCTGGCGATGATGGTGTCCATCTCGCCGCTGCTGGCCCTGATCGCCGTGGCGACGGTGCCGCTGTCGCTGGTGGCGACGCGTGCGATCGCGCGGCGCGCACAGCGCCTGTTCGTGGCGCAGTGGACAAGCATCGGGCGCCTCAACGCCCATATCGAGGAGACCTACAGCGGCTTCACGGTGGTCAAGACGTTCGGCCACCAGGCTGCGGCGCGCGAGCAGTTCCGCGAATTCAACGACGACGTCTACCACGCCAGTTTCGGCGCCCAGTTCTTCTCCGGCCTGGTGGGGCCGGCGACGTCGTTCATCGGCAATCTCGGTTACGTGGCCGTCGCCGTCGTGGGCGGCCTGCAGGTGGCCACCGGCCACATCACCCTGGGTAACATCCAGGCCTTCATCCAATACGTCCGGCAGTTCAACGCCCCGCTGAGCCAGGTGGCCGGGATGTACAACACCCTGCAGTCCGGGGTCGCCAGCGCGGAGCGAGTGTTCGATCTGCTCGACGAGCCGGAGGAATCGCCGGACTCCGTGGGGGTCAGCGGCGGTGCCGGACGAGTCGAGTTCCAGCACGTGAGCTTCGGTTACCGCCCGAATTCGCGGGTGATCCATGACCTGTCGATGGTGGCCGAGCCGGGCAGCACGGTGGCGATCGTCGGGCCGACGGGCGCCGGCAAGACCACGTTGGTGAACCTGCTCATGCGGTTCTATGACGTTGACTCCGGCCGGATCCTGGTCGACGGGGTCGACATCACCAGGGTGAGCAGGCAGTCGTTGCGGTCGCGGATCGGCATGGTGCTGCAAGACACCTGGCTTTTCGACGGGACGATCACGGAGAACATCGCCTACGGGCGGCCCGGGGCCAGCGCGGACGAGGTGGTGGAGGCCGCGAAGGCGGCTTACGTCGACCGGTTCGTGCACACGCTGCCGGCAGGCTACGAGACCCGGGTCAGCGGCGGCGGCGGCAACATCAGCGCCGGCGAGAAGCAACTCATCACCATCGCCCGCGCATTCCTTGCCCGGCCGCAACTGTTGATCCTGGACGAGGCGACCAGCTCGGTCGACACCCGCACCGAGGCCTTTATTGCCCGCGCCATGTCCGAGCTTCGCCGCGATCGCACGAGTTTTATTATCGCGCATCGGCTTTCGACGATCCGCGATGCGGATCGCATCGTCGTTATCGAGGCGGGCCGGATCGTCGAGCAAGGCAGCCACCCCGAACTGGTGGCCCGGCGAGGTGCCTACTACGCCATGACGAAGGCGTAAGCCCGAGAAGCGAGCTCGTCCGGCCAGCCCGGGCACCGCCTCCCGTTATCCGGACGAAGTCACTTTGAGAATTCGTTGAGGTAACGAAAAGGCGAAGGTCGGAACCTTTTCTCAATCAAAGCCGCCACGGGGCGCAACGAACGCAACGAGAAAAGGACAAACCATGAAGAGCATCAAGATTGCCAGCATGGCCAAGACCGCCGTCTTGGCACTGGTCGCCGGTGCCATCGCGCTGGGAGTGGCCGGCCCGGCCGAAGCGGCCTCGGGCGCCACCTACGGCGACCCCGCCGCTGCCGCCAAGTGGTGGCGCCACCAGAAGTACGACGACTGCGTGCTGATGGCCGCCGCCGACGTGATCGGCCAGATGACCGGCAAGGAGCCCTCGGAGGACGCCATCATCAAGAAGGCCCAGTCAACACCCAGCACGATCCACCCGGGCTCGATTTACATCAAGCCGTCCAACGCCAAGGACCCGAATTCGGGCCAGGGCACCATGTTCGGCGATGTCCCGACGCTGCTGAAGCTGTACAACGTCTACGGAGTGGTCAGCGACGCGGCCCACGCGGCGAAGACCGGCGTACCCGCGGGCATCGAAGGAATCGAGCAGCTGCTGGGCACCGGTCACAAGGTGATGGTCAGCGTCAACGCCGAACTGATCTGGAACATCCCCGTCGAGACAACGGACGAGAACGGCAACCCGATAGGTGACCACGCCGTGGTGGTGACCGGTGTCGACACCGCCTACAACATCGTGCACCTGAACGACAGCGGTGACCCCAAGGGCCGGGACGCGCAGCTCCCGATGGCGCTCTTCATGCGAGCCTGGGAAGCCAGCCACGAGCTGATCGTCGCCACCATGTGAGGCACAACCGAATTCCCATCGCGCGGCGGGCAGCCCCACGGTTGCCCGCCGTATGCGTGTTCGTCTGGGGGCCAACCCTGTTCGCACCGCGTGTCAGAGGTCGTTCTGGCGGGGAACGCTTTTCACTCATCCGCGGCAGAGCCAGATTCGCGCGTTTCTACCGAATTCGCCGGGATTGATATCACAATGACAAGCTAGGACATTTTCTTTGGTGCTGCGCAGGACCGGAAGGACCGATAAGCGATGGTGGACAAACGTCTCGAACTCGGTCTGCTCGGACCGTTGGAGATGACCGTCGACGGCACCCTGGTGGCCTTGGGCACCCCCAAACAGCGAGCGGTGCTGGCCATGCTGCTGATGAACCGCAACACTCCGGTCGGGGTCGACAGGCTCATCACGGCCCTATGGGACGACGAGCCGCCGTCGGGGGCGCGGGCCAGCATTCATTCTTACGTGTCCAATCTTCGCAAGCTGCTCAGCAACGCGGGAATCGACCCGAGAGCGGTGCTGGCCGCGGCACCACCGGGATACCGGCTCAGCATCGACGAAAACGCCTACGATCTGGGACGGTTCATCGCGGAAAAGGCCGCGGGCGTGCACGCGGCCGCGCTAGGAAAATTCGAGGAAGCCAGCCGGCACTTGGCGGCCGCGTTGGCCCAATGGCGCGGACCCGTGCTCGAGGACTTACGCGAGTTTCAGTTCGTCGACACCTTCGCGACTTCCCTTGTCGAGGAAAAGATTCTGGTGCACGGCGCAAAGGCGGAGGCCGAAATCGCTTGCGGGCGAGCGTCTGGTGTGATCACTGAGCTGGAAGCGCTCACCGCCGAACACCCCTATCGCGAGCCGCTGTGGGCCCAGTTGATCACGGCCTACTACCTCACCGACCGCCAGTCCGACGCGTTGGCCGCCTACCGCCGCGTCAAGACCACGCTCGCCGACGACCTGGGGATCGATCCGGGTCCGACGCTGCGGTCGCTCAACGAGCGGATCTTGCGGCAGGAACCGCTGGACGTGAAACGAAGTGCCAAGACCGCCGCCGTCGACACGGTCACGGTGCTCGAACAGCACACCATGGTGTCCGGGCAGAAGGCCATCGCTTATCTGCATGAGACCACCGGGCGCAGCTATCCGCTGCGCGCGGCGGCGACCCGGATTGGGCGCCTTCCCGACAACGACATCGTGCTCGACAGCCCGAAAGTCAGCCGCCACCACGCCGTCATTGTCGACACCGGCACCAGCTTCATCATCAACGACCTCCGGTCCTCCAACGGGGTCCATGTACAACATGAGCGGATCCGCTCGGCGGCCACTCTGCGCGACGGCGACCACGTCCGCATCTGCGACCACGAATTCACGTTTCAGATCGCCGCGGACACCCAGGGCTAGGCGGGGGTTGATCGGGGTTGGTTGATTCGGGTGTTTGTGGTGCGTGGGGGTGGGTGGGGGCTTACGGTCGTGGTTGCTGGGTGCGGGGGTTGCGGCTGACCGGTGCGCCGGGCAATTGTTGGTGTCGGTGGCGTGGTGGATGGGTGTGAAGGATCGGCGATGAGTGATGAGCAGCCCTCGCGGGTGGGGTCGGATTTTGGCCCCTATCACCTAAAACGGCTGCTGGGCCGGGGTGGGATGGGGGAAGTCTATGAGGCCGAGCACACCGTCAAGGAGTGGACGGTGGCGGTCAAGCTGCTCTCGGAGACCTTCAGCAAGGACCCGGTGTTTCGGGAGCGGATGAAACGCGAAGCCCGCACCGCCGGTCGTTTGCAGGAGCCGCACGTGGTGCCCATCCACGACTACGGCGAAATCGATGGCCAGATGTTCTTGGAGATGCGCCTGGTCGAGGGCACCGACTTAGACAGCGTGCTCAAACGCTTCGGCCCGCTGGCCCCGCCGCGCGCGGTGGCCATCATCACCCAGATCGCCTCGGCCCTGGATGCCGCCCACGCCGCCGGGGTGATGCACCGCGACGTCAAACCACAAAACATTCTCATCACCCGCGATGACTTCGCCTACCTGGTCGACTTCGGCATCGCCAGCGCCACCACCGACGAGAAGCTCACCCAATTGGGCACCGCGGTCGGGACGTGGAAATACATGGCCCCGGAACGGTTTTCCAACGCCGAAGTCACCTACCGCGCCGACATCTACGCCCTGGCCTGCGTGCTCTATGAATGCCTCACCGGATCCCCGCCCTACACATCCAGTAGCGCGGGCGCGCTGGTGACCGCCCACACCATGAATCCCATCCCCCAGCCCAGCGCGTTGCGGCCGGGCATACCCAAGGGTTTCGACGCGGTGATCGCCCGCGGGATGGCCAAAAACCCCGCCGACCGCTACGCCAGCGCCGGCGACCTGGCCCTGGCCGCCCACGAGGCACTCAGCGACCCCGACCAAGACCACGCCGCCACCATCTTGCGCCGCAGCCAAGAAGCCACCCTGCCCGGCACCGTCATGGCGCCTCCCCCGACGCCGGCGCCACCGCCCCCGGCCCCCGGCTCGACCCCGGTACCCGGCTCCACCCCGGTACCCGGCTCCACCCCGATACCCGCGCCGGGCCCGCCGACCTGGCGGCCCGAAAGCGGCCCCATCCCAGCCGCCGGCCAGCCCGCGGCCACACCGCCCTACTACCAAGGCGCCAACCCCAATTGGGGCGGCCCCCCACCACCAACCCCAGCCCCATTCACCGGCACACCCGCCTGGAACCAACCCCCACCCAAACAACGCAACCCCTGGCCCATCATCGCCGCCGCCGCCGCCCTAGTCATCGTCGTCATCGCCGCCGCCGTCGGCATCGCGATAGTCATGCAAGGTCACGACACCAAGCCGCAAGCAAACCCCACGTCGACCACGACAACGACCACCGCCAGGACCACCACCACGACGACCACCCGGGCGAGCAATCCGCAGAGCAAGCTGCTGAGCATGCTGCCCGCGGGGTATCCCGCGGGCGCTTGCACACCGGCGACCCCTAAGGCGAACAGCATCTGGATCAATACTTTGGCCATGGTCGACTGCGAGAAGAACACCAACCCTGGCGGCCCATCCCGCGCGATCTATGGGCTGTTCGCCAATGAGGATCTGCTGAAGAAGGCGTTCGACGACGACGTCGCCGCCGTGCAGCTGATGAACTGTCCGGGAGCCGGGCCGTCGCCGGATGGCTGGCACCACGACAGCACCCCGAACGTGACCGCCGGCATGATCGCGTGCGGCACCTACAAAAACCACCCGAACGTGATATGGACCAACGACGCCAAACTCATCCTCTGTGATGTTTACGGGGATCCCCCCGCCATCGAGGACCTGCACACGTGGTGGACCAACTACGGCGGCTGAGCCGATGCGGTCAAACCGCAACGCGGAGAGAGGCTTCCGCCTGACCGCCGCGAAGCGATGCGGGCGAGTGTTCTAGGCGGGAAACTTCACCATGAGAGGGGCGCCGCTGACCGCCAGCGCGGCGCACCACAATTGCATCGACAACAGCCGGTATCCGACGCAATACACCAGGTAGGAGCACGCGTGCCGCGCGGTGACACCGCGTGCCGCGGTCCCTGTAGTCGTCAGCACCTGCGTTCCCTTCGTTGCGTCCCGAGATGTGCCCTCAGAATCCGCGCATCTACTCGCCGCATCCTTGACGAATCCTTGAAGCGTTCGGCGGGGGTTGATCGGGGTTGGTTGATTCGGGTGTTTGTGGTGCGTGGGGGTGGGTGGGGGCTTACGGTCGTGGTTGCTGGGTGCGGGGGTTGCGGCTGACCGGTGCGCCGGGCAATTGTTGGTGTCGGTGGCGTGGTGGATGGGTGTGAAGGATCGGCGATGAGTGATGAGCAGCCCTCGCGGGTGGGGTCGGATTTTGGCCCCTATCACCTAAAACGGCTGCTGGGCCGGGGTGGGATGGGGGAAGTCTATGAGGCCGAGCACACCGTCAAGGAGTGGACGGTGGCGGTCAAGCTGCTCTCGGAGACCTTCAGCAAGGACCCGGTGTTTCGGGAGCGGATGAAACGCGAAGCCCGCACCGCCGGTCGTTTGCAGGAGCCGCACGTGGTGCCCATCCACGACTACGGCGAAATCGATGGCCAGATGTTCTTGGAGATGCGCCTGGTCGAGGGCACCGACTTAGACAGCGTGCTCAAACGCTTCGGCCCGCTGGCCCCGCCGCGCGCGGTGGCCATCATCACCCAGATCGCCTCGGCCCTGGATGCCGCCCACGCCGCCGGGGTGATGCACCGCGACGTCAAACCACAAAACATTCTCATCACCCGCGATGACTTCGCCTACCTGGTCGACTTCGGCATCGCCAGCGCCACCACCGACGAGAAGCTCACCCAATTGGGCACCGCGGTCGGGACGTGGAAATACATGGCCCCGGAACGGTTTTCCAACGCCGAAGTCACCTACCGCGCCGACATCTACGCCCTGGCCTGCGTGCTCTATGAATGCCTCACCGGATCCCCGCCCTACACATCCAGTAGCGCGGGCGCGCTGGTGACCGCCCACACCATGAATCCCATCCCCCAGCCCAGCGCGTTGCGGCCGGGCATACCCAAGGGTTTCGACGCGGTGATCGCCCGCGGGATGGCCAAAAACCCCGCCGACCGCTACGCCAGCGCCGGCGACCTGGCCCTGGCCGCCCACGAGGCACTCAGCGACCCCGACCAAGACCACGCCGCCACCATCTTGCGCCGCAGCCAAGAAGCCACCCTGCCCGGCACCGTCATGGCGCCTCCCCCGACGCCGGCGCCACCGCCCCCGGCCCCCGGCTCGACCCCGGTACCCGGCTCCACCCCGGTACCCGGCTCGACCCCGATACCCGCGCCGGGCCCGCCGACCTGGCGGCCCGAAAGCGGCCCCATCCCAGCCGCCGGCCAGCCCGCGGCCACACCGCCCTACTACCAAGGCGCCAACCCCAATTGGGGCGGCCCCCCACCACCAACCCCAGCCCCATTCACCGGCACACCCGCCTGGAACCAACCCCCACCCAAACAACGCAACCCCTGGCCCATCATCGCCGCCGCCGCCGCCCTAGTCATCGTCGTCATCGC
Organism: Mycobacterium sp. SMC-2; assembly: GCF_025263485.1. Lineage (NCBI taxonomy): Bacteria > Bacillati > Actinomycetota > Actinomycetes > Mycobacteriales > Mycobacteriaceae > Mycobacterium > Mycobacterium sp. SMC-2. The sequence continues at coordinate 4,794,437 of NZ_CP079863.1, forward strand.
CGGTGGCGTCGGCATCTGGCTTGCCGTGCGACCCAAGCCGGTGCCGCCTCCCGACCCGATACCGGCCGAGCGTCTCAGCGCGCTCTTGCTCGGCGCTACCGACATCAACACCGTCATGGGCTCCTCAACCATGGAGCCCGGCAAGCCCATTCAGACAATGGACACTTCGTCGCTGACGGTGTCGCAGCCCGACTGTCAGGGAGCGCTCTACACCACCCAGAATCCGGTCTACGCGGGCACCGGTTACTCGGCGGTGAGCGGACTGGTGTCTTCCGAGCCGGGAGACAACTACGACCATTGGGTCAATCAGGCCGTTGTCCTTTTCCCATCCACCGACAAGGCGAAGGCATTCCTGCAGAGTTCGGCGAGCAAGTGGAAGGGCTGCGCCGGCAAGACGGTGACCGTGACGAACAAGGGCAAGACTTATCGGTGGACGTTTGCACAGGTTCAAGGTGATCCACCCAAGATCGCCGTGTTGGACACCCAAGAAGGCGCCGACGGCTGGGAGTGCCAGCGCGCTATGGGCACGGCGAACAACGTGATCGTCGACGTCAATGCCTGCGGGTACCACATCAGCGACCAGGGCACCCAGATCGTCGACAAGATCCTCGCGAAGATCGAGAACGGCTAGGCACGGCAAAGCCGAAGCGGCACTGCGCTATTGGATGTCCGGACCCTGAGCGCGCAAGTCGTCGACGGCCGACATGGCGCTGCGCAACTTGGCCAGCCACTCCTCGGCGTGCTCACCGACCAACTTGACCGACCACGCGAGCGCGTCCGCGCGGGACCGGGCGACGCCGGCGTCGACCAGCGTGTCGAGCACCTGCCGTTCCGGTTGCTTCAAGCGCGTCATCACCGGTACTGCGATGTGAGTGAACAGGATTCGCTCCGCGCCGGATTTGGAGCCGACCTCGACGCCCCAGGAAACCTTGCGGCCGTAGCGATCCTGCGCCTCATCGGCGATGCGCATTCGCTCCGAACGGGTTTCCTCGCGGAACCGTGAGGCGCGGCCTTGCCCGCGCGCCTCGGTCTCCTCTTGCTCCGAACCCTGGACGTCGGGCAGCCGTCCGATGACCGTGATCTCTTCGCGGTCGACGATGACCGTCGGGTCACCGTCGAACCAGCTTTCGGGCAGACGCCCGGCGAACCATTCCGCGGCGTCGCTGGCGTCGGGTTGCTGGGCCTGCTGCCAGCCGCCGGGGCGGCCGTAACGCCGGCCGCGCGTGTGATGCGATTTCATGATTACATAATTACATCGTTTCATGGTTTATGGAAGGCCGTTCACCCGCGGCGAACGCGGTCGCGGCGACGCGGGCACCAAAAGGTGCGCCCAAGTGCGCAGAACCCGTTGATATGGGCTGCTCAAAGTTGTATTTTGGGTAGCGAAGCAGGCCCGGAACGACCAGATCGCAAGCGCCGGAAGTCAGGGTAGAAACCGGCCGCGTAGGACCCGCGCATGACGGAGTCAAACGCCCCCTAGTGTCGTCCGGGCCTGCCTATGTCCGCGGGCTTCCCGGGTCAGTCGTCGCCGTTGGACCCGTCGCCGCGGCGAATCCGGAAAAGCTTCACCTCGTTCTTGATGCCCTTCAGGCGGCGCGCGCCGGCGAACGACCCGTTGAACTCGCCGGTGTCGCCGATCGTCTCCCAGACCGAATCCGCCGCCAGCACGGTGCCCGGGCGCGCCACACTGGTGACCCGGCTCGCGACGTTGACCGGGCTGCCGAACCAGTCGCCCGCCCGGCTCACCGCCATGCCGGAGGCCACACCCGCCCGCAGCCGCGGGAAGTCGTTGTCGGTGTCGACAGCGTCCACGAGCTTCACCACCACGTCGAGCATGGGCAGCGGGTCGGGGCAGACGAACATCACCGCGTCACCGATCGTCTTGATGAACCGGACCGGCGGGACGGTGATGTCTCGGGCCAGGACGGCAAGCCGGTTGGCCAGATGGCCCAGCTCCTCTGCCGACACCGCTTCGCCGATGCGGGTGAAGCCGACGAGGTCGGCGAAGGCGACGGTGATCGGGCGCGCGCCCGGCAGCGGTTTGCCGGCGGCGCGCTCCGCGGCATTGACCGCCTCGGTCTCCATCATGTGGCGCAGCTGCATGAAGAGCATGTGCTGAATCAGCGGGCCGAGCTCGGGCGCGATCTTGCTGACCAACGCCTTTGAGGCCTTGGCGATTTCCAGCTCGGTCGCCCCGGGCCGCATGATGGCCGAGAGGGCGGAGTAGCGCATGACCTCGGCGGCGCGTGACAGCCCTTCGGCGAGCACCCGGACCACCAGCACCACATGCTCGGGATCCAGGCCGAGTTCGACAAAGCGCTGGGCGCGGGCGGCGGCTTCACCGTCGGCGCGCATGTGCACGACCGCGTCGGGATCGTCCACCCGGGCCAGACCGATCGCGCGCTGCACTCGTTGCAACAGGTCCAGGTCGATGCCGTGGGTCTCGCTGATCTCCCGGGTGGACACGTAGGTGCCGTCGTCACCGATGAGGTGGCGGCTGGCGAGCAGCAATGGCGGGTTGGTCGCCCTGATCTCGTCCGCGGTGATGCCCTGCTCGAGCAGCCACTCCACCAATTCCGCCCGCTCGGTGCGCGCGCTGCCCTCGAGTCCTTCGAGCAGGTCCTCGTCCACGTCGCCAACGTACAACGCCAGCGAGCCATGATGTGAAGTCATGATGTGAAGGATGAGCGCATCACTGTTGCTGGGGTTCCCGCCGGTCGTCGATCAGCGCGCGAGGGTGCTGATCCTGGGTTCGTTTCCCAGCGCCCAGTCCCTGGCGGTGGGTCAGTACTACGCCAATCCCCGAAATGCGTTCTGGCCGATCACCGCAGAGCTGTTCGGGTTCGATGCGGCGGCGCCCTACAAAGCACGGCTGGCCGCGCTGCAATCGGCCGGTGTGGCCCTCTGGGACGTGGTGCGCGCATGCCGCCGCGCCGGCAGCGCGGACTCGGCGATCGAGCCGAAAAGCTTGGTGGTCAACGACTTCGGTGGATTGTTCGCGCGGCACCCTACCATCGCCCGGGTGTACTTCAACGGCGCCAAGGCCGCCGAGCTGTACCGCAGGTTGGCCTATGCCGACGAGCGGCTCGAGTACCGGCGGCTGCCGTCGACCAGCCCGGCCCATGCCGTGCCGCCGGAAGCCAAGCTGGCGGCTTGGCGCGAAGTTTCAGTGCAGCCGTTATGACACCGGAGGGCGCCGGTGGGCCCACGGCCTGGCGGATTCGATCTGCGCGGCCAGCGACAACAGCGTCGCTTCGTCGTACGGCCGGCCCACCAGCTGAACGGCGATCGGCAGGCCGTCACCGTCGAAGTCCCACGGCACGGCGGCGGCGGGCTGTCCGGTCAGATTCCAGATCTGCTGGTAGGGAACGCGCTGCGCCACCGCGAGCAGCGTCCACACCGCGCCGCGGCGCTGGTAGGCGCCGATGCGGGAGGGGCCCGTGGCGTTGCCCGGCGTGAGGACGACGTCGACGTCGTCGAAGATCGATTGGATCCGGGCGGTCACCGCCGGCTCGGCCTCGCGAAGGGCGGTCATCCGGTGGTCGGAGAACAACGAACCGGCGCGGGCCAGGTTGCGGGTGCGCGCCTCCAGCCGTTCGGGGTGCGCCAATGAATCGGCATCGTCGCTGATGCCGCGCAGATAGCGGGGCAGGTAATTGGTCATGATGGCCGACGGCGGATAGTCGGGGTCCCCGGCGATCACCTCATGCCCCAGGTCGCGCAGCAACGCGCCGGCCTGTTCGACCGCCGTCAGCGCCTCCTTACCGACCTTGACCGGCACCGGCGTTGGGGACTTGGTGCTCAAGGCAATTCGCAGCCGTCCGGGGTCACGAGTCGCCGCGGCCACGAACTCCCCCTCGGGCCCCGGGACCGTCGACGTCGCATCCAGGAACAGCGCGGCATCGAGCACCGACCGGGCCAGCGGACCGTTGACGCTCAGCCCGTGCCAGGCGTTGTCGTGCGGCTCCAGCGACACCCGATCCCGTTGCGGTTTGACACCGAACAGGCCGCACCAGATCGCCGGGATGCGAATCGAGCCCCCGCCGTCGGATCCCAGCGCCAGTGGAGCGAGGCCGGCGGCCACTGCGGCGGCGCTGCCGCCACTGCTGCCACCCGGGGTGCGCCTCAGATTCCAGGGGTTGCGGGTCGCACCGAAGGTCAGCGATTCCGTGTAGGGAAACATCATCAGCTCGGGCACATTGGTTTTGCCGAGGATGACGGCGCCGGCGGCGCGCAGCCGGCGGACCACCTCCGCGTCGGATGTCGCCGCGGGCCGGTGTCCGCCGCTGCCGTACGTCGTCACCTCGCCGGCGACGTCGACATCGTCTTTGATCGCGATCGGCACCCCGAGCAGCGGGAGCCGCTCGCCGGCGTCGAGGCGGTCCTGCGCGACGGCGGCCTCGTAGCGCGCGCTGTCGGAGAGCACCACGCGGTAGCAGCGCAGCTGGCTGTCCAGCCGCGCGATCCGGTCCAGGTAGATCTCGAGCAGTTCGGGCGCCGTCAGTTCGCCGTCGGCGAGCATCCGTGCCTGCGCGGCCGCGCCGGCATAAGCCACCTCGCGGGCCACGTCGGGTGCGTCCACTGCGGCAGCGTATCCCCCGGCCAGTACCGTGGGCGACATGTCCTGCGTGTTCTGTGCGATCGTCGCCGGCGAGGCCCCGGCCATCCGGATCTGTGAAGACGACGACTACCTGTCCATCCTCGACATCCGCCCCTTCACCCGGGGCCACACCCTGGTGCTCCCCAAACGACACAGCGTGGACCTCACTGACACGCCCCCGGAGACGGTGGCCGGGATGGTCACCATGGGTCAACGGATCGCCCGTGCCGCCCGCGCGACCGAACTGGCCGACGCGACCAACATCGCCATCAACGACGGCAGCGCCGCCTTCCAGACGGTGTTCCACATCCACCTGCACGTGCTCCCGCGGCGCAACGGCGACAAGCTGTCGGTCGCCAAGGGCGTGCTGCTGCGGCGCGACCCCGACCGGGAGGCCACCGCGCAGATCCTGCGTTCGGCTCTGGCCCGCATCGACGCCAGCCAGTAATACTGGGCGGATGGCACTTCCGTCCTGGGTCGAGCAGCGGTTACTGCCCCGAATTCTGCGCGTACACGACACCGTCTATCGCAGGACGAACGGCTGGGTCGGTCATCGCATGCTCCTGATACCCAGCCTGCTGCTACACACCGTGGGCGCCAAGACAGGCCAGCCCCGAACCGCGGCGCTCACCTACGCTCGGGACGGCGACGACTACCTGATCGTCGCGTCCAAGGGGGGCGACCCGCGCGCACCCGGCTGGTATCACAACCTCCGCAAGCATCCGGACGTGGAAATCAATGTTGGGCCAAGGCGTTTCGCGGTAACGGCCCGGCCCGTGCTGCCGGATGACGCCGACTATTCGCGGCTGTGGCAGATCGTCAACAAGAACAACGGCAACCGATACACGGCTTACCAGAAGAAGACGTCGCGGCCGATTCCGGTCGTGGTACTTACGCGACGCTGACCCTGAACCCGGCGCGGAGGATTATTCTCCACTAGCGCGCGGTGAACTCCTCGGAAGCTCACCACATGGCGCGGGATCGGCTGGAGCGGGCATGACACCCTGGGCGGGAAATCCCCGGTGGCGGTTCCGGCTGCCTTCGCGCCTCGGTTGGCTGGTGGCCGGCGTATACGGTTTGGCCGCCGCGCTGGTGGTCGCGTCCTCGATCGGTGGCTGGCAGGGTGCCTACGCCACCCGACCGGTCGACGAAATCGCTTTGGCGGTTTGCCTGCTGTCGGCGGCGGTGTGTGCCGGCTATGCGGCCCGGTCCACCGTCGGGCGGCACCGGCGCGGATGGCTGGCGTTGGTGACGGCGCTGCTGGGCTGGGCGGCCGGCGAGGTCATCTGGGCCGTCTACGACGTGCGTCCGGAACTGGCCCATGCCACCAACCCGGCCGCCGCCGAGGTCGTGCTGCTGCTCTGGCCGTTCGGCGCCTTCGCGTCGATGTTGCTGTTGTCGCGCTTTTCCCGCCACAGTCCACGGCGGCTGGCGCTCGACGGTCTCATCGTGGCGACCTCGCTGTTCGTGGTGTCGTGGGTATTCGTGCTCGACCAACAACTGCGCGAGGACAGCGGGTCGCGGGTGACGACCGTCGCGGAAATCTTCACCGACGTCGTCCTCCTGACGACCGCAATCCTGATGCTTTCCCGGGAGCATCGCGGCGACCAGCCGAGCCGCAACCTGCTGGCGGGCGGCGTGGCGACCATCAGCGTCTCCGACATCGCGATGGTGTTCAAGAGCGGGATCGGCACCTATCAGGTGAGCGATCTGGTCGACCTGGGCAGGGTGGCCGGGCTGGGATTGCTGGCGCTGGCCGCACTGACGAGCATCCGCGAGTCCCCGTCGCCGACAACGCGCAACGACGAGATTCGGTCCCGTACCCGGCTGTGGTTGCCGTATCTGCCGCTGGTGGTGGCCTCCGCGGTCGGAGTGGGTCACGCGGTGGGCCTGATGGAGCGCGGGCCGTTGGCGGTCGCGCTGGGCATCCTCGTGGCCGCGGTGCTCGCCCGCCAGTTCGTGGTGCTGATGGAGAACCAGAGTCTGCTGTCGGAGGTCGAGCGGGAAGCGTTTCGTGACAGCCTGACGGGGCTGGCCAATCGGACCTATTTCCTGCAACGACTGGAAGAGGCCGTCGCGCGCCAAAGCTGCGATATCGCACCCATCGGTGTGCTGTGCCTGGACCTCGACAACTTCAAATCGGTCAACGACGCCCTCGGCCACCCCGCCGGTGACGAACTGCTGGTGCGGGTCGCCGGGCGGCTCACCGCCGCCTTGGGCGACAAGTGCGTCACCGCCCGCCTTGGCGGTGACGAATTCGCGGTGCTGCTGGAAGGCTCCGTCGAGGAGTCGCAAGCGGAGGCGCGCCGGGTGCTCGAGGCGTTCAAAGCCCCAATCGTGGTCGACGGCATTCCCATAGCGGTCCGACCGAGTATCGGTTTCACGGTGGCCACCGGCGGGTCGGACTGCAGTGTCGAACAGCTCCTCCGCCACGCCGACCTGGCGATGTATGCCGCCAAACGCGAAGGCGGCCAGTGCGTTCGCGGCTTCCTGCCCGATTTGCCCCTGGCGTACTCGTCGTCGGCCGCCGAGCCGGCCCCGGCGGCAGCGGCGGTGGCTGAGCCGAGTACCGGCCCGATGCGCAGGCGGGCCACCGACCTGGCGACGTCCAGCCCGGCGCAACCGGACGACGGTCTCGACGGCATTCGGTGGCCACCGACGGCAATCCGGATTGCGTTGGCCGTCTTGGCGGTTGGCGTGGTCTGCTTCACCGCGGCCAGCGTCGCCTTCCCGGATGCGAGCCGCGGCGTCTTTTTCTCCAAATTCCTGTATTCGGCGTTGAACGTGCTGGCGGCCGGGCTGATTGCCGTTCGCGCACACCGCCTCAGGGCCGACCGGCTTGCGTGGTCCCTGATCGCGGCCGGCATGGCATTCTCGGCACTCGGCGACATCGTCTACGCATTGTGGGTTCCGAATGCCCACTCGCCGTCGGTTGCCGATCCCGGATACCTGGCGTTCTACCCGCTCGTCTACGCCGGGATTCTGCTGCTGATGCGATCCTGCCTGAAACGGGTGCCGATGCCCATCCGCCTCGATTCGCTGGTGTGCGCGTTGGCCGTGGCCGCGCTGGCCGCCGCGCTGAGGGCCGGACCCATGCACGCCGCAGCGGCCCGGACGCCCGCGACCGTGCTGGTGGGTCTGGTCTACCCCTGGGGTGATCTGCTGCTGCTGGCCCTGGCCGTCGGCATGTTGCCAATCGTCGGCCGGCGCAGCGACGTTCGGTGGGGCTTTCTCGTTGTCGGCCTGGTCGGCTTCGCGGTCGCGGACACCATCTACCTCTTTCAGACATCGGCGGGCTCATACCGGGCGGGCACCACGCTGGACGCACTCTGGCCGTCTTCGTCGCTGTTGGTGGCGATCGCCAGCTGGGCGCGTTGGTCGTCGGCGACACGGCCATCGCGGCGCGGGCTCGGCTCCTATGCGGTGCCGGTGACGTGCACCGTGGTGGCACTCGGCGTGGCCATCCTGGGGCACCACTCGCGGCTCGCTTCGACCCTCGCCGCGCTGAGCCTCATCGCGGTCGCCGCGCGGTTCGCGGTGACCTTCCGAGATGTCAGCATGCTGGCCGAAAGCCACCAGCAGGCCATGACCGACGAATTGACCGCCCTGCCCAATCGGCGGTCACTGGCGACGGCGCTCACCGCGCTGTCGGCCTCAGCGTCGCAGGCGAGGACGTCATCGCGTCGCGCGCTGCTCTTGCTGCACCTCGACAAGCTGCGGGAGATCAACGACTCGGTCGGCCACCATTTCGGCGGCGAACTTCTGTGGCACATCGCAAACCGATTGGGGCGCAACGTCCGTCGCGACGATCTGCTCGCGCGTGTCAGTGACGAAGAATTCGCCATCCTGCTCGGCGAAGGGTCCGACTTGATCGCCGCCCGCGCCCAGGCCGGCCGATTGCTCGAGGGCATGAACACCCCGTTCGAACTGGATGCGATCAGTGTGCAGATCGACGCCTGCATCGCCGTCGCGCTCTACCCCGACCATTGCGACCATCCCCAGGAGCTGCTGAATCGGGCCGAAGCGGCGGTCCCGCATGCCAAGTCCGCCATCAGCAGAATCGCCGTGTACGAGTCGACTTTCGAGGTGGACCGCGACCACGATCCCAACCTCGTCGGGGAGCTGCGCGCAGCGCTCACCGACGGCGACCAGTTGACGGTGCATTACCAGCCCAAGGTCGACGCGGCCGACGGAAGCGTCCACAGCGTCGAGGCGCTGCTGCGCTGGCAGCATCCCGCCCGTGGGTTGTTGCTGCCGGAGGAGTTCCTGCCCGCCGCCGAGCGCGCCGGTTTGATGCGCACGGTCGCCAATCGCACCCTCGACCTCGCGCTCGAGCAGACTCGGTCCTGGCGAGACCAGGGGGTCCCGCTGACCGTCGCAGTGAACTTGTCGACGGCGAGCCTGCTCGACCTCGACCTCGCGGTCACCATCGAGCGGTTGCTGCGGACCCACGACTTGCCCGCTGACGCACTGATCGTCGAGATCACCGAGAGCGCCCTGGTCGACTCGGAGCGGTCCCGCAACACCGTGGCCGCCCTGCAGCTCCTCGGTGTTCGCATCTCGCTGGACGACTACGGCACCGGATGGTCGTCGCTGGCCCGCCTGCAGGATGTGTCGGTCGACGAGCTGAAGCTCGACAGGCGATTCGTGGCCCGGCTGGCCCAGGACCCTAGATCGGTGGCCATCGTGCAGTCCACCGTGGACCTGGCGCAGAACTTGGGCGCAGACCTCGTCGCCGAGGGGGTCGAGGACGAGGTCACCCTGAGCGCGCTGCGGAGTTACGGCTGCACCATCACCCAGGGGTTCGTGCACAGCCCACCGTTGCCACCGGACAAACTGCTGCGCTGGATGACGGCCAAGGGCGCGACCGCCGGGTCGGTCGAGTCCCAGCGTGTCGCGGACTGACCGGTCAGAACAGCTCCTTGGCGAGCAATTCCAGGGTGGTTACCCGCGCCGGCGCGGTGGCCGGCTCGGTGCCCCGGCGGGCCGAGGCGACCGGGTTGATCATCACCTCGTCGACGTCGAACCGTTGCGCGAGCGCCCACAATTGTTCGGCCGCCTCGGCCGGCGTACCCAGGACCGCTCGTCGCAGCCCGCTCTCCACGATGCGCCGCTGCTGGGGCGTCAGCTCGGCGCCTTCGGCCTCTTCCACGAGCGGCACCGGCCCGAGGGGCTGTCCGGTGCGCAGCTTCGCCATCATCTGCAGGTTGGGCAGCATCAATGCCGTTGCCTCGTCGCGGGTTTCGGCCACCGCCGCGTTGACGGTCAGAAACGTCACCGGCTCGGCCGCCACGGCGCTCGGCTTGAACCGGGAGCGATACACCTCGAGCGCCTCCTCGGTTCCGTTGCCGGAGAAGTGATGCGCGAAGACGTACGGCAACCCCTTGGCGGCAGCCAGGTGCGCCGAGTACATCGACGAGCCCAACAACCACAGGCGCGGCTCCCCGGCCGCTGCCGGCGTGGCCTTGAGCCGGTAGTCCCCCGAGCGCAGCGGCACCACTACGCCGCGCGCGCTCATCAGCGCCGCCACGTCGTCGAGGTATTCCGGGAAGTTCTCGATGTCGCGATCGTCCCGGCCGCCGCGCAGCGCGTAGGAGGTCACCGGGTCCGATCCGGGCGCTCGGCCGATGCCCAGGTCGATGCGGCCCGGCGCGGCGGCTTCCAGCAGCGCGAACTGCTCGGCCACCGCCAGCGGCGCGTGATTGGGCAGCATGACACCGCCGGACCCGAGCCGCAGCTGCGAGGTTTGCGCCGCGAGATAGGCGATCAGGACCGGCGGGCTGGTGGCGCCGACGGACGGCATGTTGTGGTGCTCGGCGACCCAGTAGCGCGTGAAACCCAGCCGATCGGCGGCCTGTGCGAGCTGCACGGTCGCCGCGAGCGCATCGCGGGTCGTCTGGTCCGTGCGCACCGGGACGAGGTCAAGGACGGAAAGACGCACGTTGGCGTCAACGCCGGTCGGCATGCGAACGTTCCCGGCTCATCAGTAGTCCTTGAGCTCAGTAGTCCTTGAGCTCAGTAGTCCTTGAGCTCAGTAGTCCTTGAGCGTGATCGAACTGACGATACGGTCGAAGACCTCCTGCGGTATGGGCGCCCCGCCCGGAATGTTGTCGACGACCAGCCATTGGTTGCGATTAACGTAGTCGTTGAACTCTTTGTGGTAGTTGGCGAAGCCGAGTGCATAGTCGTCACCCGCGGCGGCCAGCTCGCCGGCCAGGATGTAGGCGCCCAGCAGCGCGACGCTGGTGCCCTGACCCGACAGCGGCGAGCAGCAATAGCCGGCGTCGCCGACCAGCGCGACCCTGCCATTGGACCAGCGATCCATCTTGATCTGCGACATCTCGTCGAAATAGAAATCCGGCGCGCTGCGCATGTATTCCAGCAGCTGCGGACGCACCCACCCGTCGTCGGCCATCCGCCGTTCCAGCTCGGCGAACTGCGCTTCGGTGTCGCGGTAGTCGATCCGCAGATCGGTGTCCATAAAACCGAGCATGGCGCGGGCCTCGGTGTTGTTGCGGGCGCTGTAGACCCCGGCCATGGTGGAGTCCCCGTAATGCCAGGTCTGCCAGTAATCGAGGCCCAGGAAGTTGGGCACGGTGAAGATCGCCGCGTGGGTGCCCAGCCTCTCGATGAATTGCTCCTCGGGGCCGAACACCAATCGGCGCACGTTGGAATGCAATCCGTCGGCGCCGATCACCAAGTCGAAGCGGCGCGCGGGGGCGCGTTCGAAGGTCACGTTGACGGCGGCGCCGTCGTCGTCCAAGCCGGTGATGGTGTCATCGAAGATGTATTCGGCCGTCCATTGGCTTGCGCCGTAAAGCAATTCGACCAGGTCGTCACGCAGAAGTTCAATGTCGGGGCTGTCGATGGGGCCGCCGGTGGGTGTCGACTCGGTGTCGCGGGACAGTTCGTTGCCGTCGCGGTCGACGACGGACGCGCCGCGAATTTGCGTCCTGCGCTTCTGGGCGGCGGCCAGCAGCCCCATGCGTTCCAGCACTCCCAGCGCCGGCCCACGCACGTCGATCGCCTGACCGCCCGGCCGCGGCCCGGCGTGGCGCTCCACCACGGTGACCGAATAGCCGTGCCGTCCAAGCCAATAGGCCGCCGTCGCACCGGCCACGCTGGCACCGGAAATCAAAATGTCAGTCACTTGATACCTGCCAGCCTCTTTGCGTCGCGGAATATGTCGTCGAGCATCGCTGGTGTCAACCTACCGGTAAACATGTTTTGCTGGCTCGGGTGGTAGCAACCGAGTAACCGCACACCGGGCGCGAATTGCGCGACCACCCCGTGGCCGAACCGCGGCTTGCGCATCGCCGACGCGCCCGGCAGTCGCAGCGCGATTTGCCAGGCGAATCCGCCCAAAGCCACGATCGTGCGCACATGATCGGACACCAGCCGCCATTCGGCCTCCAGCCAGGGCCAGCAGGTGTCGCGCTCCACGGGCGTCGGGGCGTTGGCCGGAGGCGCGCACCGCACCGGCGCCACGATGCGAACGCCGTTGGCCCGCAACCCATCCGCGGCATCCACACTGGTCGGCTGGTTCACCAGTCCGGCCCGGTACAGCGCCGCATAAAGCTGATCACCGGACCGGTCGCCGGTGAACATACGTCCGGTCCGGTTGCCGCCGTGCGCGGCGGGCGCCAACCCGACGATCAGCATCCGGGGCCGCTCCGACCCCCAGCCCGGCACCGGCCGGCCCCAATACGGCTGGTCGGCGAAGGCGCGCCGCTTGAGGACGGCGACGTCCTCGCGCCAGGCGACCAGCCGCGGGCAGGCCCGGCAGACGCTGATCACGGCGTCGAGTTCGGGGATCGACGCGACCTGCGCCGCCAGGGCCGTGACCCCTGCGGCGTCGGCGGCCACCGTGGTCTGCGGGGTCGCCGGATCGCCCGGCCATCCGGTGCCGGGAACCACTGGAGAGTCGAACGCCTGGCCGGTGCGTGGGTGGACGAGCACATGAACATCCTGCAGTCAGCCGGTGGGTGACGGCCGAACGGCCCGGATATTGAGTGGTCCCGCCGCGGATGAGCGGTTAAATTTTCCGGGATATCCATGAGCCACCCGAGCCGCGGCCCGGCGTTTCTGATCCTGTTCGCCACGCTGCTGGCGACGACGGGTACCGGCATCTCGATAATCGCGTTCCCCTGGTTGGCGTTGCAGCACCACGACCGCGCGCGCGACGCGTCGATCGTGGCAGCGGCCATGACGCTGCCGCTGGTCCTCGCCACGCTGGTCGCCGGTACCGCGGTCGACTTCATCGGGCGCCGCCGGGTGTCGCTGGTCTCCGACTCGCTGTCGTGCGCGGCGGTGGCCGCCGTCCCGCTGGCCGCCGGGCTGTTCGGGGTGGACGCGATCAACGTCGCCGAGCTGGCGGCGCTGGCGTTCTGCGCGGCCGCTTTCGACCCGGCCGGGACGACGGCGCGCCAGTCGATGCTGCCGGAGGCCGCCGCCCGCGCGGGCTGGTCGCTGGACCGCACCAACGGCATCTACGAGGCCGCGCTCAACCTGGGTTTCATGGTGGGCCCGGGCATCGGCGGCTTGATGATCTCGACGGTCGGCGGCGTCAACACGATGTGGGTCACGGCGGGTTGTTTCGGGTTGTCCCTGTTGGCCATTGGTGCGCTGCGGCTCCAGGGGGCCGGTAAGCCCCACCACGCGACCCGCCCCGAGGGGTTGGTGTCCGGCATCGTCGAAGGGCTTCGGTTCGTCTGGACGCTGCGGGTGCTCCGGACGCTCGGTCTGATCGACCTGGCGGTGACCGCGCTGTACCTGCCGATGGAAAGCGTGCTGTTCCCAAAGTATTTCGCCGACAAGGACCAGCCCGCACAGCTGGGTTGGGCGTTGATGGCGATCGCGGTCGGCGGCGTGGCGGGCGCGCTTGGCTATGCCGCGCTGTCGACACACACCCGGCGTCGCACGGCCGTGTTGACGGCGACCCTCACCTTCGGCGCCGCGACGGTCGGCATCGCGTTCCTGCCGCCGCTGCCGGTCATCCTGGTGCTCTGCGCGGTCACCGGCCTGGTCTACGGGCCGATCCAGCCCATCTACAACTACGTCATGCAGACCCGGGCGCCGCAGCATCTGCGCGGTCGAGTGGTCGGGGTGATGGCGGGGCTGACCTACACCGCGGGACCGCTCGGCTTGCTGGTGGCCGGTCCGCTCGCCGATGCCGCCGGATTGAAGGTCACCTTCCTGGCGCTGGCGGTGCCGATTCTGTTGATCGGCCTGGTGGCGTTGAGGCTGCCGTCGCTGCGGGAATTGGACCGCGCGCCGGAGTTCGAGGCGAGTCGGCGTTCGCCGCTGTGATTCGTCAGTCGCCGAGAATCTTGCGCTTTTGCTGCTCGAATTCCTCGTCGGTGAGCAAGCCCCGGTCTTTCAGCGCGGCCAACCGTTCGAGCCGATCGATCGGGTCCTGGTGGGCTTGTTGGGTTTGCGCCGCCTGCATTGCGCCGAGCGCCTGCTGCTGCATCTCGGCCCCGCGCCGCATCATCTCTTCCCGGAAGGCGGTGGGGTCCGCGATGGCTCGCCGAATGACATCGGCCATCGGCATCCCCATGACCTGCGCGCCCGCCAGGTCGGGGCGGGCCGCCGTCACGGCGTCGATGGCCACGCCGGCCGTGGCGGCCGGCCGGTGATCGACTTGAACGCGGCTGTGGTCCTTCGGGTCGTAGAGCACCGCCAGTCGCATGCCGGGCCGGGGCCTGGTGAGCTGGGGCAGCAGCGCGGTGACGCCGGCCTCGAACGGCGGCTCACCGTCCGGCGTTACCCTCACGTGCAGCTTCCAGCGAACCTCGGTGTTGTCAACCAGGTTCGGGTTGCCGATGGTGACCGACAGCGCCGATTGCTCCGCGGCCAGGACGTCCGCGTACGCGCGCACACCGACTTTGCTGAGATCTCGCCGTCCGAACACTTCTGACCTGCCTTTCGCCAGAATCGCTCAACTGTACGCCGCTGACGGGCCCGTAGGATCGGTCTGTGAATGCTGACGTCCTGGCCGAGCTCACCGCGGGCCTGCCCGACGGCATGGTCGTCACCGACCCGGCCGTGACCGAGGGCTACCGGCAGGACCGGGCGTTCGACCCGTCGGCCGGCAAACCACTGGCCGTGGTCCGGCCGCGGCGCACCGAAGACGTGCAGACGGTGTTGCGCTGGGCTTGTGCTCACGGGGTGCCGGTGGTGACCCGCGGAGCCGGCAGCGGCCTGTCCGGCGGGGCGACGGCGCTGGACAACGGCATCGTCCTGTCGACGGAGAAGATGCGCGACATCACCGTCGACCCGGTGACCCGCACCGCGGTGTGCCAGCCCGGGCTGTTCAACGCCGAAGTCAAGAAGGCCGCCGCCGAGCACGGCCTGTGGTATCCGCCCGATCCGTCGTCGTTCGAAATCTGCAGCATCGGCGGCAACATCGCGACCAATGCCGGCGGCCTGTGTTGCGTGAAGTACGGCGTCACCACCGACTACGTGCTGGGCATGCAGGTGGTGCTGGCCGACGGTACGGCGGTCCGACTCGGCGGCCCCCGGCTCAAGGACGTCGCGGGGCTGTCGTTGACGAAGTTGTTCGTCGGCAGCGAGGGCACCCTGGGCGTCGTCACCGAGGTCACGCTGCGGCTGGTGCCCAAGCAGAACGCGTCCAGCATCGTGGTGGCGAGCTTCGCCACCGTAGAGGCGGCGGTCGATGCGGTGCTCGGGGTGACCGCGCGGCTGCGCCCATCGATGCTGGAGTTCATGGATTCGGTGGCGATCAACGCCGTCGAGGACACGTTGCGCATGGACCTGGACCGTGGGGCGGCCGCCATGCTGGTGGCCGGGTCCGACGAAAGGGGGCGAGCGGCCTTTGACGACGCTTCGGTCATGGCCGCGGTTTTCGCGGAAAGCGGTGCGACGGAGGTGTTTTCGACCGACGACCCCGACGAGGGTGAGGCCTTCGTCGCCGCCCGCCGGTTCTGCATCCCCGCGGTCGAGGCGAAGGGATCGCTACTGCTCGAGGATGTCGGCGTACCGCTCCCGGCGCTGGGCAGGCTGGTCACCGGCATCGCGGGCATCGCCGCCGAGAGTGACCTGACCATCTCGGTGATCGCCCACGCCGGTGACGGCAACACCCATCCGCTGATCGTGTACGACCCCGCGGATGCCGCGATGTCCGAGCGGGCACATCTGGCCTTCGGCGAGATCATGGACCTGGCCGTCGGGCTCGGCGGCACCATCACCGGTGAGCACGGCGTCGGCCGATTGAAGCGGCCGTGGCTGGCCGGCTACCTCGGGCCGGAGGTGATGGACCTCAACCGGCGCATCAAGCAGGCCCTGGACCCCCAGGGCATTCTCAACCCCGGCGCGGGTATCTGATTTTTGTTGGGTGCCTTGAGTGTGCGCTGAAGGCTTCGGGTGTGTGCCCATGGCACGATTTCCGGCCTTCTTGCGCCCTGGACGCACACTCGACGCCGTCAATGCACACTCGACGCAGATCGACGACGCACCTGTTGACAATGCTGCTCAACTGTCGTACTCATGAGACATGACTCCGGTTATGTCTCACAACGCGCCGGTGGTGTTCGAGCTGGCCACCGCAGACACCTGGCCGGATCCCTGGCCGATGTACCGCGCGCTTCGCGACCACGATCCGGTACACCATGTCGTCCCGGCCAATCGGCCCGAGCACGACTACTACGTGCTGTCCCGGCACGCCGACGTGTGGGCCGCGGCGCGCGATCACGAGACCTTCTCCTCCGCGCAGGGACTGACCGTGAACTACGGCGACCTGGAAATGATCGGGCTACAAGACAATCCACCGTTTGTGATGCAGGATCCGCCGGTGCACACCGAGTTTCGCAAACTGGTGTCGCGTGGCTTCACGCCACGCCAGGTGGAGGCGGTGGAGCCCAAGGTGCGCGATTTCGTCGTCGAGCGCATCGAGCGGCTGCGCGCCGAGGGCGGTGGCGACATCGTCACCGAGCTGTTCAAACCGCTGCCGTCGATGGTGGTCGCACACTACCTCGGCGTCCCCGAAGCGGATCGGGCGCAGTTTGATTGGTGGACCGACGTGATCGTCGCGGCCAACACCGCCGAAGGCGGGGTGGCCGGGGCGCTGGAAACGGTTGGCGATGCGGTCGGATCGATGATGGCCTACTTCACCGGCCTGATCGAGCGCCGCCGCACCGAGCCCGAGGACGACACCATCTCGCATCTGGTGGCCGCCGGGGTGGGCGCCGACGGCGACATCGCGGGCACGCTGTCGGTGCTGGCGTTCACGTTCACCATGGTGACCGGAGGCAATGACACCACCACCGGAATGCTGGGCGGCTCAATGCCTTTGCTGCACCGGCGGCCCGATCAGCGGCGGCTTCTCGTCGACGATCCGGGGCTGATCCCGGACGCGGTGGAGGAGCTGCTGCGGCTGACCTCGCCGGTGCAGGGGCTGGCCCGCACGACCACCCGCGATGTGACGATCGGCGACACCACGATCCCCGCGGGCCGCAAGGTGCTTCTGCTGTATGGGTCGGCCAACCGGGACGAGCGTCAATATGGGCCGGACGCCGGAGAACTCGACGTCACCCGCCGCCCGCGCAACATCCTGACCTTCAGCCACGGCGCACACCATTGCCTGGGAGCGGCGGCGGCACGGATGCAATCCCGCGTCGCCCTGACCGAACTGCTGACCCGCTGCCCGGATTTCGAGGTCGACGAGTCCGCGATCGTCTGGTCGGGCGGCAGTTACGTGCGGCGCCCGCTGTCGGTGCCGATCCGGGTGGAGTCCTGATGCCGAACGACTGGCTGGGCGCGCACCGCACCGAGGCGGCCACGGACCGGATACTCGACGCGGCGGAGCGGCTCTACACCGAGCGCGACCACGCTTCGATCGGCATGAACGAAATCGCCAGGGCCGCAGGGTGTTCGCGAGCCACGCTGTACCGATACTTCGAGAGCCGGGAGGCGTTGCGCACCGCCTACGTGCACCGCGAGACGCGCCGGCTGAGCCGGGCGATCAAGGAGCAGATCGGCGGCCTCGACGATCCCCGGGAACGGCTTGTCGCGAGCATCACCGCCACGCTGCGGATGGTTCGCGGCAGCCGCGCGCTGGCGTCGTGGTTCGTCCTCACCCGGCCGCCGGTCGGCGCCGAGATGGCGGGGCGATCCGAGGTGATCACCGCCCTGGCCGCCGCGTTCGTCGGCTCACTCGGGCCCGAGGACCCCGCCCTGGTGGAGCGCCGGGCGCGCTGGGTGGTGCGAGTGATCACATCGCTGCTGCAATTCCCGGGCCGAGACGACGCCGACGAGCGGGCGATGATCGAAGAGTTCGTCGTCCCGATCGTGACGCCGGTTTCCGCCCGCGGGTAGCGGACGGAAGACGGCTCAGGTCCGCACGCGGGTGAAGCGGTGCAGCAGCCAGGCCAATGGAATCGTCAGCACCATCGTCGCGATGAACAGGTACAGCATCGAGCCGGTGTAGACGTGGGCGCGGACGACATAGACCATGGCGAATTCCATGGTGATCAGGTGGATCAGGAAAATCTCGTAGGAGATCTCCCCCAGCCACACCATCGGCCGCGTCGCCAACGCCCGCCAGTACCAACCCTGGTCCTCCAGAGCCAGTGGCGCCACCGCGAGCGCGGCGATCACGGCGTAGAAGCAGGTCTTGAACAGGGCCTCGCTCAGCGTTGCCGGCGACGTGGTGGGCGCGCCGGCGATGGGAGTGGAGACGATGAAATAGCAGACGACGGCCAGCGGTATCGCCACAAACGCGTACCCCCGCACCCTCATCGCCTGCAGCACGGCCAACAACATCCCGGCGAGGAACCAGGCCAGGTAGGTGGGCAGCCACAGCCGCGCGCCGTCGGGGAACCAATGATCGGTGTGCACGAGGACCAGCCAGGCCGGGCTGATCAAGCTCAACCCGGCCAGCGCAGCCAGCAGCAGTCTCGGCCGCCAGCGCCGGCGGCAGACGAGCACCAGCAGCACGTATGCCAGCAGCGGGAGCAGCACATAGAACGAGGCTTCCACCGCGAGGCTCCACATCTGGGTCAGGCCCTGGTGCAGATACTTCCCCAGGTAGCCGTTGCAGTAGATCTGCGTCAGCGTCAAGTTGCGCACCAGTCCGGGCCACGTGTGCCCGGGGTTGGGTCCCGCCGCGCGGAAGTGGTAGAGCGCGTAGGCGAACAGCACGGTGATGACGTAGGCCGGCATGATGCGCCGAACCCGGTGCCACGCATAGCGACTCAGTGACGGTGGCGGCGCGCCGGTGGCGGCGGATTTCAGCCACGGACGGAACAGCAGGAAGCCGGACAGCACGAAGAAGATCGGCACGCCGATCTCCAACCGGGAGCCCATCAGGCCCCAATAACCGTGGGTGTACTTGCCGGTGGTGTAGGCCGCGTGGGTGCCGACGACGAGGAGGGCGGCGACGGCGCGAATTCCGGTCAGCGACGCGACCCGGTCGACGTGGGCGGTCTGTTCGAGTCCGCCCTGGGCGTCTTGTTCTTCGGACAGGATCATCCGGTGTGTTTCCTGCGCGGCTTCTGCCCGTCACGGCTGCGGGGCTTGGTCGCTGACCGGTCCGGCTGAAGGTTGATCAGAACCCCCGAGATGCGGGTGCGCTCAAGCCTTTTCAGCGTCGACTTGGACAGCTTCGCCGGCAATTCCACCAGCGAGAAGTCCGGGCCGATGGCGATGTGGCCGAAATCGCTGCGATGCAGGCCGCCCTCGTTGGCGATGGCGCCGACGATCGCGCCCGGGCCGACCTTGTGCCGCTTGCCCACCGCAATCCGGTACGTGCTGAATGACCTTGCTTCCCTTGGCCGTCCGGGACGCTCACGGTGTTCGGTGTGCCGCTCGCGTCGTTCGCGCGGCGGCTCGGGCGCCATCAGGAACTCTTCACCGTCGCGGGCCTGCAACGCCAGCGCCGCGGCTATGTCGGCCAACGGGACGTCGTGCTCGCGTTCGTAGTCCTCCACCAGCTTGCGGAACAACTCGATGCCCGGGCGGCCCAGCGCGGCGGTGATGGAATCGGCGAACTTCGCCACCCGCTGGGCGTTGACGTCCTCGACGGTGGGCAGCTCAGCCTCGGAGAGCGGTTGGCGCGTCGCCTTTTCGATCGCTCTGAGCAGGTGGCGTTCCCGCGGCGAAACGAACAGCAGCGCGGTTCCCGCCCGCCCGGCCCGGCCAGTGCGCCCGATGCGATGCACGTAGGACTC
Source organism: Mycobacterium sp. SMC-2 (assembly GCF_025263485.1). Taxonomy (NCBI): domain Bacteria; kingdom Bacillati; phylum Actinomycetota; class Actinomycetes; order Mycobacteriales; family Mycobacteriaceae; genus Mycobacterium; species Mycobacterium sp. SMC-2. The sequence goes on from NZ_CP079863.1 coordinate 4,814,225, forward strand.
GGTGTCGTGCGGGATGTCGTAGTTGAGCACGTGCGAGATCCGCTCCACGTCCAGCCCGCGGGCGGCCACGTCGGTGGCGACCAAAATGTCGATGCCGCCGTCCCGCAACGCGGCGATGGTCCGCTCCCGCTGCGCCTGCGGGATGTCGCCGTTGATCGCCGCCGCGGAAAACCCTCGGGCGCGCAGCCTTTCGGCGACCTCCTCCGTGGCCTGCTTGGTGCGTACGAAGACGATCATCGCCTCGAACGGCTCCACTTCGAGGACCCGGGTCAGCGCGTCCATCTTGCGCGGACCGGCGACCTGGATGTAACGCTGCGAAATGTTCTCGGCCGTGGTCGTTTTGGCCTTGGTCGTGACCTCGAACGGATCGTGCAGATACTTGGTGGTGAGCTTGCGGATGGCCGGCGGCATGGTCGCCGAGAACAGGGCGACCTGTTTGTACTCGGGTGTGTCGGCCAGGATGCGTTCGACGTCTTCGGCGAAGCCCATGGTGAGCATCTCGTCGGCCTCGTCGAGCACCAGGTAGTCGACCCGCGACAGGTCCAGCGTCCCGCGCTCGAGATGGTCGATGACCCGGCCGGGTGTCCCCACCACCACCTGGGCGCCGCGTCTCAGCCCGGCCAGCTGCACGCTGTAGGAGGAGCCGCCGTAGATCGGCAACACGTTGATCTTCGGCAGATGGGCCCCGTAGCGGCTGAACGCCTCGGCCACCTGCAGCGCCAGCTCCCGGGTGGGCGCCAGCACCAGCGCCTGGGTCGCGGTGCTGGTGACGTCGATCTTGGACAGGATGGGGATCGCGAACGCCGCCGTCTTGCCGGTGCCGGTCTGCGCCAGCCCGACGACGTCCGAGCCCGCCATCAACGCCGGGATCGTTGTGGCCTGGATGCCGGTGGGCGACTCGTAGCCGACGTCGGCGATCGCCCGCAGGACAGAGGGGTGGATCTGCAGGTCGGCAAACGTCGTCGGGGCAGCCTCGGTCGTGCCGTCGGGGAGGGTCATCGTCCATGGAGTCTAGTGCTGATCGCGAGCGCAGCGGGGCCTGAGCGCGACGAGCCCGTGATCATGAGCACAGCTGCGCCGGGTCCGGCCACGCCTGTCACACCTGCGCGCGCGATGACGGTACGGTGCCCGATGTGTGGTCGCTACCCCGCCGTACCGAGCCACTTAGCGGCTCGGCCGCTGTCGCATTGATCGCCATGACGTTGACCGGCTGCGGTTCGGGAGACTCCACGGTCGCGAAGACGCCGCAGGCGACGACGACCGACACCCCGTCCATCACCGCCCCGGCCCAGCCCTCCGGCGCCGCCGCGCCGGCCGACCCGTGCGCGGTCAACCTCGCCTCGCCCACCATCGCGAAGGTGGTCTCGGAGCTGCCGCGCGATCCGCGCAGCCAGCAAGGCTGGAGCCCGGAGCCGCTGGCCGGCAACTACAACCAGTGCGCCCAGCTGTCGGCGGTGATCATCAAGGCCAACACCAACGCCGTCAACCCGACCACCCGGGCGGTGCTGTTCCACCTCGGGCAGTTCATCCCGCAGGGGGTGCCCGACACCTACGGGTTCAACGGCATCGACGCGGAGCAGACCACCGGCGACACGGTCGCGCTGACCTACCCCAGCGGCATCAACGGGTTGAACACCGACGTGCGGTTCCACTGGAACGGCAACGGCGTGGAGTTGATCGGTAACGCCCCCGGCCGCTAGGCAGACGCGCCTTTTCGTCGGTCCCCTCACCTACAGTTGCTGCTGTGTTCGTCACCGGCGACAGCATCGTGTACAGCGCGTCGGATCTCGCCGCCGCCGCGCGATGTGAGTACGCACTGCTCCGGGATTTCGACGCGAAACTCGGCTGGGGACCCGCCGCCGCGGCCGAGGACGACCTTCTCGCGCGCACCGCCGCCCTCGGGAACGAACACGAGCGACGCGAACTGGACCGGCTGCGCGCCGAGTTCGGCGACGGCGTCGCGGTCATCGGCCGCCCGGCCTACACCCTCGCCGGCCTCGCGGCGGCCGCCGAGGCGACCCGGCGCGCCATCGCCGGCGGTGCGCCCGCGGTGTATCAGGCCGCCATGTTCGACGGCCGCTTCGTCGGCTTCGCCGACTTCCTGGTGCGGGACGGCGAGCGGTACCGGGTCATCGACACCAAGCTGGCCCGTTCGGCCAACGTCACGGCGCTGCTGCAGCTGGCCGCCTACGCCGACACGCTGGCCGCCTCGGGTGTACCGGTGGCGCCCGAGGCCGAACTGCACCTGGGCGACGGGACGGCGGTGCGCTATCGCGTCAAAGACCTGGTCCCGGTTTACCGCTCCCAGCGCGCGCGGCTGCAGCGAATCCTCGATGAGCACCATGTCGGGGGCACCGCGGTCCGCTGGGACGACGAAGGCGTGGGCGCCTGTCTGGATTGCCCGCTGTGCACCGAGCAGTTGCATGCCACCGATGACCTGCTGCTGGTCGCCGGCATGCGAGTCGGCCAGCGGGACAAGCTGATCGACGCCGGAATCACCACGGTGTCCGAGCTCGCCGGGCATACCGGTCCCGTGCCTGACCTGGCGCCGGCCGCGCTCGGCAAACTGACCGCCCAGGCGAAACTTCAAGTGCACCAACGCGAAACCGGAACGCCGCGGTTCGAGATCGTCGACCCGCAGCCGCTGACGCTGCTACCCGAACCGGACCCGGGCGACTTGTTCTTCGATTTCGAGGGCGACCCGCTGTGGACCGTCGACGGAAAGGACTGGGGCCTGGAATACCTGTTCGGCGTCCTGGAAGCCGGGCCCACCGGCACGTTTCGCCCGTTGTGGGCGCACAACCGGGTGGACGAACGCAAGGCACTGGCCGATTTCCTGGCGATGGTGGCCAAGCGCCGTAAGCGCCGGCCCAACATGCACATCTACCACTACGCGCCTTACGAGAAGACCGCGCTGCTGCGGCTCGCCGGCCGCTACGGGGTGGGCGAGGACCAGGTCGACGAGCTATTGCGCAGCGGAACGCTGGTCGACCTTTACCCTTTGGTGCGCAAGAGCATTCGGGTCGGTGCCGAGTCGTTCAGCCTCAAGGCGCTGGAACCGCTGTACATGGGAGCGCAGCTGCGGTCCGGTGACGTCACCACGGCCACCGGGTCGATCACCTCCTACGCCCGGTACTGCGAACTGCGGGCCGACGGCCGCTGCGACGAGGCCGCCTCGGTGCTCAAGGAGATCGAGGACTACAACCGCTATGACTGCCGCTCCACCCAGGAACTGCGCAACTGGTTGATGTTGCGCGCGTACGAATCCGGCGTCGTGCCGGTTGGCGCCCAGCCCGTCCCGGACGGCAACACCGTCGAGGACCATGACCAGCTGGCGGTGACCTTGGCGGTATTCGCCGGCGACGCCGCCGTCGGTGAGCGCACGCCCGAACAGACGGCGGTCGCGCTGCTGGCCGCCGCGCGCGGCTACCACCGGCGCGAGGATAAACCGTTCTGGTGGGCGCACTTTGACCGGCTGAACTTCCCCGTCGAGGAGTGGGCTGACAACACCGACGTCTTCATCGCCGAGGACGCGTCGGTGGCCGTGGACTGGAACACGCCGCCCCGCGCACGCAAGCCACAGCGACGCGTGCAACTGCGCGGCGAGCTGGCACGCGGGGAGCTGATGACCGACGTCTTCGCCCTCTACGACCCGCCCGCCCCGCCGGGAATGTCGAGCGATCCCGACCGGCGGGCGGCCGGACGCGCCACCGTCATAGCCGCCGACGATCCCACGCTGCCCACCGAAGTGACCATCGTGGAACGAGTCGGCAACGACGGCAAGCCATTTCACCAACTCCCGTTCGCCCTCACCCCAGGCCCGCCGATTCCGACGACCGCCCTGCGAGAGTCGATCGAGGCCACGGCCGCCGCCGTGGCGGCCGGCTTGCCCCAACTGCCCCGCAGCGCCGTCGTCGACATCCTGCTGCGCCGCGCGCCGCGCACGCGGAGCCGCTCCGCGCTGCCGCGCGGCGACGGCACCGCGGGCATCGCAGCCGACATCACCGCCGCGATCCTCGATCTGGACTCGTCGTACCTGGCGGTGCACGGTCCGCCCGGTACCGGCAAGACGCACACGGCCGCGCGCGTGGTCCAGCGCCTGGCCACCGACCATGGCTGGCGCATCGGCGTTGTCGCGCAATCGCATGCCACCGTGGAGAACGTGCTGGACTGTGTTATCGACGCCGGGCTGGACCCGGCCCGGGTCGCAAAGAAACGCAACGACCACCGCGCCCCGCGCTGGCAGGAAATCGACAGCAGCGCTTACGCCGCGTTCATCGCCGACACCGCGGGCTGCGTGGTGGGCGGCACGGCATGGGATTTCGCCAACGCCAATCGGGTACCGCCGGGCGCCCTCGACCTGCTGGTGATCGACGAGGCGGGCCAATTCTGTTTGGCCAACACCATCGCGGTGGCACCGGCCGCCGCCAACCTGTTGTTGCTCGGCGACCCCCAGCAGCTGCCGCAGGTCAGCCAGGGAACCCATCCCGACCCGGTTGACACGTCCGCGCTCGACTGGCTGGTGGACGGCCGGCGCACCCTGCCCGACGAACGCGGCTATTTCCTGGACCGCTCCTACCGCATGCATCCGGCGGTCTGCGCCGCGGTCTCCGCGTTGTCCTATGAGGGCAGGCTGTATTCCCACGAGTGCACCGCCGCGCGACGCCTCGCCGGTCACCGGCCCGGCGTGCGGACGCTTACCGTTGCGCACCACGGTAACTCGACGGAAAGCCCGGAGGAGGCCGACGCGATCGCCGCCGAAGTCGACCAACTGCTCGGCGCGCCCTGGACCGACGAGCACGGCACCCGGGCCCTGGCCGCCTCCGACGTGTTGGTGCTGGCGCCCTACAACGCCCAGGTGGCGCTGCTGCGCCAGCGGTTGAGGGCTGCCGGGCTCGACGCGATCCGGGTCGGCACTGTCGACAAGTTCCAGGGCGGGCAGGCGCCGGTGGTGTTCATCTCGATGACCGCCTCCACCGCGGACATGGTGCCGCGTGGAATCTCGTTCCTGCTCAACAGGAACCGGCTCAACGTCGCCATCAGCCGGGCCCAATATGCGGCGGTCATCGTGCGCTCGGCGTCGCTGACCGAGTACCTGCCCACGACGCCCGCGGGCCTGATCGACCTGGGTGCGTTTCTGGCGCTGACCGAGCCGGCGAGCACCTAGCCGCGGGACGAGTGGCGGCCGAAACCGGTCGGGTCGTCGTCGGGATCACGGCGGTGACGCCGACCTCGCGCCGAGCCGTTCTGCTGCCATTCCGGCGGCGCAACCCGATCGCGCGGGGCAGACCCATAGGTGCGTGCCGAAAGCTCAGTGACCGGACGGAAACGTCCGTGTGCATCAGCGTGAGAGCCGTTGTGTTCCGAGCCAATTGGTCCGACGTGTGGAAGCGGGTCGTCTCGCACGCTCTGCCGCGCGCCGCCTGGCGACGGGGGCGGTCGGACGACCCGATCGGCCGGCGCGGGGACGGCCTCGGGTTCACGAAGAAGGATGAATTCGACGTACTCGTCGTCGTCATAGTCGTCGTCCAGCGCCTCGGCCCCCTCGGGCGGGCCACCCGCCATGGCCGACGGCGCGAACCCGAGCAAGAACAGCGCGGCAACGATCCCGAACAGCGCGATGAACGCGGGCAACAGCACCGACTGCGACATGGCGGCCGCGAACGGATCACGCAGGAACTCGGGCAATTGCAACGAGGCGACCCCCTCGCCGGCGGCGCCACCGGACGGCTGCGGCGGCATCTCGGCGCCGATCCGTGCCGTCATGAACGCGGCCATGCCGGCGCTGCCGATCACGGCGCCGAGCTGGCGGACGGAGTTGTACGCGGCGGAGCCGGCGCCCGCCAGGTGCGGCGGCAGGTTGCGCGTCGCGGTGGCCGTCAGCGGCGACCACACGAACGCCATCCCGACCCCGGCCGCGAAGAACGGCAGAACCAGCCGCCAGATCGGCGTCGCCGGCGACATCTCGACGGTGAGCCAGGTCAGCGCGATCGCCAGCACCGAGAAGCCGAAGCCGAGGACCGGCCGCGGGTGGTATCTGTCAACCATCCTGCCGACGAACGGTGCGAACACGCCGTTGGCGATCGCCATCGGCGCGATCAGCAGGGCCGAGCGCGTCGGGGAGAGCCCGCACACGGCCTGCGCGTAGAACGTCAGCGGCAGCATCATCGCCGTGGAGACGAACGAGACGATGGCGACCCCGGCGTTGCACAGGCCGAAGTCGCGGTCACCGAAGATCGCCAGCGGAATCAGCGGCTCGTCGGTGTTCATCGACTGCCAGAACACGAATATCGTCATGAACCCGACCCCGGCGACGATCATCGCCCAGATCCAGGGTTCCCAGTGCGCGGCCTGGCCCTGCTGCAACCCGAACACGATCAGGAACATGCCCGCGCCGGACAGCGCGACTCCCGCCGCATCGAATCGGTGCGAATGGGTGGGTAGCACGGGGACCAGCCAGTACGCCAGGGCGAGCCCGACTGCGCCGATGGGGACGTTGACGAAGAAAATCCACTGCCATCCCAGCCCGTCGACCAGCACGCCGCCGGCGAGTGGGCCCACCAGGCTGGCGACACCGGCGGTGGCTCCCCACAGGCTCACCGCGACGCCGCGCCGCTCGGGCGGGAAGATCCGGGTGATCGTCGACAAGGTCTGGGGCGTGAGGACTCCGGCGCCCACACCCTGGACGACGCGGGCGGCGATCAGCATGGCGGCGCTGCCCGACAGCCCGCACCACACCGAGGCGACGGTGAACACCACCAGACCGATCAGGTAGAGGTTCTTGGGGCCGAACCGGTCACCCAACCGCCCGGCCACCAGCAACACGACCGCATAACCCAGCAGATAGGCGCTGGTCACCCAGACCACGGTGTCGTAGCCGATGTGCAACTTGGACATGATCGTCGGGTTGGCGATGGCGACGATGGTCGAGTCGACCATGATCATGAAGAAGCCGATCATCATCGCCCAGAGCGCGTTCCAGGGGTTGCGCGATTGCGGCGAGCTCTGGGTGAGGCAGTTCCAGCGCGTGGTGAGCTGGGCTGGGTTCGGCGCCGCGCGCCGGGTCCCCCCGGACGACGGAGGGGTCGCCGCGGTCATCCACCCCACCTCGCTTCAGCTCCCGACGATGCCTGCCTGCACGGGGCGTGGTCGACCGGCCCGGACCGTCATGGACATCCAGCCTGCATTATTGCCGCTGAGCCTATTGAGCGCAGCCACGGACCCGATCCGGGGTACACCAGGCTCGAAGCTTTCGTGTTCGGTCGGGTGTTCCGCGGCGCGCACGTTAGCCTGGTAGGACGCCATTTGCAGGAGAGGCAAGATGCGGGCCCGACGGAAGCGGTCTTCGAACCGGTTTTTCAGCATGTCCCATGCGGATCAGGCGCCGACGCCCACCAACGGCCGGCCCAAGGCTTCCGCGCGGGCATTGGCCCAGGTCATCGAGCGAAGCTCGCGGATCCAGGGCCCGGCGGCCGAGGCTTATGTGTCCCGGCTGCGCAACGCGCACCCGAGCAGCAGCCCGGCCGACATCCTCGCCAAGCTGCAGAACCGTTATGTGGGCATGGTGACGGCCAGCGGCATGGCGGTGGGCGCGGCGGCGACCGTCCCCGGGGTCGGCACGCTGAGCGCGCTGTCTGCCGCCGCGGCGGAAACGGTGACGTTCCTGGAGGCCACCGCGTTCTTCGTGCTGGCCGTCGCGGTGGTGTACGACATTCCCGCCGACCACCGGGAACGGCGCCGCGCTCTGGTGCTGTCGGTGCTGGTCGGCGACAACAGCAAGGAGACGGTCGCCCAACTGTTCGGCCCGGCCCGCACCAACGGCGGCTGGGTTTCCGAGACCGTGGCAGCCGTGCCGCTGTCGTCGATGTCGCGGCTGAACGCGCAGTTGCTCAAGTCCTGGGTCAAGCGGTACACGCTGCGGCGCGGCGCCCTCATGTTCGGCAAGCTGCTGCCGGTGGGCATCGGCATCGTCGTCGGGGCCGTCGGCAACTACCTCGCCGGGCGCAAGATCGTCCGCAACGCCGACCGGGCGTTCGGCACCCCACCGGTGCGCTGGCCACGCGCCCTGCACCTGGTGCCGCCGCTGCACGAAGCCGGCTAACGAACGACCATCCCCTCCTACCCCCGTCTCCCTGGCGAATTGCTGGCGAAAGGTTAGCCTTTATAGGGCGGAGACGTTGAGCATCGTCGCTGGTGTGACGTGCTCCACAATCCCGGGGCCGACAAACGTGCGGGCGCCGCGCAACAACTGCTTGAGCGCTTGCAGGACAGAGGAATTGAGGCGAACAGCGGTCGTGAGCAACATAAGTTCACCATTCGGGCAAAACGAATGGTTGGTCGAGGAGATGTACCGCAAGTTCCGCGATGACCCCTCGTCGGTCGATCCGAGCTGGCACGAGTTCCTCGTTGACTACAACCCCGAGCCGAGCGGCGAATCGGCCTCGAGCGCCCCGCCCACCGGTGACGGCCAGGCCGCGAGCGCCCCGCAAGCAAAGCCCGCGCCGGCCCCGCCGCCGTCGGCTCAGACCGCTGCGCCCGCCAAGCCCGCGGGCAGCGCCGGCAACGGCGCCCCCGCCGCAGCACCGGCGAAGGCCAAAGCCCCGACTCCCCCGCCGGCCGAGGGCGACGAACTGCAGACGCTGCGCGGCGCCGCGGCCGCCGTCGTCAAGAACATGTCCGCCTCGCTGGACGTGCCCACCGCCACCAGCGTCCGCGCCGTTCCGGCCAAGCTGCTCATCGACAACCGGATCGTCATCAACAACCAGCTCAAGCGCACCCGCGGCGGCAAGATCTCCTTCACCCACCTGCTGGGCTACGCGCTGGTGCAAGCGATCAAGCAGTTCCCGAACATGAACCGGCACTACGCCGAGGTCGACGGCAAACCCACCGCGGTCACCCCCGCGCACACCAACCTCGGCCTCGCCATCGACCTGCAGGGCAAAGACGGGAAGCGCTCCCTGGTGGTGGCCGGCATCAAGCGCTGCGAAACCATGCGGTTCGCGCAGTTCGTCACCGCCTACGAGGACATCGTGCGGCGCGCGCGTGACGGCAAGCTGACCGCCGAAGACTTTGCGGGCGTGACGATTTCGCTGACCAACCCCGGCACCATCGGCACCGTGCACTCGGTGCCCCGCCTGATGGCCGGCCAGGGCGCCATCATCGGCGTGGGCGCCATGGAGTATCCCGCGGAGTTCCAGGGTGCCAGCGAGGAACGCATCGCCGAACTGGGGATCGGCAAGCTGATCACCCTGACCTCCACGTACGACCACCGGATCATCCAGGGCGCGGAATCCGGCGACTTCCTGCGCGCCATCCACGAGAGGCTGCTGTCGGACGCGTTCTGGGACGAGATCTTCCGCGAACTGGGCAACCCGTACGTGCCGGTGCGGTGGAGCACCGACAACCCGGACTCGATCGTCGACAAGAACGCCCGGGTGATGGAGTTGATCGCGGCGTACCGCAACCGCGGCCACCTGATGGCCGACATCGACCCGCTGCGGTTGGACGGCAGCCGGTTCCGCAGCCACCCCGACCTCGAAATCCTCAACCACGGCCTGACGCTGTGGGATCTCGATCGGGTGTTCAAGGTCAACGGCTTCGCCGGTAGCGAGTACAAGAAGCTGCGCGACGTGCTGGGCCTGTTGCGCGACGCCTATTGCCGCCACATCGGCGTGGAATACACCCACATCCTCGAGCCCACGCAGCAAGAGTGGCTGCAGCAACGCGTCGAGACCAAGCACGTCAAACCGACGGTGGCCGAGCAGAAGTTCATCCTGAGCAAACTGAATGCCGCCGAGGCATTCGAGACGTTCTTGCAGACCAAGTACGTTGGGCAGAAACGTTTTTCGCTGGAGGGCGCGGAAAGCGTGATCCCGATGATGGACGCGGCGATCGACCAGTGCGCCGAGCACGGCCTCGACGAAGTGGTCATCGCGATGCCGCACCGCGGCCGGCTCAACGTGCTGGCCAACATCGTCGGCAAGCCGTACTCGCAGATCTTTTCCGAGTTCGAGGGCAACCTCAACCCGTCGCAGGCCCACGGCTCCGGTGACGTCAAGTACCACCTCGGCGCCACCGGCGTCTACCTACAGATGTTCGGCGACAACGACATTCAAGTCTCGCTGACCGCCAACCCGTCCCACCTCGAAGCCGTGGACCCGGTGCTGGAGGGCCTGGTCCGGGCCAAGCAGGACCTGCTGAACCGTGGCGCCCAGGACGACGGCGACGAGAAGGCCTTCTCGGTGGTGCCGATGATGGTGCACGGCGACGCCGCCTTCGCGGGCCAGGGGGTGGTCGCCGAGACGCTGAACATGGCCAACCTGCCCGGCTACCGGGTCGGCGGCACGATCCACATCATCGTCAACAACCAGATCGGCTTCACCACGGCGCCGGAGTATTCGCGGTCCAGCGAGTACTGCACCGACGTGGCCAAGATGATCGGGGCGCCGATCTTCCACGTCAACGGCGACGACCCGGAGGCGTGCGTGTGGGTGGCGCAACTGGCCGTGGACTTCCGGCAGAAGTTCAAGAAGGACGTCGTCATCGACATGCTGTGCTATCGCAAGCGCGGCCACAACGAGGGTGACGACCCGTCGATGACCAACCCCGCGATGTACGACGTCGTCGACATCAAGCGTGGGGTCCGCAAGAGCTACACCGAAGCCCTGATCGGCCGCGGCGACATCTCGCTGAAGGAGGCGGAAGACGCGCTGCGCGACTACCAGGGCCAGCTGGAGCGGGTGTTCAACGAGGTCCGGGAGCTGGAAAAACACGGCGTGCAGCCCAGCGCATCGGTCGAGGCAGACCAGATGCTTCCCGCGGGCCTGTCCACCGGGGTGGACAAGGCGCTGCTGTCCCGGATCGGTGACGCGTTCCTCGCCCTGCCGGAGGGCTTCAGCCCGCACCCGCGGGTGCAGCCGGTGCTGGAGAAGCGCCGGGAGATGGCCTACGAAGGCAAGATCGACTGGGCCTTCGGCGAGCTGCTGGCGCTGGGCTCGCTGGTGGCCGAGGGCAAGCTGGTGCGGCTCTCGGGCCAGGACACCCGGCGCGGCACCTTCTCCCAGCGGCATTCGGTGCTCATCGACCGCCACACCGGCGAAGAGTTCACGCCGCTGCAACTGCTGGCGACCAACCCCGACGGCACCCCCACCGGCGGCAAGTTCCTGGTCTACGACTCCCCGCTGTCGGAGTACGCCGCCGTCGGCTTCGAGTACGGCTACACCGTCGGCAACCCGGACGCCCTGGTGCTGTGGGAGGCGCAGTTCGGCGACTTCGTCAATGGCGCGCAGTCGATCATCGACGAGTTCATCAGCTCCGGCGAGGCCAAGTGGGGCCAGCTGTCGAACGTGGTGCTGCTGCTGCCGCACGGCCACGAGGGCCAGGGCCCCGACCACACCTCGGGCCGCATCGAACGCTTCCTGCAGCTGTGGGCGGAGGGTTCGATGACGATCGCCATGCCCTCGACGCCGTCCAACTACTTCCACCTGCTGCGTCGGCACGCCCTCGACGGCGTTCGGCGCCCGCTGATCGTCTTCACGCCGAAGTCGATGCTGCGCAACAAGGCGGCCGTCAGCGACGTCAGGGACTTCACCGAGATCAAGTTCCGCTCGGTGCTCGAAGAGCCGACCTACGAGGACGGCGTCGGCGACCGCGGCAAGGTCACCAGGATCCTGCTGACCAGCGGAAAGCTCTACTACGAGCTGGTGGCGCGCAAGGCCAAGGACAAGCGGGACGACGTCGCGATCGTGCGCATCGAGCAGCTCGCTCCGCTGCCCAAGCGCCGGCTCAGGGAGACGCTGGACCGCTACCCCGGCGCCAAGGAATTCTTCTGGGTGCAGGAGGAGCCGGCCAACCAGGGGGCGTGGCCGCGGTTCGGGCTGGAGCTGCCCGAGCTGCTGCCCGACAAGCTGACCGGGCTCAAGCGCATCTCGCGCCGGGCCATGTCGGCCCCGTCGTCGGGCTCGTCGAAGGTGCATGCGGTCGAGCAGCAGGAGATCCTCGACACAGCCTTCCGCTGAGCGAGCAGTTCTCGACCACCCACCGGTACGGGGAACCACCGGTCACGGCTAGCCTCGACGCAAACGGGCTGACAAGGAAGGTTGCTCATGCAAGGGTTCGCCGGCAAAGTCGCCGTGGTGACGGGCGCGGGTTCGGGTATCGGGCAAGCGCTGGCCGTCGAGCTGGCTCGCTCGGGTGCCAAGGTCGCGATCAGCGACGTCAACCTCGAGGGTTTGGCGGAGACCGAGGCGCAGTTGAAGGCGATCGGAGCCGACTTCAAATCGGACCGGCTCGACGTGACCGAGCGCGAGGCGTTCCTGGCCTACGCCGACGCGGTCCGCGAGCACTTCGGCAAGGTGAACCAGATCTACAACAACGCCGGCATCGCGTTCTCCGGCGACGTCGAAGTCACCCAGTTCAAGGACATCGAGCGGGTGATGGACGTCGACTTCTGGGGCGTCGTCAACGGCACCAAGGCGTTCCTTCCGCACCTGATCGCCTCGGGCGACGGCCACGTCATCAACGTCTCCAGCGTGTTCGGGCTCTTCTCGGTGCCCGGGCAGGCGGCCTACAACTCGGCGAAGTTCGCGGTCCGGGGATTCACTGAGGCGCTGCGACAGGAAATGGTGGCCGCCGGCCACCCGGTGGCGGTGACCACGGTGCACCCAGGCGGCATCAAAACCGCCATCGCCCGCAACGCCACCGTCGCCGAGGGGCTGGACCAGGCCGAGCTGGCCAGCCTGTTCGACAAACGGCTCGCCAAGACCAGCCCCCGGCGGGCCGCCCAGATAATCCTGGAGGGCGTGCGCAAGAAGAAGGCCCGGGTGCTGGTCGGGACGGACGCCAAGATTCTGGACGCCTTGGTGCGGCTGACCGGCCCCGGATATCAGCAGCTGTTCGGGCCCGTCATGGGCCGCCTGATGCCCAAGCAGTGATCCCGCCGTGGCAATGACGGCCGGTACCGGATAACCTGACGCAGCACGGGGCCACGGCGCAGGGGCGCCACTAGGGAGTTACGGCATGCAAGGGTTCGCCGGAAAAGTCGCCGTGGTGACGGGCGCGGGCTCAGGGATCGGCCAGGCATTGGCCCTGGAACTCGGCCGCGCCGGTGCGAAGCTCGCGATCAGCGACGCCGACATCGAAGGGCTGGCGCGGACCGAGGAGCAGCTGAAGGCCATCGGCGCACCGGTCAAAGCCGACCGGCTCGACGTGACCGAGCGCGAAGCGTTCCTGGCCTACGCCGACGCCGTCCACGAGCACTTCGGCAAGGTCAACCAGATCTACAACAACGCCGGGATCACGTTCGTCGGATCCATCAACGACAGCCGGTTCAAGGACATCGAGCAGGTGATGGACGTCGACTATTGGGGCGTCGTGAACGGCACCAAGGCTTTCCTCCCCTATTTGATCGCCTCGGGCGACGGCCACGTCGTCAACATCTCGAGCGCGCTCGGCCTGTTCGCGGCGCCGGGGCAGGCGGCGTACGTTTCGGCCAAGTTCGCCGTTCGCGGTTTCACCGAAGCGCTGCGACTGGAAATGGTGCGGGCCGGCCGACCGGTGCGGGTGACGACGGTGCACCCGGGCGGCGTCAAGACGGGGTTCGCCCGCAACGCCGTGTTCGCCGACGGGCTCGACCAGGACAGCCTGGCGGAGATGTTCGAGGAACAGCAGGCCAAGACCACGCCGCAACGGGCGGCCCATGTCATCTTGGCGGGTGTGCGCAGGAACAAGGCTCGGGTGCTGGTCGGGCCGGACGTCAAGGCCATGGACCTGGTCGTGCGGCTGACGGGTTCGCAAGCCGATCGGCTACTGGGCGGACCCGTCATGAGTCGGGTGCAGCGCGCCGTGACCCGGTTGTTGCCCAAGCGCTGACCCCGGTCGCTCTGGGGCGTCACCGCCCCAGTGGGTGTTCCGCCAACCATGCGCCGGCCACGGCCTGCGGGTCGGCTCCACCGGCCACTTGGCGGCGCATGTCGACAAGGGCTGCGGTATCCAGCACGCCGGCCACCTCGTTGATCGCCAACAGCTGCCGATCGCTGAGCGCGTTACGGCGATACAGCGGCACCACGTTCTCGGCGCGTATCAGTGCGGGCTTGCCGTCGGCGAGCGTGACCAGGTCGGCCGGTAGGCCGGGGTCCGCGGTCGTCGTCCAACCCGCGGTCAGCTGCCCGGCCCGCACCGCGGCGAACATCGCCGTCTCGTCGGGGAAATCGCGCGGAACGGGAAGCCGACAGGTGCCCACGGCCGACGGGGCCGCGCGCCCGGTGACCGCCCCGACGGCCAAGCCGGTGCAGTGCTTGGGCAACGCGCTCAATTCCGCGCTGACATCACTGCCACCCCACGCCTTGGCGGTGGCCGGCGTCACCAGCAGCACGGGCTTGTCTTCCGCGGCCGTCGTGTAGTCGCCCGCGGCGACGCCTTCGGGAAGCGCGGCCACCATCCCGCGGTAGACGTCGGCGGCGGACGTCGCCACCGCGCCCGGCTGCAGGCTCTGCAGCTTGCGGCCGGTCAAGGCCGGGACGACGGTGAACGCGCCGGAGTCCAGGCGCGCCATCGGATCCTCAGCGGTCTGGGCGCGGGCCGCGAAACCGTACGAGCGCAGCGCGGCCACGTAAACCCCGGCCAACAGCGTCGACTCGGGATCCGTCGCGGAGCCGACCACCAGTTCCGGACGGGCGCCATGGTCGCGGGTGTCGGTCCCGCAGCCGGGCACAGCGAGTATGGCGGCAAGCAGCAAGACCGCCGGCCAGCCGGTTCTCACCCCGCGGTGTCTGCGGGATCTGCGGCCAGGGCCACCGCCGTGGCGACGGCATCTCCGACGCGCACGTCAAGCGGGCTGGGGACGATCCGGTCGAAAGCCAGGTCGTCGCTGACGACGGAGAAGATCGCCTCGGCCGCGGCCACCTTCATCTTCTCGGTGATCCGCCGGGCCCCGGCGTCCAGCGCGCCGCGGAACACTCCGGGGAACGCGAGCACATTGTTGATCTGGTTGGGGAAATCGCTGCGACCGGTGGCCACCACCGCCGCGTACCTGGCGGCGACCTCGGGCTGAATCTCCGGGTCCGGGTTGGACAGCGCGAACACGATCCCGCCGGGTGCCATGGTGGCGACGAGCTCCTCGGGCACCACGCCCCCCGACACCCCGAGGAAGACGTCCGCCCCTTCGAGCGCCTCGACCAGGCCGCCACTGAGGCCGCCCGGATTGGTCCGTCGCGCCAGCTCGACCTTGACGCCGTTCATGTCGTCGCGCCCGGTGTACAGGATGCCGCGCGAATCCAGCACCGTGATGTCCGAAACACCCATCGTCAGAAGCAGATTCGTGCACGCCACACCGGCGGCGCCGGCACCGGAGACCACCATCCGCAGCGACGACATGTCGCGGCCCAGCAGCTTGCTGGCGCCCATCATCGCCGCCAGCACCACGATCGCCGTGCCGTGCTGGTCGTCGTGCATCACCGGGCAGTCCAGCGCCTCGACGACCCGCCGCTCGATCTCGAAGCAGCGCGGCGCGGAGATGTCCTCGAGGTTGACGGCGCCGAACGTCGGCCGCAGCCGCACCAGGGTTTCAACGATCTCATCGGGGTCCTTGGTGTCTACCACGATCGGGATCGCGTTCAGCCCGCCGTACGCCTGGAACAGGGCGCACTTGCCCTCCATCACCGGCAGCGACGCCTCCGGCCCGATGTCGCCCAGGCCGAGCACCGCGCTGCCGTCGCTGACGACGGCGACCAGCCGGTTCGACCAGGTGTAGCGGGCGGCCAGGGTGCGGTCGGCGGCGATCGCGCGGCTGACCTGCGCCACGCCCGGGGTGTAGGCGATCGACAGCGCGCGCTTGGTGTCCAGCGGCGCGCTCAGGGCTACGGAAAGCTTCCCGCCTACGTGCGCGTCGAAGATCTCGTCGTCGGTGATCGCGCCCAGTGCGGCGCGCGTCTGTATCGATTCAATCAACTCGGACACGCGCCCTAGGGTACTGACTACCGGTTAGTAGACCTAATCCTCTAGGGATCACATTCTTGTGACGACCGCCGGGTCAGATCAGACCGAGCCCGGTAACCGCGTTGCGCTCGTCGGCCAGCTCGGCGGTGGACTTGTCGATGCGCCCGCGGGAGAAGTCGTCGATCTCGAGGCCGGTGACGATCTTCCAGTCGCCGTCCTTGGTGGTCACCGGGAACGACGAGATCAGCCCTTCCGGCACGCCGTAGGAGCCGTCGGAGACGACCGCCATGGACACCCAGTCGTCGTCCGGGCTGCCGAGCAGCCAGTCGCGGGCGGCGTCGATGGTCGCCGACGCGGCCGACGCCGCCGAGGAGGCACCCCGCGCGTCGATGATCGCCGCGCCGCGCTTGGCCACGGTCGGGATGAAGTCGTTCTCGATCCAGCTCTGGTCACCGACCACCTCGGCGGCGTTCTTGCCGCCGACCTCGGCGTGGAACACGTCGGGGTACTGGGTGGCGGAATGGTTGCCCCAGATCGTCATCTTCTTGATGTCGGTGACCTTCGCGCCGGTCTTCTTGGCCAGCTGCGAGATGGCCCGGTTGTGGTCCAGGCGGGTCAGCGCCGAGAACCGCTCCTTCGGAATGTCGGGCGCGTTGCTCATCGCGATGAGCGCGTTGGTGTTGGCCGGGTTGCCCGTCACGCCGATGCGGATGTCGTCGGCGGCGACCGAGTTCAGGGCCTTGCCCTGCGCGGTGAAGATCGCGCCGTTCGCCTCCAGCAGGTCGCTGCGCTCCATGCCCGGGCCCCGTGGGCGGGCGCCGACCAACAGGGCGAGGCTGGCACCGTCGAAGATCTTGTTCGGATCCGAGCCGATCTGGACCCCGGCCAGCAGCGGGAACGCGCAGTCGTCCAATTCCATCACGACGCCCTCGAGCGCCTTGAGCGCCGGCTCGATCTCGAGCAGACGCAGCTCGATCGGGTGGTCGGGGCCCAGCAGTGCACCGCTCGCCAAGCGGAACAACAGGCTGTAGCCGATCTGGCCGGCGGCGCCGGTGACGGCAACCTTGAGAGGACTTGCGCTCACGTCGAAACGCTCCTTGTGGAGATAGTCATGAAGATTTCGGGTCTCGGCTCGAAACTAGCGCACCCTTATCGGCCGCCAACCTCCGGTCCAATACCCGGCCCATTGCTGCGCAAACGGATCGTCGCGCCTCGGTCGGCGGGGACGCGTAGCATGGAGCACCGCCTGGTCAGACCTGCGCCGCGATCGGAGGTGGATGTGTTCCAGGGTTTTGACGCATTGCCCGAAGCGCTTCGCCCACTCGCGCACGAACCGCACCCGCCGCAGCCCGAACCCCAACCGCACTCGCCCAACGAGACGTTGGTCGACTGCGCCGTCTACGCCGAAGGCCACCGCCTGCCCGGGAAATTCAGCTACGCCGCGGCCAGGGACAAGGTGCGCCAGATCGGCATGCTCGGACAGGATGCCTTCGTCTGGGTCGGCCTGCACGAACCCGACCAAACCGAAATGCAGGAAGTCGCGGACCTTTTCGGCATGCACCCGCTGGCCGTCGAGGACGCCGTTTGCGCGCACCAGCGACCCAAGCTGGAGCGCTACGACGAAACGGTGTTCCTGGTTCTCAAGACGGTCAGCTACGTCCCACACGAATCGGTGGTGATGGCCCGTCAGATCGTCGAGACCGGCGAGATCATGGTCTTCGTCGGCAAGGACTTCGTGATCACCGTGCGCCACGGCAAGCACGGCGGGCTGTCCGAAGTTCGCAAGCGGATGGACGCCGATCCCGAGCAGTTGCGGCTGGGCCCCTTCGCGGTGATGCACGCCATCGCCGACGACGTGGTGGACCACTACCTCGGGGTGAGCGCCCTGATCGAAGCCGACATCGACGCCATCGAGGAAGTGGCGTTCGCCCCGGGCAGCAAGATCGACGTCGAACCGATCTATCTGCTCAAGCGGGAAGTCGTCGAGCTGCGCAGGTGCGTGAGCCCCCTGTCCGTGGCGTTCCAGCGAATGCAAGTGGAGAACAAGGACATCATCTCCAAAGAAGTGCGGCGCTACCTGCGCGACGTCTCCGACCACCAGTCCCAGGCCGCCGACCAGATTGCCAGTTACGACGACATGCTCAACTCGCTGATCCAGGCGGCGTTGGCCCGGGTCGGGATGCAGCAGAACAACGACATGCGCAAGATGGCGGCCTGGGCCGGTATCTTGGCGTTTCCCACCATGGTCGCCGCGATCTACGGCATGAACTTCCGTTTCATGCCAGAGCTGAATTGGACCTGGGGTTATCCGGGAATAGTGGCGCTGATGGTCCTCGTGTGCCTGGTCTTGTACTTCCAATTCCGACGCAACAACTGGCTCTAACGCCGGCCTTTCGGCGTGCGCCTGGGAATTCGAGTGTGCATCCAGGGCGAGAATTTCGCGATTTTCCCGCCTGGGTACACACTCGACGCCCTAGCCGCACACTCGATGGCGGTTTATTTCGGTTGTGCCGCAGGACGATTCGAGTTCAACACGTCCACACCGTCGTTCTGCCACGCCTGCCGCATCGCCTCGGCGCCCTTGAGCCGCACCCAGGCCGCCTCGGTCGCGGTGATGGGGGTCGCCGCGAGGAATCGCACCGGGTCGTGGGGCGGTTCCAGCGGCAGATCCTCGATGTCGCTGGGGCCCAACAGCACCGCGGTGAACGGCACCCGGCCCGCAGGCCGTGCCCACAGTGGCGAGCCGAGATCGACCAACGCGTCGGCGGTCAGCACCAGACCCTCGACGGCCGGCGTTGCGGCCAGTACCGCCAGGCTGCGGGCGATACCGGTGACGGGCCCCGGATCCCGCAGGCGCAGCACGACTTCGGCGCGGGGGCCTCGCGTCCGGTCGTCGAGGAGCTGCGTCGGGTCGGTCATCGGATAGCGCGAACAGCCCAGCGAGGCGTAATGAACCAGCCCGTCGCTGCCGCGGAAACGCAGCACCTCGATGGGTTCGGTGCCCAGGAACGTCACGCTCGCCGAATCCGGCTCGGCGTCGGCGAAGTGGCGGCGCAGGTGCGCGCGCACCTGGTCCAGGATCGGGGTCACTGCGCCCCAGACGGCGCAACGGTCAGGTTGGCTCCGGAGCCGGCGTCGAAGACGGCAAGCTTGGTGGTATCGAACGCCAACTCGATCGACTGCCCGATAGCCGCTTTGGATTCCGCGGGAACCCTTGCCACGAACTGGTTTTCGTGCGCGTCGGCCTGGGCGGCCAGCTCGTCCAGCTGGGCGGAGTGCGCCGCCCACCCCGCGGTGGAGAAGTACACGAACTTGTCGGCGCCTAGCGACTCGACCAGGTCGACCTTCACCTCGAAGGTGAGCGCCCTGATGCGCTGGTACCCGTCGATCAACGCGGCGTCGTGGAGATGCTCGGGCCGGACTCCGACGATGACGTTCTCCGGCGCCTGATGCTGCGAGATCACCTGTTGGACTTCTGGTTTCAGCATCACCTCCCCGAAAGGCAGCGTCAGCCCGATGGGGGTCAACGTGGCCGGGAAGAAGTTCATCGCCGGTGAGCCGATGAACCCCGCGACGAACAGGTTGGCCGGGTGCTCGTAGAGCTCGTCCGGGGTGCCGATCTGCTGCGCGATGCCGCCGTGCATCACCACCACCCGGTCTCCGAGCGTCATGGCCTCGGTCTGGTCGTGGGTGACGTACACGGTGGTGGTGCCCAGTCGCCTTTGCAGGCGGGCGATCTCGCCACGCATCTGGACGCGTAGCTTGGCGTCCAGGTTGGACAGCGGTTCGTCCATCAGGAAGGCCTTGGGGCGGCGCACGATCGCCCGGCCCATCGCGACCCGCTGTCGTTGCCCGCCCGACAATTGGGATGGCTTACGGTCCAGCAGTTCGGTCAGGTCAAGGGTTTTGGCGGTCTCCTCCACCTTCTGGGCGATGTCCGCCTTCTTCATTTTCGCCAGTGTGAGCGGAAACGCGATGTTCTGTCGCACGGTCATGTGGGGGTACAGCGCGTACGACTGGAAGACCATCGCGATGTCGCGGTCCTTGGGCGCCTTCTCGTTCACACGCTCGCCGCCGATGCGCAGCTCCCCGGACGAGATGTCCTCAAGGCCGGCAATCATGTTCAGCGTCGTCGTCTTGCCGCAGCCCGACGGCCCGACCAGGATCAGGAACTCGCCGTCGGCGATGGTGATGCTGAGGTCTTCCACCGCTGTGGCGCCGTCCGGGTAGCGCTTGCTGACATGGTCCAGCACAATCTCGGCCATCGCGCTATCCCTTCACCGCGCCAGAGGTCAACCCGGCGATGATTCGTCGTTGAAAGATTAGAACAAAACCGATGATCGGGACCGTGATCACGATGGCACCGGCCGCGATTGACCCGGTGGGCTCCTCGAATTGCGAACTGCCACCGAAGTTTGCGATTGCCACCGGTGCGGTGATCGCCGCCTTCGTGGCGGTCAGCGACAGCGCCAGCATCAGGTCGTTCCAGGCGAAGATGAACACCAGGATGGCCGTGGTCACCACTCCGGGCGCGGCCAGCGGGACGATCACCTTGCGGAAAGCCTGGGCCGGTGTGGCACCGTCGACTTTGGCCGCCTTCTCCAGGTCCCACGGGACCTCGCGGAAAAACGCCGACAGCGTGTAGATGGCAAGCGGCAGAGCGAACGTGATGTAAGGCAGGATCAGGCCCGGCCAGGTGTCGAACAGCCCGACGAAGCGTTCGATGTTGAACAGCGGGGTGACCAGCGAGATGGCGGGGAACATGGCGACCAGCAAGGTGGCCCCGATCAGCACCCGCTTGCCGGGGAAGCTCAGCCGGGCGATCGCATAGGCCGCCATCGCGCCGAGCACCACCGCGATCGCGGTCGTGATCAACCCGATTCCGATCGAGTTCACCAGCGCCGAACCGAACAGGTCCCCCCGGAAGATGCCGCGGTAGTTCTCGAAGGACACCGACGACGGAATCAGCTTGCCGTCCTTGACCATTGACGTGGGTTTCAGCGAGAGGCTGAGGATCCACAGCACCGGGACAAGCGCGTAAACCACCACCACGGTGTCGATGATGGCCCACGCCGCCGCGCGCCGGGCGCCTCCCCGCTTACCGGCCATCGACGTCACCACCGGGCGCCGCCACGCCGAACGCCTTGATGTAGACCAGCGCGATGATGCCCGCACAGACGAAGATCAGCACGCTGATGGCCGAGCCCAGTCCGACGTTGAACCCCTTGAACAGGTTGTTGTAGCCCAGGATTGACACCGAGTCGGTGTTGTTGGCGCCGTCGGTCAGCACGTAGATGTTGTCGAAGATGCGGAAGGCGTCCAGCGTCCGGAACAGCAACGCGACCATGACCGCCGGCTTGATGATGGGCAGGGTGATGCGCATCAGCCGCCGCCACGGGCCGGCGCCGTCGACCTGGGCGGCCTTGAGCAAGTCCTCGGGCACCAGCGCCAGCCCGGCCAGCAGCAGCAGCGACATGAACGGGGTCGTCTTCCAGACCTCGGCGAGGACGACGATGCCCAGCGATGGGATCTGCTGTGTCAAGGGCGCTTGGGTGAGAGGCGAGCCGTGGGGCAAAAGGTTGGCCAGATAGCCGGTTCCCGGCGTCCACGCGTAGTACCAGCTGTACGACGCGACCACGGTGACGATGCCGTACGGGATGAGAATCGCGGTGCGCACCAGGCCCCTGCCGACCAGGGTGCGGTGCATCACCAACGCCAGCGCCAGGCCCAACACGAACTCGAGCGACACCGAAACCACTGCGATGCCCACCGTTACGGCCAGCGCGGTCCACCAATACCGGTCGGTCAGGATCGTTTGGTAGTTGCTCAACCCGACGAACGCGGTGTCGCCGGGGGTCGCGAGGTTGTTGCGCTGCAGACTCAGCCACACCGCGTAGCCGATCGGGTAGGCCGTCACCGCGAGCATGAGAATCGCCGACGGCGCGACGAGCACGAAGGCAAGTCGCCATTCCGACAACCGGTTTCGGGTACGCGGCGCGACGGCGGTCCTTTCGAGCTCGACAGCCGGCGCCGTCACGGCAACAGCCCCTTGCCGTCGATGGCCTTTTGCGCCTGCGCGGTGAGCTCGTCGGCCGTCCGCTCGGGGTCAATCCGGGTGATGGGGCTCAGCGCCGCCGACAGTCGCAGCGACAACGCCTGATAGACCGGCGTTGCCGGCCGCACGGCGGCGTCGGTGAGTTGCCGGCGGATGACCGTGTACATCGGGTACTTGGTCTGGAATTGCGGATCGGAGTACAACGACGTCCGCACCGCGGGCAGGCCGCCTTGGATCGAAACGTATTTCTGGCTCCGCGGGCTGCGCAGGCAGCGTACGGCTTCGAAAGCCTCCGCGCGGTGGCGGGTGGTGCTGGCCACGGCAAGATTCAGCCCGCCGATCGTCACCTTGGCCGGCCGCGCCGGCGCCACACCGGGATACGGCGCGAAACCGAAGACCCTCTGGCTGGCCGCGTACGCGACGCGGAATTGCTCGTCGCTGGGCACGAACGTCCCGACGTCGTTGATGCTGCCGGCCAGGGTCGGATCCCGGTTCAGCGACAGGAAGGGGACACCGCCCTTCACCGCGTTCTCCAGCAGGGAGGCCAGCACGTACGGCCAGTTGACCTCCAGTGCGGCCTTGCCCTGCTCGACCGCCAGGCGCGCCGTTGACTCGTCGGTCCGGGTGATCGACGGGTCGGCCCCGGGGGCGGTGCCCACCGACTTGAGGATGCGCAGTGCGTTGACGGTCGCGGCCCGGTGCGCGGGCGTGTCGGTCAAGGTGACCCGGCGGCCGTCCTCGGAGAGCACCTGACCGCCCCCGCTGACCAGCAGCGTGTTGAACCACACCACCAGGCCCTCACCCTCGTTCGCCTGCACGGCGATCCAGGCGGGCTGCCCCTCGGCGTGCAACCGGGCGGCCTCGGCCACCATTCCGTCCCAGTCGCGCGGTGGTTGCTTCACCAAATCTGGCCGGTACCACAGCAATTCGGTGTTGGTGGTGACGGGTGCGGCATACAGCTTGTGCTTCCAACGGGCCGTCGCCAACGGACCCGGCAAGGTGTCAACAACGGCGTCGCCGTCGGCCCGACCCTCCGGGTCGTCGGATAGCGGCAGCGCCCAGCCCGCCTCGGCGAACTCGGCCGTCCACACCACGTCCAGCGCCATCACATCCAGCCCGCGGTCGTGTGCGCTCAGCCGCCGCGCCAGTTGCACCCGCTGCTCTCCGGGCCCCCTCGGCAGGCTCACGTGCTGAATGGCGAACCGGCCCCCCATTTGCCGGGTGCACTCTTGGGCGACGGCGTTGAACGCGGCCGAATCGGTGGCCGGCGTGAAGAACGTGATCACCAGCCCGTGGCCGGCGCCTCCGCAGCCCGATGCCGCCGCGATGGTCACCGTCGCCAACGCGCTGGCGCCCGCCCGGAACAGGCGACCACGACGATGCACCACTGGGTTCACACCTCTCGCGCGCGGCCTCAAATCGCCAAGCGCGCCAAGAGATCCCGTGCCTTCTCCGCGTTCTGCGGGTCGCAGAGCACGTCGTAGCGGCCGGCCACCAGTTGCATGGTTGAGCTGAAATCCCTTGTCCCACGCGCCATCGCGTACGGGACCGCGGAGGTGATCAACCCGAAGAACACACCGGCGACGAGGCCGGTGGCCAGCGCGGCCCAGGGATTCGGGCTGAAGAAGCCGAGCACCAACCCGATGAACAAGCCCAGCCAGGCCCCGCTGAGCACACCACCGCCGAGCACCTTGGCCCACGTCAGCCGGCCGGTGACACGTTCGACCTGCATCAGGTCGACCCCGACGATGGTCACCTGCTGAACGGGGAACTGGTGCTCGGAAAGGTAGTCGACGGCGCGCTGTGCCTCGGCGTAGGTGGGATAGGACCCGACCGGCCAACCCTTGGGCGGCGTCGGCAGTCCGGGGACGCCATGCCGGCGGGCCGCCGCGCCCGTGGGCGTGGCGCCGGGAACCTGACCGGGCTGGAAAGGACTAGTCATTGGTGCTCATTCTCCTCCGCCCTGGCCGAACGCACATCTCGGGCCCTCTTAGCCTATCCAGCGACCGCGCACCAACCTGCGAAAACACGGCGCCGTCGGGCGAGGCGGCCCGACGGCCGCGGCGATTGACCGCCGAGCCCTCCCCGCGCATCGGCTAGGTTGAACAGCATGACAGCGCCCGGCGATGGCTTCGGCGAAGGCGCCGACGGCGACCAGGCGAAACCGTCCCCCGCCGGCGGCGGGGCCCCCGAACAGCCAGAGGCTCCGTGGGAACCGCCGGCGCCGGCGCCGGCAGCCGAATACCCGACCCCGGCATATCCGCCGGCGGGCTATCCCACCGAGTACCCCACTGGTTATTCGGCCCAATACCCGCCGCCCCCACCCGGTTACGGGCCGCCGCCCGGGTATGACCAGCCCCCGGGTTATGGCGCACCGCCGCACCAACCGGGGCCGTCCCAATTCGGTGGGCCGCCCGGCGGCTATGGGCCGTCGCCCTATCCGGGTGGCTACTACCCGGCGCCGGACTACCTGGGCGGCTACGGGCCGCCGAGCGGAGTGAAACCGGGGACGAACAAGCTCGCTATCGCGTCACTCATCTCGTCGTTCACCGGCGTGTTCTGCTGCTGCCTCGGCTCGATTGTGGCCATCGTGCTCGGCGCGATCGCGATCAATCAGATCAAGCGGACCCAGCAAGACGGCTACGGCCTCGCGGTCGCCGGCATCGCCATCGGCATCGCGACCCTGGCGGTGACCCTGATCGTCGCGATGTTCGCGCTGCACTCGCGTTAGCGGCACCGAAGTAACCGGGCCGACACCGCCACCATCGGCGGTCTCGCCCGCGCCTGCCTAGGCTTTCCCCATGGCGTCGGTCAACAGGGTGTACATCGCCCGGCTCTCGCGGATGTTGGTGCTGGGTCCACTCGGCGAGTCCTTCGGCCGGATCCGCGATGTCGTGATCGGCATCAGCATCGTGCGTCAGCAGCCGCGCGTCCTCGGACTCGTCGTCGATCTCGCGACGCGGCGCAGCATATTCATCCCGATGCTCCGGGTCGCCGCGATCGAGCCGGAGGCCGTCACGCTCAACACCGGCAGCGTCTCCCTGCGGCACTTCGAACAGCGCCCGGGCGAGGCGCTGGCGATCGGCCAGGTACTCGACACCCAGGTCAAGGTCGACGATCCCGCGCTGCCGGAGCTGACCGGCCTCGACGTCATCGTCACCGACCTGGGCATCGAGCAAACCCGCACCCGCGACTGGGTGGTGAGCCGGGTCGCCGTGAGAAGCCAGCGGCGGCTGGGCCGGCGTGGTCCCGTGCACGTCGTGGATTGGCGCAACGTGCAGGGCCTGACACCGTCCGCGCTGGCGCTGCCAGGGCAGGGGGTGGCGCAGCTGCTGAACCAGTTCGAGGGCCGGAAGGCGGTGGATGTGGCCGACGCCATCCGCGGCCTACCACCCAAGCGGCGCTACGAGGTGCTCAAAGCGCTCGACGACGACCGGCTGGCCGATGTCCTGCAGGAATTGCCCGAGCTGGACCAGGCCGACGTGCTGTCCGAGCTGGGTGCCGATCGCTCGGCCGACGTGCTCGAGGAGATGGATCCCGACGATGCCGCCGACCTGCTCGGCGTGCTGAATCCGACGGACGCCGAGATGCTGCTGACCCGAATGGACCCCGACGATTCGGCCGTGGTTCGCCGGCTGCTGGCGCATTCGCCGGACACCGCGGGCGGCCTGATGACCTCGGATCCCGTGGTGCTGACGCCCGACACGTCGGTCGCCGAGGCGCTGGCCCGGGTGCGCGACCCAGACCTCACCCCCGCCCTCGCGTCGATGGTGTTCGTGGTGCGCCCGCCCACCGCCACACCCACAGGTCGGTTCTTGGGCTGTGTGCAGCTCCAGCGGCTGCTCCGCGAAGCACCCGGGGAACTAGTCGGTGGGATAGTCGACACCGACCTGCTCACCCTGAAGCCGGAAACGCCGCTGGGCGCGGTGACCCGCTACCTGGCCGCATACAACCTGGTGTGCGGACCGGTGCTCGATGATCAGAACCATCTGTTGGGTGCGGTGACGGTGGACGATCTGCTCGACCACTTGTTGCCGCACAACTGGCGAGTGGATATGCAGGCACTCGACGCCGACGGCCGGCTGGAAGAACTGGGAGGATCCGCGTGAGCAAGTTCTCGGCCGCGCGCCGCCTCTCCACCCCGCGGACGTCGCGCAGGTACTCGCCACGCCTGGATCCCGAGGCCGTCGGCCAGATCACCGAGTCGATCGCGCGGTTCTTCGGCACCGGCCGCTACCTGCTGGTGCAGACGATCATCGTGTTCGCCTGGATCGCGGTGAACCTGTTCGCGGTGGGGCTGCGCTGGGACCCCTATCCCTTCATCCTGCTGAACCTGGCCTTCTCCACGCAGGCCGCCTACGCGGCGCCGCTGATCCTGCTCGCCCAGAATCGTCAGGAAAACCGCGACCGGGTCGCGCTCGAACAGGACCGCCATCGCGCGGCGCAGACCAAGGCAGACACCGAGTTTCTGGCCCGCGAACTCGCGGCGGTGCGGCTGGCGGTCGGCGAGGTCGTGACCCGCGAATACTTGCGTCACGAGCTCGAAGACCTGCGCTCCCTGCTGGCCCATCTGGACTCGGAATCCGAGGGCTCGGCGGCGGCGCCGGGCGGTGACGGCGGGGACCGCACCGCGAAGAAATCGGGGTGAAAACCAGTTCCGACCATTGCGCCACTCTGGTCACAAGAGTTATGTATGGTGAGCTAGTTCACGGCTGAGAGGCAGTTGACCCGCTCACACACCTAGGACGGTCGAGTGCGCATTGGGGGACGCCGGGCACGCCCGGCCGCCGCCGCGGAGCGGCAGCGAGCGCTTCAGGTAACACGCACGCGTGCCTTCGGTGTAGCCACCATCGCCCCCCTGGTCTTCACTGGAGCGGTGAGCGGGGCGGCGCCCTCGCTCCCTTCGCTCCCGGTAAAACTCCCGCCGGTGCACGCGAACGTCACTCCGATGGCCGCGGTCTCCCACACCCTTCCCGACCTCTCGGGACCGGCCGTCGTCGCGATCGATCGTTCGCCGACCGCCTTTCACGTCGCCGAGCCCGCCCTGTCGGCGCCGCCGAAACCGATGATCGTGAATTCGCCCGGCGCACTTGGCATTCCAAGCATCGCGCTGGCGGCCTATCGCAGTGCCGAACAGAAGATGGCCGTCGCCGCCCCGGGCTGCGGCGTCAGCTGGAACCTGCTGGCCGGGATCGGGCGCATCGAGTCCGGTCATGCGGGCGGCGGGGCGGTTGACGCGCGTGGCACCGCGGTCGTCCCGATCTACGGCCCCGCGTTGGACGGCACGTTGCCGGGCAACGAGATCATCCTGCAAAGCAGCGCCGGCAATCGCCCCACCTACGCCCGCGCGATGGGGCCGATGCAGTTCTTGCCCGGCACCTGGGCGCGGTACGCCTCCGACGGCAAAGGCGACGGCGTCGCCGATCCGCAGAACCTTTTCGATTCCACCCTGGCCGCGGCCCGCTACCTGTGCAGCGGCGGCCTCAACCTCCGCGACCCGTCGCAAGTGATGGCCGCGATCCTTCGCTACAACAACTCGATGGCTTACGCGCAGAACGTGCTGGGATGGGCGTCGGCATACGCCACCGGCGTGGTTCCGGTCGACCTGCCTCCGATGACTGGTCCGCCGCCTCCGCTCGGCGACGCGCACCTCGAGCATCCCGAGGGACTCGGCCCCAACCTGCCGATGAACGTCAACGGGTTGCCGCTGGACGATCCTTTGGCGCGCATGCCGCTGATCGACCTCACCCAACCGCAGAGCGCCGGTCCACCGCCGATGTTCCCGTGGCTGACCCCCACGCCACAGCAGGCCCCGGCGCGGCTGCCCGGGTGCACGGTGATCTGCGTCGGGCCCCAGAGCCCGCCGCCCAACCCTGCGATGCCGTGGGCGCCGCCGATGGGCGTGCCGCCCGCCCCGCCGCTGGCCCCGCCGCCACCGCCGGACCCGCAGGCGGCCCCACCACCGGCTGCCCCGGTTCCCGCGCCGCCAGCGCCCAACCCGGCCGGCCCGCCGAACGCGGCCGCGCCGAAGCAGCCGGGACCCGTCGCGGGCGGCTGACCCGAATGGGCCGCCGCCAACCGGCCCCAAAGCGCGCGCCTACACTCGGCGGTGATGTCTGGTCATGACGCTGCCGACTTGAGCGCAGCAATCCGCACCGCACTGGGGAAGGTGATCGACCCCGAACTACGGCGCCCGATCACCGAACTCGGGATGGTCAAGAGCATTGACACCGAGCCCGACGGCGGCGTGCACGTGGCGATCTATCTGACGACCGCCGCCTGCCCGAAGAAGACCGAAATCACCGAGCGGGTCACCAAAGCGGTCTCCGACGTTCCGGGCACGGGGGCAGTGAAAGTCACCCTGGACGTGATGAGCGACGAGCAGCGCGCCGAACTGCGCAAGCAGTTGCGCGGCGATGCCCGCGAGCCCGTCATCCCCTTCGCCCAACCGAACTCGCTGACGAGGGTCTATGCGGTCGCGTCCGGGAAGGGCGGGGTGGGCAAGTCCACCGTCACGGTCAACCTGGCCGCGGCGATGGCGGCCCGGGGCCTGTCCGTCGGGGTGCTCGACGCCGACATCCACGGCCATTCCATCCCCCGGATGATGGGCACCACCGACCGGCCCACGCAGGTGGAGTCGATGATCCTGCCGCCCATCGCCCACGAGGTGAAGGTCATCTCGATCGCCCAATTCACCGAGGGCAACACGCCCGTGGTGTGGCGCGGGCCGATGCTGCACCGGGCGCTGCAACAGTTCTTGGCCGACGTCTATTGGGGCGATCTGGACGTCCTGCTGCTGGACCTGCCGCCGGGCACCGGCGACATCGCCATCTCGGTGGCTCAGCTGATCCCGAGCGCCGAGATCCTGGTGGTGACGACGCCCCAGTTGGCCGCGGCCGAGGTCGCCGAGCGGGCGGGCAGCATCGCGATGCAGACCCGGCAGCGCATCGCCGGCGTGGTGGAGAACATGTCGGGTCTCACCCTGCCGGACGGCTCGACCATGCAGGTGTTCGGTGAGGGCGGCGGCCGGCAAGTGGCGGAACGTTTGTCCCGCGCCGTCGGTGCTGAGGTGCCGCTGCTGGGTCAGATCCCGTTGGACCCCGCGCTAGTCGCGGCCGGCGATTCCGGCACCCCGATCGTGCTGAGCGCCCCCGACTCCCCGGCGGGCAAGGAACTGCGCAGCGTGGCCGACAACCTGTCGTCGCGGCGGCGGGGATTGGCGGGCGTCTCACTGGGGCTCGATCCGACGCGGCGCTGACCTGCCCGCGAGCGACCGTGTTTGCACGCCGACACGCCGTCAGGCGCGTAAATACGCGGTCGCTCGCGGTCAACGATCGACGTTGGGCGCGACTGAACCGCTCAGGTCGCGTCGGTATCGAACGGGGCGGGGCCGCCGCCGGTGTGGTGCTCGGGCTGCGCAGGCTGTACCGGCTCAGCCGCCGCCCCGTTCACCGGCCTGTCGAAGTTCCCGGTCAAGAACGAATCATCGCCATCCAGCAGGTGCTTGGTCAGCGCGGCGCGCGGCGTCATCCCCCGCAGTCGCTGTAGTTCGCTCAGCGGGACGCGCAGATCTTCGAAGTCGGGCCCGAGGTCTTCGCGCAGCTGAGTGGTCACCCCGCTGAGGTAGTCGCGCGCCTGCCGCAGCGCGTTCGACGTCCAGCGGATCGCACCCGGAAGCCGCTCCGGGCCAAGAACCACCAGCCCGACCACGACGAGGACCAGGATGTGTTCCCAGCTCAGGCTGCCGAACATTTAGCTGCCGTCGGGGTCGGGCTTGACGGTCAGGGTGACGTGCCGGCCGTCTCGGACCACCTCGATCGGGGAGTCCTGGCCGATGGTCAGCTGCCGCACGGCGACGACGAACTCGTCCGAGTCGGCGACAGTGCGGCTGCCGACCTTGACGATGACGTCGTTCTCCAGAATCCCGCCCTTCTGCGCCGGGCTTCCCGCCTTCACGTTGGCGACCTGGGCGCCGGAGGCGATCGCGTTGCTCACCGACCGCGTGCTGATCCCGAGCGTCGGGTGCACGATCTTGCCGTCTTTGATCAGCGTCTGGGCAACCTGCTTCGCCTCGTTGATCGGGATCGCGAAGCCCAGCCCACTTGCGCTGTCGGACAAGGATTTACCCGCGGTGTTGATGCCGATCACTCGCGAGTCCATATCGATCAGCGGGCCACCGGAGTTGCCGTGGTTGATCGACGCGTCGGTCTGCAGCGCATCGATGACGGTGTCGGTGTCCGAGCCCTCCCCCGACAACGGGACGGGCCGGTGCAGCGCACTGATGATGCCGTGGGTCACGGTGCTGCGCAGCCCCAGCGGCGCGCCGGCCGCGAGGACCTCGTCGCCGACGCGCACCTTGTCCGAGTCGCCGAACCGGGCCACGCTCAGATTGTCGACGTTGTCGACCTTGAGCACGGCCAGGTCGGTCTTGGGGTCGCGGCCAACGAGGTTGGCGGGAACTTCCTTGCCGTCGTTGAACACCACGGTCGTCTTGAACTGGCTGGGGTTGTTGGCCGCCTCCGAGATGACGTGGTTGTTGGTGACGATGTAGCCGCGACCGTCGATCACCACGCCGGAGCCCTGCATGCCCTCCTGGTCGCTCTTGGACTCGATTGTCACCACGGCATTGGCGGTGGCGGCCGCCACCTTCGCGAACCGGCCGGCCGGGCCTTCACCGTTGCCATTGGTCGACAGCGTCACCTTCGAGGTGGTGAACGCCTCGGCGACCTCGGCCGTCTTGCGACCGACCACCCCGCCGATCACGCCGATGACCAGCGCGATCAGCAGCAGGACGAGCAACGCCAGGTAGGACACCTTGCCGCCGAACAGCACATCGCGCACACCGAGCTTGCCGCCGTAGCCTTGCGGTGCGCGCGGCCCCGACGGCGCGACCGCCGGAGTGCCCAACGCCGCCGCCGCCGACGGGTCTCGCCACGGGTCGTCGAGCTCGTCCGGCCCCTCGCCGTCTCTCTCGGCCGCCATGGCGCCGGCGTCGATGGGGTGGCGCTGCAACGAGTCGGGGCTCCCCACGGGCCGGCTGAAGGCCTCCTGGAGCACCGGATCGGCTGGTTCGTCGTGCGGGGAGAACTCGGTCTGGTCGCGATACTTCTTCGGGCGGACACGATCGGCCACGAAGGATCCGCGCAGTCCGTCGGGACGGCTGAACAGTTGACGCGATGCGGGATCCACCGGCGGACGGGAGACGGGGCGCGGCGCTAAGCGGTTGCCGCTGTCCTGCTTCTGGTCGAAGCCTTGATCGGAGGTCACGTTACCCCTTCAGATCCTCTTCTTGAGCGCTCGAGACGGCCCTTCAGCGGGCGATATCCACGACACCGGGCCGGTCGTGTTCACCCTAGTATCCACGGTGCGGTGCACCTCGCCCATGAGCGCACGGGCGGGGTGCGGAAATTCGGGCGGATCAACGACGGGGGCTTCGGCGAAAAGGTGTCCAGCTACGGGCGCTTGCGCTGCTTACGGGCGTCCCGGTCGGCAAAACGGTCGGACGTCCGGGCGGTCGCGTCGTCGGGCGCATCGTACGGAATCTCAGCCAGCATCCCCAGCAGCGTGCTCGGGATGCGGATCGGGTGCGAGTCGCGCAGCGCCGCACGGGCCCGGCTTTGATCATCGACCTCGGCCGCGCATTGCGGGCACAGCGACAGGTGGTGCGCCGCCCGCAAATGCGCGTTCATCCGCAGCTCGCCGTCGACGAACGCCGCGATGGCTTCGACGGAGAGGTGCTCGGTGGAACCGAACTGGCGCGGCGCGCCGACGGGCGCATCGCTCTGAGAGGCAAACTGTGCGGGAAGCCAGGAGAACGCGCGACGGAAGACATGTCCTCGATCGAGCATCACCGGGTCCTTTCGTTGCGCCTCCCCTCGAATGTAGCGCGAGGAGGTGCGTAATAGCGCGTCTCAAGACGGCAAAGGCGCTGGCTCGTCGCCCGGCGGCGGATTCTGCTGTGGCGTTTTCGGGCGAGCGTCGGCTATGCCGACTCGGCGTGCATTGCGTCTGCCCGGCCGGCGCCCGGTTGCGGATGCGCGGCCAGGTAGTCGCGCAACGCCTGCCGACCGCGGTGGATGCGGCTGCGCACGGTGCCGAGCTTCACGCCCAGCGTGGCGCCGATCTCCTCATAGGACAGGCCCTCGATGTCGCACAGCACGACCGCGGCGCGGAACTCCGGCGGCAGCGAGTCCAAGGCCGCCTGCAGGTCCGGCCCGAGCCGCGCATCGTGGTAGATCTGCTCGGGATTGGGCTCGTCGGCGGGCACCCGCTCGTAATCCTCGGGCAGCGCCTCCATCCGGATGCGGGCGCGCCGGCGGACCATGTCGAGGAAGAGGTTGGTGGTGATGCGGTGCAGCCAGCCTTCGAACGTTCCCGGCTGGTAGTTCTGCACCGACCGGAAAACCCGGATGAAAGTCTCCTGGGTGAGGTCCTCCGCGTCGTGCTGATTGCCGGAGAGGCGGTAGGCCAGCCGGTACACCCGGTCGGCGTGCTGGCGCACCAGCTCGTCCCACGAGGGCATCGTGGCCTTGTCCCCGGTCGCGTCGAATACCGCGGTGCCTTGCAACCCGTCAGACGGCTCCACCCATTCGTCAGAGGGGCAGTCCTGGGCGTGCGACATGCTGGTCGGGCCCAAAAGCGTGGTGATGATCAAATCCTCCGAATTCGTCCTGCCACGAAACGACAAGTCGTCACCGGCGGTAACACGCAACCGCCAGTCCGTATTCCCGTACCCACCCGCGCCGCGATCCATAACAGACACCGTCGCGCATGGGCGTATGTGCGATATATGAACAGTCTGAGCTCAGGCTGAGAAACCGTATCGTTACCTGCGCTGTGCAGGAAATATCCGCCGCGGGGTGAAGCTAAACGCAGCGGCTTTCCCGGGCGTGTCATGACGGTGCAGCCTAGGCGCGCCATGCCGGGGTGCGCGGCGATGTGGAATACGCTGCGGGCATGGACGGCACCGACGCAGAAACCCCCGGCCAGCCTGCGCCCAGTCGGGCTGAGTCGCTCTTCGCGCACGCCGAGGGGTCGATTTCCGAAGATGCGATCCTGGCGGCCGCCCGCGAGCGCGCCGTGGACATCGGCGCGGGGGCCGTGACGCCGGCGGTGGGTGCGCTGCTGAGCCTGCTGACCAAGCTCAGCGGTGGCAAGGCCGTGGCCGAGGTCGGTACTGGCGCGGGAGTCAGCGGGCTCTGGTTGTTGTCCGGCATGAGCGACGACGGTGTCTTGACGACGATCGACATCGAGCCCGAGTATTTGCGGCTCGCCAAGCAGGCCTTCTCCGAAGCCGGGATCGGGCCGTCGCGCACCCGGTTGATCAGCGGCCGGGCCCAAGACGTCCTGACCCGGCTGGCCGACGAGTCCTACGACCTCGTGTTCATCGACGCCGACCCTGTTGACCAGCCGGATTACGTCGTGGAGGGCGTGCGGCTGTTGCGATCCGGCGGGGTCATCGTGGTGCATCGGGCCGCCCTCGGCGGGCGAGCCGGCGACCCCGCCGCCCGCGATGCCGAGGTGGTCGCGGTGCGGGAAGCGGCACGACTCATCGCCGAGGACGAACGCCTCACGCCGGCCCTGGTGCCGCTGGGCGACGGCATTTTGGCGGCCGTGCGCGACTAGATCCGGTGCCGCCGCCCCGCAAGGGGTGGTGCCCCCTGCCACTGATCCGATGGTGGCGACCCGCCGCGCCCGGCTACGCCGCGCTTGCGATCGCCACTGATCCGATGGTGGCGACCCGCCGCGCCCGGCTACGCCGCGCTTGCGATCGCCACTGATCCAACCTTTTACGGAATCTTGACGCGCGTCTCCTTGACTCTCGGCTGAACGCCTGTTTAGTGTACTGAACATGCGTTCAGCCGACCTGACCGCCGCCGCCCGGATCCGCGACGCGGCCATCGAGCAGTTCGGCGAGCACGGATTCAGCGTGGGATTACGCGCGATCGCAGAAGCCGCCGGGGTGAGTGCCGCGCTGGTGATTCACCACTTCGGCTCCAAGGAGGGCCTGCGCAAGGCGTGCGACGACTTCATCGCCGAAGAGATCCGAGACACCAAATCGGAGGCGCTGACGTCGAACGATCCCGCCACGTGGTTCGCGCAGATGGCCGAGATCGAGTCGTACGCACCGATAATGGCCTACCTGGTACGCAGCATGCAGACCGGCGGTGAGCTAGCAAATATGTTGTGGCGCAGGATGATTGACAACGCCGAAGAGTACCTGGAGGAGGGCGTGCGGGCCGGCACCATAAAGGCGAGTCGAGACCCTGTCGCCCGGGCACGGTATCTGGGCATCACCGGCGGTGGCGGCTTTCTGCTGTATCTGCAGATGCACGAAACGCCGACGGATATCCGCGCGGTCCTCCGCGACTACGCCCGCGAGATGGTGCTGCCCGCACTGGAGATCTACACCGAAGGACTCATGGTCGACCGCACCATGTACGACGCATTCCTGGCCGCCGATGATCAAGGAGAACCCCATGCCAGTTGACAATGCCGCACCCATCGAGATCCGCGGTCTGAGAAAGAATTTCGGGGCGGTGCGCGCGCTGGACGGCCTCGACCTCACGGTTCGCGAGGGCGAAGTGCACGGCTTTCTCGGCCCCAACGGCGCAGGGAAGTCGACGACCATCCGCATCCTGCTGGGCCTGGTCAAGGCGGACGGTGGCAGCGTGCGGTTGCTGGGTGGTGATCCGTGGACCGACGCGGTCGCACTGCACCGCCAGATCGCCTATGTGCCGGGCGATGTCACGCTGTGGCCGACCCTGACGGGCGGCGAGACCATCGACATTCTGGCCCGCATGCGCGGCGGCATCGACCACGGCCGTCGCGCCGAGCTGATCGAGCGCTTCGACCTCGACCCCCACAAGAAGGCGCGGACCTACTCCAAGGGCAACCGGCAGAAGGTCTCGCTGATCTCCGCCTTCTCGTCCCGGGCCCGCCTCCTGCTTCTGGACGAGCCCAGCAGCGGCCTGGACCCGTTGATGGAAAACGTGTTTCAACAGTGCGTCGCCGAGGCGCGCGACCGCGGCGCGACGGTCTTGTTGTCCAGTCACATCCTGGCCGAGACGGAAGCGCTGTGCGAGAGGGTGACCATCATCCGGGCCGGGAAGACGGTCGAGAGCGGTTCGCTGGACTCGATGCGGCATCTCAGCCGCACCTCGATCAGAGCCGAAATCAACGGCGATCCCGGCGATCTCACCCGAATCAAGGGCGTCGAGGACGTCAGCTTCGAGGGCAACACCGTGCGCGCTCAGGTCGACGGCGAGAGCCTCGGGGAACTGATCCGGGCGCTGGGTGACGCCGGTGTGCGCAGCCTCGTCAGCCAGCCGCCCACGCTCGAGGAGCTCTTCCTGCGTCACTACGACACGGCCGAGCAGGTTTCAGCATCATGAGCACCGCAACCTTGGATCGGTCGCACCCTCCGGCCTACCCGGCGCCGCAACTGGGGCCGAACTTCTCGGGAACGCTCGCGATGCTGCGGCTCTACCTGCGCCGCGACCGGATCTCACTGCCGCTGTGGGTGCTGCTGTTGTCGGTGCCGCTGGCGACGGTATACGTCGGCAGCATCGAAAAGGTCTACCCCACCCGGGCCGCACGCGCCGGATTCGCGGCTTCGATCATGGCGAGCCCCGCGCAACGCGCGCTCTACGGGCAGGTTTACAACGATAGCCTTGGAGCCGTTGGCATTTGGAAGGCCGGCATCTTCCACTTGCTGCTAGCGGTGGCCGTCATCCTGACCGTCATCCGGCACACCCGCGCTGACGAGGAGGCGGGCCGAACCGAACTCGTGGACTCGACCGCGGTCGGTCGCTACGCCAGCCTTAGCGCCGCGCTGCTGCTGTCCTCCGGGGCCAGCGTCGCCACCGGGGTGATCGGCGCGGCGGGATTGCTCACCACCGATGTCCCGCCGGGTGGGTCGCTCGCCTTCGGCGCGGCGCTGGCCTGCTCCGGCCTGGTCTTCACCGCCGTCGCCGCGGTGGCCGCGCAGTTGTCGCCGAGCGCGCGCACGGCCCGCGGCGCCGCGTTCGCCGTCTTGGCGGCCGCCTTCACGCTGCGTGCCCTCGGGGACGCGGGTTCCGGTGCGCTGTCGTGGCTTTCGCCCCTGGGGTGGTCGCTGCAAGTGCGGCCCTACGCGGGCGACCACTGGCCGGTGCTGGTGCTGCATCTGGCGACCACCGTCGCGCTCACCGCGGTGGCATATCGACTACTCGCCGGCCGCGATGTCGGCGCCGGGCTTTTCGCCGAGCGGCCCGGCCCCGGCTCCGCCGCTCCCGCGCTGGGCAACGTGTTCGGGCTGACGTGGCGGCTGGACCGCGGTGCGCTCCTGCTGTGGACCGTGGGCCTGTGCCTCTATGGCGTTTTGGTGGGCAGCGTGGTGCACGGCATCGGCGACGAACTCGGCGGCAGCAACGCCGCGCGCGACATCGTCGTCCGGATGGGCGGCACCAACGTTTTGGCCGAAGCCTTCATCGCCGTGGCATTCACCATGCTGGGCATGGCCGCCGCCGCGTTCTCGGTGTCGCTGACGTTGCGGTTGCACCAGGAAGAGTCGGCCCAACGCGCCGAGACGATACTGGCCGGTGCGGTGTCGCGAACCCGTTGGCTGGCAAGCCACGTGCTGGCCGCGCTGCTCGGATCCGCGGTTGCGATGCTGCTCAGCGGGTTGACGGGCGGGCTCGTCTACGGCGCCGCCGCCGGCGATGTCGGCGGTAAGGTGGCGCTCGTGGGGGCAAGCGCGGCGGTGCAACTGCCGGCCGTGTGGTTGTTGTGCGCGGTGACGGTCGCGTTGTTCGGCCTCGCGCCGCGGTTCACGCCCGTGGCCTGGGGCGCTCTGGTCGGGTTCGTCGCCTTGTACCTGATCGGTTCGCTGGCCGGCTTCCCCCAGTGGTTGCTGGATCTCGAACCGTTCGCCCACATCCCGCGCGTCAGCGGCGATTTCACGACCGTGCCACTGTTGTGGTTGCTCGTCGTCGACGTGACACTGATCGCCCTGGGCGCCGTGGCTTTCCGACGACGTGATCTGCGAGGTTAGGAGTGTCATGAAATTCGGTCTTCGACTGGTGGCATCATCGATTCTCGGAATGGCCGCCTATGCTCTGGTCCTGTTCTTACCGGCCGGCACCATCCACTATTGGCAGGGATGGGCTTTCATCGCCCTGTTCACGGCGGTATCGATCGGTCCCACAATATATTTGGCGCGCAAACGTCCGGCGGCCCTGCGGCGGCGCATGCATGCGGGACCGCAGGCGGAAACCCGAATGGCCCAGAAAATGATCATCACCGGCGCGTTCGGGCTTCTCTTCGGGATCATGGCGTTCAGCGCGTTCGACCATCGGATGGGCTGGTCGACGGTGCCCGTATGGCTGTGCCTGGTCGGGGACGTGCTGATGGCGGCCGGGTTGGGCATCGCCATGCTCGTGGTCATCGAGAATAGTTACGCCGCTGCCACCGTCACGGTGGAGAGCGGCCAGAAAGTAGCCACGGGCGGCCTCTACAGGTTCGTCAGGCACCCGATGTATGCCGGCAACGTGATCATGATGGTGGGCATGGCCCTGGCGCTCGGCTCTTATTGGGCACTTCTGTTCGTCAT
Organism: Mycobacterium sp. SMC-2; assembly: GCF_025263485.1. Lineage (NCBI taxonomy): Bacteria > Bacillati > Actinomycetota > Actinomycetes > Mycobacteriales > Mycobacteriaceae > Mycobacterium > Mycobacterium sp. SMC-2. The sequence continues at coordinate 4,851,805 of NZ_CP079863.1, forward strand.
CCCGGGCGTCACGCTCCTCGTCTTGCGCATCCTCGACGAGGAGAAGCTCCTCAAAAGGGAACTCCCGGGATACCGCGAATACGCGCAGCACGTTCGCTATCGGCTGCTGCCGAGTGTGTGGTAGCGGCCGGGAGAAGGCGCTTAGGGTAGTCGGGTGGCGCGCGCTCCCGTCCCCACCCGAGACCGGCCTTGGCGGCGCCCCGGCGCCCTTCGTTACGCGCTGAGCCGCCTACGCGGCGTCGCCAAGCCCCCCGTCACGGTGACCGACCCACCGGGCGACATCCACGTCGAACGCGACGTCGCAGCGCCGACCCGCGACGGAACCGTCCTGCGGATCAACGTTTTCCGGCGAGCCGGCACCGGGCCCCGGCCGGTCATTCTGAGCATCCATCCCTACGGCAAGGACAACCTGCCCAAGCGGCGCGCCGGGAGGTGGACGTTCTCGGTGCAATACCGGGTGTTGCGCCAACCGCGCCCGGTGACCTTCTCGGCGCTGACCGGTTGGGAAGCACCGGATCCCGCGTGGTGGACCGCGCAGGGCTTCACCGTGGTCAATGCCGACTCGCGGGGCTGCGGCCACTCCGGCGGCACCGGAAACCTGCTGTCACGCCGGGAGGCCGAGGACACCTACGACCTCGTGCAGTGGCTCGCCGGCCAGCCGTGGTGCGACGGCCGTGTCGTCATGCTCGGCGTGTCGTACCTGGCCATCAGCCAGTACGCCGTCGCCGCCCTGCAGCCGCCGGCGCTGCGGGCGATCTGCCCCTGGGAAGGCTTCACCGACGCCTATCGCGACCTGACCTTTCCCGGCGGCGTCCGCGAGACCGGCTTCACCAAGATGTGGTCGCGCAACCTGCGGCGCGCCTCGCGGCAGACCTACGACCTCGAACGGATGCAGGACGGCCACCCGCTGCGCGACGACTTCTGGCGCTCGGTGGCGCCCGACCTGCCGGCGATCCAAATCCCCATGCTGATCTGCGGCAGCTTCTCGGACAACAACCTGCACAGCCGCGGCTCGATGCGGGCCTTCACGCACACCGGCTCCGCGCACGCCCGCCTGTACACCCATCGAGGCGGCAAGTGGGCGACCTTCTACTCCGAGGCGGCGCTGGCCGAACAGCTGACATTCTTCCGCGCAGTGCTGGACGGGGTGCCGGGCTCGCGCAGCGTCCGCCTCGAGGTGCGCGAGGACCGCGACACGATCGCCGCGGTGCGCGAAGAAGCGGACTGGCCGCTGCCCCGAACCCGTTGGCGGCCAATATATCTGGCACGGGCCGGCGTGCTGACACCCGGGCGGCCGGCGGAGGCCGGCAGCATCGCGTTCGAAACGCTTTCCCGCGCAGCGGTATTCAGCTGGACGGTCCCGGCGGACATCGAGCTGACCGGCCCGATGGCCGCCCGGTTGTGGGTGGCGCTGGACGGCTGCGACGACGCCAACCTGTTCGTCGGCGTGGAGAAGTGGCGAGACGGTCGCTTCGTCGCGTTCGAGGGGTCCTACGGCTACGGCCGCGACCGGGTGACCACCGGCTGGCAGCGGGTCTCGCTGCGGGCGCTGGACCCCGAGCTTTCGCGGCCGTGGGAGCCCGTCCCGTCGTGCGCGGAGCCGCAGCCGGTTCCCGCCGGGGAGGTGGTCGCGGTCGATGTCGCACTGGGCCCGTCGGCGACCTTGTTCCGGGCCGGCGAGCAGCTGCGGCTGGTGGTCGCCGGGCGCTGGCTGTGCCCGCGCAATCCGCTGATCGGCCAGATGCCCGCGGCCTATGCGCGCTCGCCCCGCGGCCGCGTCACCCTGCACTGGGGCCCGCGCTACGACGCGCACCTGCTCATCCCCGAGGTCCCGTAAGGCGCGAGCAGACGCAGAATCGCACGTTTCATGATGAAATCGTGCGATTCTGCGTCTGCTCGCGGAAGCTGGGCCAGCTAGATCCAGACGCCCTTGCCCACCGCGACCACGCCGCCGGCGCTGATCGCGAACCGTTCCCGGTCCCGCTCCAGATCCACTCCGACCATCTCGCCGGGCCCGACGACGACGTTCTTGTCCAGGATGGCGTGGCGTACCACCGCGCCCCGGCCGACCCGGGCGCCCGGCATGATGACGCTGCCCTCGACGATCGCGCCGTCGTCGACCACCACGTTGGACGACAGCACCGAGTTACGCACCGACGCCGCCGAAATGATGCTGCCGGCGCCGACGACCGACTCCTGTGCGGAGCCGCCGTTGACGAACTTGGCCGGTGCCAGGTTCTCCGACTCGCCGCGAATCGGCCAGCGCTTGTTGTAGAGGTTGAACACCGGGTGCACCGACACCAGGTCCATGTGCGCGTCGTAGAACGCGTCCAGCGTCCCCACGTCACGCCAGTAGCCGCGGTCGCGATCGGTGGCGCCCGGCACCTCGTTGTCCTTGAAGTCGTACACCGCGGCCATGCCGTCGCTTACCAGTCGCGGGATGATGTCACCGCCCATGTCGTGATCCGAATGGTCGTCGTCGGCGTCGGCGCGGATGGCGTCGATGAGGACCTTCGTGGTGAAGATGTAGTTGCCCATCGATACGAACGTCGAGTCGGGGTCGCCCGGGACGCTCGGCGGATCCAGCGGCTTCTCCACGAAAGCGCGGATGCGGCCCGAGTCGTCGGCGTCGATGCACCCGAACGCGCTGGCCTCGCTGCGCGGCACCCGGATGCCCGCCACCGTTACCCCCGCCCCACTTTCGATGTGGAACTGGACCATCTGTTCGGGGTCCATTCGGTACACGTGGTCGGCTCCGAAAACGACTATGTAGTCGGGGTCTTCGTCATAGATCAGATTGAGCGACTGGTAGATCGCGTCGGCGGAGCCGGTGTACCAGCGCGGGCCCAGACGCTGCTGTGCGGGCACCGGGGTGATGTACTCACCGGCCAGGCCGGACAGCCGCCAGTTCTGCGAAATGTGACGGTCCAGTGAATGCGATTTGTACTGGGTGAGAACGCAGATCCTCAAGTAACGGGCATTGACGAGATTGGACAGCACGAAGTCGATCAGTCGATAGGCGCCCCCGAAGGGAACTGCGGGCTTGGCCCGGTCCGCGGTCAGCGGATACAGCCGCTTGCCCTCACCGCCGGCCAGGACGATGCCCAGCACGTGTGGCGCTTCCCTCATGATTCAAACCTATCGGCCGCCGCGAACCGCTGCCAGAGGGACGGTGCTATTGGTGGTCTGCTGTGCGGCTGTCCGTCAAGGTATTTGGTCCCGCGGCCGGCCACGGATTGCCCAGGCCCGACTCGCGGGCCCCGTCGACGCCGCCCAAGCTCAACCGTCCGGCTTCTCCTCGGCCCGACTCGCGGGCCCCCTCGACGCCGTCCAAGCTCAACCGTCCGGCTTCTCCTCGGCCCGACTCGCGGACCTCGTCGTCGCCGAACTACCGTGCGGGTATGCGGGTGGCGATGATGACTCGGGAGTACCCACCAGAGGTTTACGGGGGAGCCGGCGTACATGTCACCGAACTGGTGGCGCAACTGCGCCGACTGTGCGCGGTCGACGTGCACTGCATGGGCGCGCAGCGGCCAAACGCCTTCGTGCACCAACCCGATCCGCGCTTGCAGGGCGCCAACGTGGCGCTGTCGACGCTGTCCTCGGACCTGATGATGGCCAACGCCGCGTCGGCCGCCACCGTCGTGCATTCGCACACCTGGTACACCGGCATGGCCGGGCATCTGGCCGCGCTGCTCTACGACGTCCCCCACGTTCTGACCGCCCATTCGCTCGAGCCGCTGCGGCCGTGGAAGGCCGAACAGCTCGGCGGCGGCTACCGCGTGTCGACGTGGGTGGAGCACACCGCGGTACAGGCTGCGGACGCGGTCATCGCGGTCAGCTCCGCGATGCGCGAAGACATCCTGCGGGTCTACCCCGCCCTGGACCCCAACGTCGTGCACGTCATCCGCAACGGGGTCGACACCGACGTCTGGCATCCCGCCGGGCCGGTGCAAGCCGGGTCTGTGCTGGCCGAACTCGGGGTCGACCCGCAGCGGCCCACCGTGGCGTTCGTCGGCCGGATCACCCGGCAGAAGGGCGTCGCCCATTTGGTGGCCGCGGCGCACCACTTCGACCCCGAGGTGCAGGTGGTGCTGTGCGCGGGCGCCCCCGACACCCAGGAGATAGCCGACGAGATTCGGTCCGCGGTGGCGCGGCTGGCCCGCGACCGACAGGGCGTGTTCTGGATCAGAGAGATGCTGCCCATCGGCGAGCTACGCGAAATACTATCGGCGGCAACCGTTTTCGTGTGTCCCTCGGTGTACGAGCCGCTGGGCATCGTCAACCTGGAGGCGATGGCGTGCGCGACCGCGGTGGTGGCGTCCGACGTCGGCGGGATACCCGAGGTGGTCGCCGACGGGGTGACCGGGTCGCTGGTGCACTACGACGCCGGCGACCCTTCCGGCTACCACGCCCGGCTGGCCGAAGCGGTCAATGAGCTTGTCGCCGACCCCGAGAAGGCCAAGCGCTACGGCGAGGCGGGACGCCAGCGCTGCGTCGAGGAATTCTCCTGGGCCCGCGTCGCCGAGCAGACCCTGGAAATCTACCGAAAGGTTTGTGCGTAGCGCCGCCGGCAACGGTCCGCCGGCCCGCCTCAGCTGGAGCTCGTGACACCCTTGAGTTCGTCACCGAGGGCGGCGGCTTCGTCGGGCGTCAGCTCAACGACCAGTCGACCGCCTCCCTCAAGTGGTACCCGCATCACGATGCCGCGCCCCTCCTTGGTTGCTTCCAGAGGACCGTCTCCGGTCCGGGGCTTCATCGCCGCCATCGAGTGCTCCCTCCAGGTTCGAGCTGGCCCGCCTTTGCGGACCTGGTCGGCGCCGAGCATGCCCCGCCAGCGATTTTCCAGCCATACCCGGCATCGAACTGCCAAATCACCCCTCCATTGTTCCCTATCCAGGTCACGAGTTGTACAAAGACCCGGTTCTGAGGGCTTAGCGGGCCGCTCAGGACCCCCGTAGTCACCGGCTGGAGGGCACCCAGCAACCCCGGATATGGTCGTCGACCATCCCGGTCGCCTGCATCAACGCATAGGCGGTGGTCGGCCCGACGAAGCGGAACCCGCGCCGCTTGAGCTCACGCGCCATGGCCTTCGATTCGGCAGTCGCCGAGGGAATTTCGGAGCCCGCAGCCGGCCGGGGCCGGGGCGCCGGCGCAAACGACCACAGCAGCTTCGACAGGTCCGCCGGAGTTCCCAGCTCGGCGGCGGCGCGCGCGTTGGCGATCGTCGCGTCGATTTTGGCCCGGTTGCGAACGATTCCCGTGTCCGCCATCAACCGCTGGACGTCGGCATCGGTGTAGCCGGCCACCTGCTCGAAATCGAACCCGGCGAAGGCCCGCCGGAAGTTCTCCCGTTTGCGCAAAATGATCAGCCACGACAGCCCGCTCTGGAAGGCCTCCAAGCTCATTCGCTCGAACAGCGCCACCCCGTCGTGCACCGGACGGCCCCACTCCTGGTCGTGGTAGTCGCGGTACATCTCGAAATCGGGTCCGGGCCGAATGGCCGCCCAGCTACACCGAACCAATGCGTCATCGCTCACGTCTAGTCCTGACGATCCTCGCCGTCCTGGGGTTCCACTTCGCACTCCGCGCGGGCGTGCACGGCGGCCAGCTGGCCGCGCAGCGCCTCGAGCTCGCGGGCGAGCCGATCCAGCACCCAGTCCACCTCGCTGGTTTTGTAGCCGCGCAGCACCTGGGTGAACTTGACGGCGTCGACGTCCGCGCCGGTCACACCGTAGGCGGGCAACACCGTCGCGGTCGTCCCCCGCGGCAGGGGTGGCAGCTGCTCACCCCGACCAAACAGCAGGCTCGCCGCGCCGAACAGCACGATCGCCACCAGCACCAGCACCACTAGGTAAAGCAACACCAAGGCCACGTCGTCGATATTGCCCTATGCCGCCGACACCGCGATCAAGCAACGTGGCCTTAGCGCGGCCTCAGAACCTTCATGGGCGGGCGGTCCGCCAGCGACACCGGCGAGGTGTGCTGGGTGTAGCTGTAACTCTCGGAGTCATCGGCGAAGAACTGCGTCAACCCGACCCCCGAGTCGGGAACCCCGCAGCGGGCGAGCAGGGTGGCGATGACCTGGCGGCTCATCGCGCCCAGCTCGGTCAGCGGCCGGTTGCGATGCGCGCGCACACCCAGGTTGACCTGGGCGATCGCGTCCAACCCCAGCCGGTCGAAAGTGTCCAGCAGCAGGCCGATCTCCACGCCGTAGCCCGGCGCGAACGGCACCGACGTCAGCAGTTCGCGGGTGGCCGCGTACTCCCCGCCGAGCGGCTGCAGGATGCGGCCCAGCTCCGGTCGCAGCGCGGCGAGCAGCGGCCGGGCCACCAGCTCGGTGACGCGCCCGCCTCCGGTAGCGCCCGCGCCGCCCCCGACGTCCGCGACCTGGAGGGGCCGCCGGTAGAAGCTCTTGACCAGGTGGACGCCGTCACCCGTGAGCAGCGGGCCCACCAGCCACGGCACGAACATCGGGTGCGGGTCGATCAGGTCGGAGTCGACGAACACAACGATGTCGCCGCTGGTGGCCGCGAGCGAGCGCCACAGCGCCTCCCCCTTGCCCGGCCGGATCGGCACCTCGGGCAATGCCTGCTCACGGCTGACGACACGGGCGCCGGCGGCGACGGCGCGGATCTCGGTGTCGTCCGTCGAGCCGGAGTCCAGCACGATTAGCTCGTCGACCAGCCCGTCAACCAGCGGTGAGATGCTCTCGACCACCGATTGGATGGTTTCTTCTTCGTCGAGGGCCGGCAGCACCACCGAGATGGTTCGCCCCGCCTTCGCGGCCTCGAGTTCGGCAACGGTCCAGTTCGGACGGTTCCAGCTGCGGTTGGAAAGCCACGTGTCGCCGGGCCGGGAGGCCGGTACCGCGTCGTCGGTGAGGTCCCCGGCGAACAGGTCGGATGCCGTCATGCCAGCCCCCTCACCGTGCGTGTCGGCGGGCGTATTCCCTGGATGGAGGCCACCATTTCGAGCACCCGTCGCGTCTCTGCGACCTGGTGCACGCGAAACATCCGCGCACCGGCGGCCGCCGCAAGCGCGGTGGCCGCCAGCGTTCCCTCGAGCCGCTCGGTCAATTCCACCCCCAGAGTCTCGCCGACGAAGTCCTTGTTACTCAAAGCCATGAGCACAGGCCATCCGGTACTAACAAGATCGCCCAGGTGGCGCAACAACAGCAGCCCGTGGAAGGTGTTCTTGCCGAAGTCGTGGGCCGGGTCGATGAGCACCCGGTCGCGGGCCACCCCGCGGGCGACTGCGCGCTCGGCGGCGGTGGTGACCTGGCGAATGACGTCGTCGACCACGCCGCGCGTGGTGGTGCCGTAGCTCACCCGGAACGGACGCGTGCGGGGCAGCGCGCCGCCGGTGTGCGAGCACACCAGGCCGGCACCGAACTCCGCGGCGACCTCGGCCAAGGCCGGGTCGATGCCGCCCCAGGTGTCGTTGATCAGGTCCGCCCCCGCCGCGCACGCCACCTTGGCCACCTCGGAGCGCCAGGTGTCGACGCTGATCAGCTGGTCCGGGTAGGCGCCGCGCAGCCATTCGATGAACGGGATCAACCGCGCGATCTCGGTGTCGGCGTCAACCTCCTGCCCCGGGCCGGCCTTGACCCCGCCGACGTCGATGACGTCGGCGCCCTCGGCGATGGCCCGGTGTGCGGCGGCCCGGGCGGCCTCGTCGCTGAAGGTCGCACCCTTGTCGTAGAACGAGTCCGGGGTGCGGTTGACGATCGCCATGATCAGCGGGCGATCGCCGGCGACCGGACGGCCACACCAGGTCGATTGGCCGGCTGACGCCGACGGTGTCGAATGCACACGTCTATGGTGCCCGGTCACCGCGCCGGGCGCGCCCGGGGATCGAGTGTGCGGCCAGGGCGCGATGTTGCGGCGTGTCGTCACCGTCGGCGCACACCCGACGCCGCCAGCGCACACTCAGCCCCGCGGCCGCTTACCGTCGGCCACCTCGTCGGGGTACTCGTCGTAGTACGGCACGTAGCCCTCGTCGCGGCCGGCCAGCACGTAGAGCGAATCGATGTCGGGTCCGTAGGCCTGCTCGCGCAGCTCCACCTTGCGGCTCTTGAACGTCGTGGTGTGCTCCAGCGACTCGACCACCCGCACGAACAGCGGCAACGCGTAGACCGGCAGCTGGTCGTACACCGCGCGGGCCAGGGACTTGCCGTCGAACTCGGCGCCGTCGCGCAGCTTCACCGCGGCCATCCCGGCGCGACCGCCGGTGCGGGGAATCTCGACGCCGAACACCGTGCACTCCTCCACGGACTCGTCGGACCCCAACGCGGCCTCCACCTGGGTGGTGGCGACGTTCTCGCCCTTCCACCGGAACGTGTCGCCGAGGCGGTCGACGAATGCGGCGTGCCCCATGCCCTGCGGGCTCATCACGTCACCGGAGTTGAACCACACGTCACCCTCACGAAACGCGTTGCGCACCAACTTCTTTTCGCTCGACTCCTTGTCGGTGTAGCCGTCGAACGGCTGCAGCCGGTTGACCGGGCTGAGCAGCAGGCCGGGCTCCCCGGGGGGCACCCGGCGCACCCGCCCGTCGTCGCCGCGCAGCGGGGCTCCGGTGTCGGGGTCGTACTCCACGTAGGCCAATGGCATCGGGAAGACGCCGGTCGACCGGGGCACGTTGAAGACGTTGATGAACGCGGTGTTGCCCTCGCTGGAGGCGTAGAACTCGCAGACGCGGGCGATGTCGAACCGATTCGTGAACTCGTCCCAGATCTCCGGGCGCAGGCCGTTGCCGGCGATCACCCGCACCCGGTGCGCCCGGTCGGTGACTTTGCGTGGCTGGTTGAGCAGATACCGGCAGATCTCCCCGATGTAGATGAACGCCGTGGCTTCTGCGGCGATGACCTCATCCCAGAACTTCGACGCCGAGAACGAGCGGCCCAGCGCCAGCGTCGCGCCCGAGTTGATCACCGACGACAACGCGACGGTCAGCGCGTTGTTGTGGTACAGCGGCAGGCAGCTGTACAGCGTGTCGGAGCTCTTCAGCCGCAACCCCATGCCGCCGAACGCCGCCAGCGCCTTCAGCCACCGCAGGTGGGTCATGACGCTGGCCTTGGGGAATCCCGTTGTGCCCGAGGTGAAGATGTAGAACGCGGTGTCCCTGGCCTGCACGGCCGACACCGACGCCGGGTTGGTGGCCGGCGCGCTGACGGCGAATCGCTCCAGGTCTTCCACGGTCATGGTCTCCGTGTCGCCCGCGCCGCCGCACTCGGCCACCGCGCTGACCAGGTCCGTCTCGGCGATCAACACCTTGGCGTTCAGCAGACCCAGGCTGTGCGCCAACACCTCGCCGCGCTGGTGGTAGTTCAGCATCCCGGCGACCGCGCCACACTTGACGGCGGCCAGCATCGCCAGCACCGCGTTGGGCGAGTTGCGCAGCATGATCGCGACGACGTCGCCGTGGCCGACGCCGTGCGCGGCCAACACCGCGGCGTACCTGTTGGCGGCGGCGTTGGCGTCGCGGTAGGTCAGTTCCTGATCGCCGAACCGCAAGAAGATCCGATCGCCGTAGCGGGCGGCCCGTTCCTGGAACACCATGCCGATCGACTTCTTCGAACCCGGCTGGGCCAGCAGCCCGGTCATCGCCCCGCGCACTATCACCGGCATGTCGGCCAGCAGCCCCGGCGCCCGAGATGCGATATCGGTCAATTTGACCGCGGTGCGCGCTCCCCCGTCGTGATCGGCCACGTCGTCCCTCGATTCTGCGTAACAACCCGGCGACAGCCTAGTCGGGGTAGCGCGTTGGCCGGCGCGCTCAATCGGGCGCACACGCCTCCACGGCGGCGCTCACCTTGTCGACCAGCAACAACCGGTCCATCGCCGGTTGCGAGACGTACCCGCTGTCGAGCAGCCCGCACAGCCAGAGCCACAGCCCTTCGTAGTGCCCCAGGGGATCGAGCAAGACGATGGGTTTGCGGTGCAGGCCGAGGTAGCCCGTGGTCCACGCGTCCAGCAATTCGTCCAGGGTGCCCACGCCGCCGGGGAGGACGATGAACGCATCGGAGCGCTCTTCCATGGCGTGCTTGCGCTCGTGCATGGTCTCGGTGACGATCAGCTCGTCGGCGTCGGTGTCGGCGATCTCGACGCGCATCAGGATTTGCGGAATGACGCCGACGGTCCGGCCCCCGCGGGCGCGGGCCGCGGTCGCCACCGCGCCCATCGCCGAGACGCGGCCGCCACCCCACACCAGGGTCCAGCCGCGCTCGGCGATCGCCTCACCGAGTTCGGCAGCGACCGCAAGCAATTCGGGATGTTGGGGGCCAGACGCGCAGTACACACACACCGCCCAGTCGCGCATACAACGAAAGGTAGACCAAGCTTGCTGCGGGCTGCACGCCGCGCGCAATAAAATCCGGCGATGCCGATTCGATGGAACGTCCCCCAGCACGCCTCGGCCTTGGAGCGGCTGGGCGCGGCGCTGGCGGCCGGCAGGGGGGCCGTCGTGCTCGGACCGGACGGCTGCGGCAAGTCCACGTTGGCCCGGCTGGCCGCCGAAGACTTCGGCCGGCGCCATCCCGGCACGCGCGTCCGCTGGGTGACCGGCACCCCGACCGAACGCGCGGTCCCCTTCGGCGCCTTCGGCCACCTGGTGCAGATCGCCGACATCGGCAAGCCGGCCGCGCTGTTGCGCGCCGCGAGAGCATCGCTGGACGGTGACGACCTGCTGCTCCTCGTCGACGACGCCCACGACCTGGACGTCCTATCGGCCACGCTGGTGTACCAGTTGGCGCTGGCCGGCGCGGCCAGGATGATCGTCACCGGCCGCGCCGAGTCGGCTCCCGAGGCCATCGCGGCGCTGTGGGCCGACGGCCTGCTCCCCCGGATCGACATCGAACCGCCGGGCGACATGACCACGCCGGCCGAGGTCGACGCGTTCCTCGCCGAGATACCCGCCCCGGCCCGGCCGGTGCTGGAATACCTGGCCGTCGCCGAGCCCTTGTCCCTCGCCGACCTCAGCGCCCTGACCGGCGCGGACGCGGTTCGCCAGGCGGCGGATTGCGGCGCGGTGGAGACGCGGGCGCGCGGCGGAGCCGCGGATGAGCCGGTGGTGTACACGGCCCACCCGCTCTTCGCCGAGCGGGTGCGCGCCGCGCTCGGCGGCGATGGGGCGCGGCAACGGCGCACCGAATTGGTGCGGCTGCTCTCGCAGCACCCGTCGGACCACCTCAGCGACCGGCTGCGGCTGGCCTTCCTCGCCCTCGACAGCGACGCCCCCCAACCCACGGCCGAGGTGGTGGCCGCCGCCCAGCAGGCGCTGCGGCTGGGCGACCTCGCCCTGGGCGAACGACTCGCCCGCTCGGCGCTGGACCGGTCCGCCGGGCTGGCGGCGCGGCTGGCGCTGGCGCACGCCCTGGCCTGGCGGGGCCGCGGACGCGAGGCGGACGCTGTGCTGGCCGGCCTGGACCCCACCGCGTTGACCGAGGCCGCGCTGATGGACTGGACGCTGCTGCGGGCGGCCAACCAGTTCTGGATGCTCAGCGAGCCCGAGCGGGCGACCGCGTTTCTGCGCACCATCCGCAACCGGATCACCGATCCGGGCGCGCGCACCACCCTCGACGCGCTGAGCGCCACGTTCGCCATGAACGCCGGCAACGTCGGGCATGCCGTGAAGGTCGCGGGCGAGGTGCTGGCCGCACCGGACGCCGACGACCAGGCGGTGGCCTGGGCCGCCAGCGCGGCGGCGCTGTGCGCGGCGCGGCAAGGGCGTTTCGACGAGGTCGAGCCGCTGGCCCAGCGTGCCCTGGCCGCCGAACATCCCGGATTGCTGCGCTTCACGATCGGGTTGGGGCAGACCACCGCGTTGCTGATGGCCGGCCGGCTCGAGGCGGCCCGCGAACTCGCCCAGCAGTTCACCGATTTCGCGGAGCTGCAGCAACCGGGTCGCGCTATCGGTGAGGTGCTGCTGGCCCATGTGCTGCTCGTCGACGGTGAGTTCGCCCGAGCGGCAGCGCTACTCGGCCCGGCGGCCGCCACGTTGGAACGCACCGGCTATTCGTGGGGGCCGCTGTCGTTGACGCTGCTGGCCACCGCGCTGGCCCAGCAGGGGGACATCGCCGCCGCGGGAAAGACGTTGGCCAGGGCCGAATCCCGGCACGGCACCAAGTCGGCGCTGTTCGCGCCGGAGCTCGGCGTGGCGCGGGCGTGGCGGCTGGCCTCGATGCGTGACGCGCACGGCGCGGTGGCCGCCGCCCGCGATGCCGCCCGGATGGCCGAACGCGGCGGGCAGGGAGCCGTGGCGGTGCGCGTCTGGCACGAGGCCGTACGGCTGGGTGACATCCGTGCGGCCGATCCGCTGGCCCGGCTCTGCGATGAGATCCATTGTGCCGCGGCAAAACTCGCACTCGCCCACGCGCAGGCGCTGGCGGCCGGCGACGATGCGGCGCTGCTGGCGGTGTCGGACGACCTCACGGCGGTGGGGATGCGCGCGGCGGCCGCCGACGCCGCCGCGCAGGCCCGGCGGTGCGGGGTCGCCAGCCCCAGCTAGCCGCCCAGGTAGCCGCGCAGCATGTCCACCGCGGCGGTGATGTTGACGACGGGGACGCTCTCGTCGCTGCGGTGCGCCAGGTTGGGATCGCCCGGGCCGAAGTTGACCGCCGGGATACCCAACGCGGCGAAACGGGCGACGTCGGTCCAGCCGTACTTGGCCCGTACCCGTCCCCCGGCGGCCTCGACCAGGGCCTTGGCCGCGGGCTGGGACAGCCCGGGCAGCGCGCCCGCGGCGGCGTCGGTCTGCTCGATGTGCACGTCGAGCCCGTCGAACACCTCGTGCACGTGCTGCAGCGCCGCCGCCACCGACCGGTCGGGGGCGAAGCGGAAGTTGACCGTGACCGCGGCCGCATCCGGGATCACGTTGCCCGCCACGCCGCCGTCGATACGGACGGCCGACAGGCCCTCGCGGTACTCGCACCCGTCGATGTCCACGGTGCGCGCCGAGTACGCGGTTAGCCGATCCAGCACGGCGCCCAGTTTGTGAATCGCGTTGTCGCCCAGCCACGGTCGCGCCGAGTGGGCGCGCGTCCCGGTCGCCGAGATCACGACGCGCAGCGTGCCCTGGCAGCCGGCTTCGATGTAGCCGCCGGTGGGTTCGCCCAGGATGGCCACATCGGCGGCTAGCCAGTCGGGCAACTCCCGCTCGATGCGGCCCAAACCGTTTGCCGCCGCGTCGATTTCCTCGCAGTCGTACATCACCAGGGTCAGGTCGTGGACCGGTTCGGCCACGGTCGCGGCCAGGTGCAGGAAGACCGCGTCGCCGGATTTCATGTCCGCGGCGCCGCAGCCATACAGGTTGCCGTCCTCGCGGCGGCTGGGCAGGTTGCCGGCGACCGGGACGGTGTCCAGGTGCCCGGCCAGCAGGACCCGCGACGGACGCTGGCGCCGGGTGCGCGCCAGGACGGCGTTGCCGTTGCGAACGATCTCGAAGCCGGAGGTCTGGGCGCGTAGCGCGGCCTCCACCTCGTCGGCCAGGCGCGCCTCGTCCCGCGATTCGCTGGGGATGTCGACCAACGCCGCGGTCAGCTCGATCGGGTCCCCGCGCAAGTCCAGCACGGGTCCCAGGTTATCCGCTGCCCAGCGGCAAGTAACCTGACCGCCGTGACTGGAGCTGTAGGCATCGGGCTGGCGACGCTGGCCGCCGACGGATCGATCCTCGACACGTGGTTCCCCGCACCGGAACTGACCGAGTCGGGCACCAGCGGTACTTCGCGCCTCGCCCTGTCGGACGTTCCCCCGGAGCTGGCCGCGCTGACCGGGCGCGACGAGGACCGCGGCACCGAAAGCGTCGCCGTGCGAACGGTCATCGGCTCGCTCGACGACGTGGCCGCCGACGCCTACGACGCCTACCTGCGGCTGCATCTGCTGTCGCACCGGTTGGTGGCGCCGCACGGGCTGAACGCCGGCGGCCTGTTCGGGGTATTGACCAATGTGGTGTGGACTAACCGCGGACCGTGCGCCATCGACGGGTTCGAGGCGGTCCGCGCGCGGCTGCGCCGGCACGGCCCGGTGACCGTCTACGGCATCGACAAGTTCCCCCGCATGGTGGACTACGTCGTGCCCAGCGGGGTGCGCATCGCCGACGCCGACCGGGTGCGGCTGGGCGCCCACCTGGCGCCGGGGACGACGGTGATGCACGAGGGCTTCGTCAACTACAACGCGGGCACGCTGGGCGCGTCGATGGTGGAGGGCCGCATCTCGGCCGGCGTGGTGGTGGGCGACGGATCCGATATCGGCGGCGGCGCGTCGATCATGGGCACGCTGTCCGGCGGCGGCACGGAAGTCATCTCGATCGGCAAGCGCTGCCTGCTCGGTGCCAACGCGGGGCTGGGCATCTCGCTGGGCGACGACTGCATCGTCGAAGCCGGCCTCTACGTGACCGCGGGAACCAAGGTGGCCACGCCCGACGGCCAGGTGCGCAAGGCGCTGGAGCTGTCCGGCGGCAACAACCTGCTGTTTCGCCGCAACTCCGTCACCGGGGCCGTCGAGGTGGTGGCCCGCGGCGGTCAGGGCATCGCCCTCAACGAGGATCTGCACGCCAACTGAGCGCGGCTATACCTCGGCGGCGACCTTCTCCGCGGTCGGGGCGGCGCCAAGCGCGGCTCCGCTGGTTTCGGGCAGCAGATAGACGGACACAAAACTGGCCACCACGAGGGTGGCCATCATGAGCCCGATCGCCCAGCCGCCGTAGGTCGCCCGCAGCGTGCCCGCGGCCAGCGGCGGCACCGCCGCGCCGAGGATGCCGGCAAGGTTCATCGCCACCGCGGCGCCGCTGTAGCGGTAGCGAGTGGCGAACAGTTCGGGAACGAAGGCCCCCGTCGGCCCGTTGGCCACCGCCGCGGCGGCGAACATGCCGAGGACGGCGACCGCGTACAACACCGGCTTGCGGGTGTCCAGCAGCGGGATGACCGCGAACGCCCACGGCAGGCACGCCGCCAGCCCGCATAACATCACCCGGCGGCGCCCGACTCGGTCGGAGATCCACGCCGAGAACGACACGCAGGCCATGCTGGTGAGCCCGCCGAGGGCCCCGACGCCCCAGATGAAGCTGCGCGAGTACCCCAGATGGTTGTGGGCGTACATGACGAGGAAGGTGTTGCCCAGGTACACGAAGCCCATACCGCCCACAAAGACGCCCGCGACCAGCACGATCTCACGCCGCTGGAACCGCAACAGCTCCGCGAGCGGCGCCTTGGGCACCAGGTTGCGGACCTTCTCCTCGACGAACAGCGGGGTCTCGTCGATGTTCAGTCGTACGTACAAGGCGATCCCGATCAGCCCGCTGCTGATCAGGAACGGCACCCGCCATCCCCACTCCATGAACGCGGGGCTTTTCTCGCCCATAGTGAGGTCGACGGCGAGAAAGGTCAGGCTGGCAAGGATCCCGGCGGTGCCACCGCCGAGCAGGGTGAACATGCCGTACCAGCCGCGCTTGCCGGGCGGGGCGTACTCGGCGCTCAGCAGGACGGACCCCGCCCATTCTCCGCCGACGGCGAACCCCTGTAACAGCCGCAGCCCGATGAGGATCAACGGTGCGGCGATGCCGATCGACGCCGTGCCGGGGACCATCCCCACGCTCACCGTCGACGCGCCCATGATCAGCAGCGTGGCGACCAGCGTCTTCTTGCGGCCGAGCCGGTCCCCGAAGTAGCCGAAGACGGCCGCGCCCAGCGGGCGCGACAGGAACGCCGTCGCGAACGTCGCCAGCGAGGCGATGGTGGCCAGCGTCGGGCCGAGGCGCGGGAAGAACACCGTGGGAAACACCAGTGCCGCCGCGGTCCCGTAAATGAGGAAGTCGTAGAACTCGATGGCCGAGCCCACGAGGCAGGCGGCCGCTATCCGCCGCATGGGGGTGGTGGGCCGAGTCAGCTCACCCATCCACGCCGCTCACTGTCCGGTTGCCTCGACACACGGTTACGACCGTAGGTGAAGCTTCGCGGTCACGCTCGGCGCTGCAGCTGGCAACTTGCTGGGTATCAGCCGTCGGACAGCAGCTGTTTCTTGAGCACCTTGCCCATCGCGTTGCGGGGCAGCGCGTCGACGAGGCGCACCTCGCGAGGCCGTTTGTGCACCGAAAGCTGTTGCGCGACATGGTTGATCAGGTCGTCGGCTTTCACGTCGGGCGCACCGACGATGAACGCGACGATGCGCTGGCCCAAATCTTCATCCGGCATCCCGACGACGGCCGCCTCCTGCACCCCGGGATGCCCGAGCAGCGCCGTCTCGATTTCGCCGGCGCCGATCCGGTAGCCGCCGGACTTGATCAGGTCGACCGACTCGCGGCCCACGATGCGGTGCATCCCCCCGCCGTCGATGACCGCGACGTCGCCGGTGCGATACCAGCCGTCGGCGTCGAACGCCTCGGCGGTGGCGTCGGGACGGTTCAGGTAACCGTCGAACATCATCGGGCCCCGAACCTCAAGGCGCCCAACGGTTTCCCCGTCGTGCGGCACCGGTCCGCCGGTGTCGTCCAGCAGCCTGGTTTGCACGCCGGCGAGCGGTAGGCCCACCCACCCGGCGCGTCGCTCGCCGTCCGCGCGGGTCGACAGGGTGATCAGCGATTCGGAGGCGCCGTACCGTTCGATGGGCTGATGCCCGGTGAGTTGGGCGAGCCGGTCGAACACCGGCACCGGCAGCGGCGCGCTCCCGGAGACCAGCAGCCGCGCCGGCCGCAGCGCCCGGGCGGCGGACTCGTCGGCGCCGACCCGCGACCACACGGTAGGCACGCCGAAAAACAACGTCCCCCCCGCCTCCGAGCAAGCCTGCGCATACCCCGCCGGCGTCGGTTTGCCGGTGTGCACGAACCGGTTTCCCACCCGCAGCGACCCCAGCAACCCCAGCACCAGCCCGTGCACGTGAAACAGCGGCAGCCCGTGCACCAACACGTCGTCGGCCGGCCACTGCCACGCCTCCGCCAGGGCATCGAGGTCGGCGGCGATCGCGCGCCGGCTCAGCACCACGCCCTTCGGCAGGCCGGTGGTGCCCGAGGTGTAGATCACCATCGCGGTGGCGTCGGGCGACGGCTCGGGGTAGCGGTGCCAGGACCGGGCGTGCAAGCGCACCGGGACGTGCGGCAGCCCCTCCGATTCGTCCGGCACGGGGCCAAGCCAGGCCTGCACTCCCGAATCGGTGAGCATGTGCCGGCGTTCGGCCGCACCGACGTCGGCGGGCACCGGCACGAAGGGAACGCCGGCGATCAGGCACCCGGTCACCGCCAGCACCGTCGACGCGGTCGGGGTGGCCAGGATCGCGACCCGGTCCGCCCCGGCGACCCGCTCCGCCACCGACGTGGCGGCGCCGACCAGGTCGCTGCGACTCAACACGTCGCCGTCGATGCGCACCGCGTCGGCGATGTCGGTGGCGGTGACCGCCGCGGGATTCAGGGACGCCAGCAGCACGTGAGCAGGCTACCCGGCGGCCGCAGCGTCAGCCCCGTTCGTCCCAGATCTTCGTCAGGGTGGACAGGATCTCCTCGCCGCGCCCCAGCCCGGCGAGGTGGCTCTCACCCGGCAGCACGAACAGCTCGGCGTCGGGCAGCAAGGACACGACGTGCTCGCCGTGGGCGAACGGGACGATGTGGTCGCTGTCGCCGTGCCACCAGCGGACCGGGACCTTGACCTCGTCGAGCCGGAATCCCCAGTCCCGGGTGAACAGGATGACGTCGTTGAACGGGGCCGCCAGCTGCTTGCGGCTGCCGTTGAGCAGGTCGTCGAGGAACATGGCCCCGAACTCGGGCCGGGTCAGCAGGCGCCGATCCGCCTCGGGCGATATCGCCGCATACAGATACAGCGCGGGATTCGCGACCGGACGGATCATCCGGACCACCAGGCTCGCGCCGATCCGCAGTGGGTCACCGCCCAGCCGCAGCAGCGGCGCCACCCGCTTGCCCAGGTTCATCAGGCCACTGGTGATGCCCTCGTCACCGAGGAAGGGCGCGACGCCACCGAGGACGCCGGCCGCCACGACCCGGTCGTGCAGCACCGCGGCGGACGCGAGCGCGTACGGACCGCCGCCGGACAGGCCGATGACGGCCATGTCGTCGATGCCGAGCGTGTCCGCGATCGTCCGCAAGTCGTCGCCGAACGCCCGGATGTTCTCGTAGCGATGGGGTGTGGACGAGCCGATGCCGGGCCGGTCCAGGCCGATCAGTCGGATTTTGTTCTTCTCGGCGTAGAGGCGGGCCTCGGTGGGGATCTGACGGCGGGCGCCGGGGGTGCCGTGCAGCCAGAAGAACGCCCGGCCCTGCGGGTCGCCGAACTCGGCGAAACCGATCTGGCGGTCCTCGCCGACGGCGACGTTTCCTTCGAGCTTGGGGCGGGCGATCTCGATGGCCATGTCAGCAGCCTTGCATGTGACGCGCGGTTTACCAAAAGCTCACGGATCAGGCGTTGAGCGGCCGCTCGCCGGCGACCCGCTCGGCCCGCAGGCTCGCGACGTCGTCCGCGAAGAGGCCTAGCTCACCCAGGACTTCGTCATTGTGCTGGCCCAGCGTGGGCGGGGCGGCGCGGTGGTGGCGCGCCGGTCCGGGGGTGATCCGAAACGGCCAGCCGGGGTAGCGGTGCGGCCCGGTGATCGGGTGCGCAAGTTCCTCGTAGTAGCCGCGGGCGTCGAGCTGGGCCCCGATCAGGTCACCGTCGTACATCCGGTCGCCGGTGATCACCTGTTCGGCCGGGATGCCCTGTGCGCGTAGCGTTTCCACGACCACTGCAGCGGTCTGCGTGCGGGTCCACGCGGCGACCAGCTCGTCGAAGACGTCGTGGTCGAGCCGCCCGTCGTCGGGCAGCGACAGCGCGACCCACCCGCCCTCGGCGCTGGTCGGGTAAACGCCCTGCAGGTAACCGCGCCGCCGGTTGCCTTCTCGCGGGCGCACGACACCGGTCATCGAGAAGTCGATCACGGGTTCGGCGGTCACGTCGGCGGCGACCTCGACCTGCGCGACCTCGATCAGCTGACCTTCTCCCGTGCGGCTCCGGTGCTCGAGGGCGGCCAGCAGCGCGACGCCCGCGTGCACGCCGACGATGGGATCGGCGGGCCCCTGTGGGTTGCACGGCGGGCCGTCGGGGTAGCCGGTGACCGCCGACATGCCCGAGGTCTGCTCGAAGTTCAGCGCCCAGCCGACGTAGTCGCGCCACGGACCATGCAGGCCGTAGCCGGGCATCCGCACGGCGATCACGTCGGGGTTGAGCGACGTCAGCGAGTCGTAGTCCAGGCCGAATTGCTCGACGACCCGGGGTGAGAAGTTCTCCACGACCACGTCGGCCTGTGCGGCCAGACGCCGGGCGATGTCGAGACCCCGTTCCGAGGCCAGGTCGAGCGTGAGGTCGCGCTTGTTGAGGTTGGTGCCCTGCCAGATGGGGCTGCGTTCGTACCAGTCGTCACCCTCGTAGGCGAACGCTCCCGAGTAGCGGTGGCCGTCGGGCCGCTGGATCGACTCGACCTTGACGACGTCGGCGCCGAACGCGCCGAGGTAGCAGGTCAGGTACGCCCCCGCCCAGAACGTGGTCAGGTCGAGCACGCGCAGCCCGGAGAACGGCAACGGCCCTTCGGTGGTGGAATGCGATCGGGCATCGGTGACCCACGGCTCGGGGTGGCCGCCCAAACGAGGCGCCGGGCGCGGTGGTCCCACGGGGGTTTTCGAGAAGCGGAACGCCGGGCCGGGCCGCTGAAACGTCCAGCCGGGCCCACCGGATTGCACGAAAAAACCGCGCTCGGCGTACTGCGGACAGTCCAGCACGGTTGCGCCGTCGTTGACCGGCGCGGTCGGAATGCGCAGCGCCTGACCGAGTTCCACGATCTCGGCGACGGTCTGCTGGGCAAGCAGCGGCTGCGCCTTGGCGAAGAACTCGTCGCGCTCGGGCCCGCCCATCATGATCGCAAGCTGATGCTCGCCGTACTCGGGCAGGCCGAGCATCGCGCACACGTCCAGCCAGTGCTGGCCCGTCAGGCAGTTGACGCCCACCCAGCCGTCGGCGGCCCGGACTACGCCCAGCATGGGGGCCGACCGCAGGTTCGGTGGCAGGCCAAGGCTTTTCATGCGCTGGGCCATCAGCATCGGATAGGGCAGCGTGGACAGCAGCGCCTCCAAGTGGGAGACGTCGACCTCTCGGCCTTCGGGCGGCAGCCGCAGCGCGGTCAGCGCGCCCAGCGCGGCGTAGGCGCCCGCCACGTACTCGGCGATGCGGGCGCCGACCTGTACCGGTGGACGTTCCGGATCGCGGGCGCTGATCCAGCCCGACGCGGCCTGCAGGGTCAGCGGCGTGGCCCGCCGCTGACGCCAGGGTCCACACTGACCAAACGCAGAGATGCGCAGCAGCACCAGGTTTGGGTTTAGCCGGCTCAGGGTCTCCGGGCCCAGCGCCCAGCCTTCCAACGTCCCGGGGCCGAAGTCGTCGATGAGCAGGTGCGCCCGCGCGATCAGCTCGCGGGCGCGGTCCAGGTCACCCGGCTGATTCAAATCGAGGGTGGCACCGCGCTTTCCGGCGTTGAGGTAGTGGAACAGGCCGGAGCGCTCGGGGTCGGGAACTTCACTGGGAAACGGGCCCCATCGGCGCAGCGGATCGCCGGCGGGTGGCTCGATCTTGGTGACCTCGGCGCCGAGGTCGACGAAAAGCTTTGCGGCGTAGGAACCTGAGATCTCGTTGGCAAGTTCGACGACGTGGAGCCCGGCAAGGGGTCCCGTCATGCCGGGATCCCGATGGCCTTCACCTCCATGTACTGGTGCAGTCCGCTGATGCCGCCGCTCTCCCGGCCGAACCCGCTCAGCTTGAAGCCACCGAATGGCGCATCGCCCGGTCCGATGCCGTTGACGGCGACCTGGCCCGTGCGCATGCGCCGGGCGACCGCGACGGCCCGGTCCACGTCGGCGCCCCACACGGCACCGGAAAGCCCGTAGCACGAGTTGTTCGCGATCGCGACGGCGTCCTCGTCGTCGCGGTAGCGCAGCACCGACAGCACGGGCCCGAACACCTCTTCCTGGGCGATGGTCGAATCCGGTTGCACGCCGGTCAGAATCGTCGGTTCGAAGTAGAAACCGACGTCCAGGCCGGCCGGGCGGCCACCGCCGATCGCCAGCTTCGCTCCGTCGCGGACGGCACCGTCGACGTGCGCCTGCACCCGGTCGCGTTGCGCCGCGCTGATGAGCGGGCCCATTTGCACCGTCGGGTCCGTGGGGTCGCCGACCTTCACGTCGCGGGCCAGCGCGACGAGCCGGTCCACGACGTCGTCGTGCAACGAAGCGGGCAGCAGCAGCCGGCTGTGCAGGATGCACGCCTGCCCGGCGTGCAACGAGCAGCAATCGAAGAGCATCTGTTGCAGCATCTCGTCGGTCACTTGCGTGTCGTCGAGGATGATGCTGGCCGACTTCCCGCCGCACTCCAGCAGCAACCGCTTCATGGCGTCGCCGGCCGCCCGCATCACCTCACAGCCGACGGCCGAACTGCCGGTGAAGCTGATCATGTCGATGCGCGGATCCGTCGTCAGCAGTTTGGCCGCCTCCAGGCCCGAGGGCGTGACGACGTTGACCACACCCGGGGGGATGTCGGTCTCCTCGTCGATGATGCGCGCCAGCGCGAGCCCGGCGAGTGGCGTCAGCGGGGAGGGCTTGAGCACGACGGTGTTGCCCGCGGCCAGCGCGTTGTTGACCTTCATGACGTTCAGGCAGTGCGGGAAGTTCCACGGCGTCAGGATCGACACGACGCCGAGCGGTTCGCGGCGCAGCAACGTCGTTCCCGCACCGATCCCGGTGACCGGTTCGTCGACCAGCTTGGTGGCGAGCTGGGCGGCATGCATGGACATGTAGCCGGCGCCGTCGATTTGCATCATGCGCTCGTTGCTGACGCAGCCCCATTCGACCTGTGACAGCGCGAAGATCTCGTCGGCGTGCTTGACCAGGGCCCCACCGAGCTGGTTGAGGCAGCCGGCCCGCTCGTCGGGGCCCATGCGGCCCCACGGCCCGCTGTCGAAGGCCCGGCGCGCGGCGGCGATCGCCGCGCCGACCTGGGTGACACTCGCGTCGGGCGCGGTGCCGATGGACTGCTCGGTGGCCGGGTTGATGTCGTCGTAACGACCGTCCTCCGGTTCGACCCATCTGCCGTCGATGTAGAGCTGATAGGTGTCGACAAGGGATCCCGGAGTTTGTAGCTCGGTCATGCGCTTCCTCACCCGAACGTCGGTCATCTAACCACTTGGTGTACACCCATGCCCCCGTGCCGTCAATCACCAAGTAAGCGAATTACACGCTATTTTCGGGTTTTGCAGCGGTATTGACAGGAAAGGGCGACGCGGAGTAGACACAAGGCCGCAAGACACATCACATCTATGTGTCGGATCGTCTGGTCAGGGAGGCCGCCGTGCGGACCACTTTTCCACTGCACTCCCCCGACTTCTATGCCGGCGATCCGTACCCGGCGTACCGCGAGCTGCGCGCCACGGCGCCGGTCTGCTGGAACGACGTCACCCACTTCTGGGCGCTGTTGAAATACGAAGACATCCGCTTCGTGTCCACCAACCCGGCGCTGTTCACCTCGACCCGCGGCATCACCATCCCCGACCCGCAGATGGGGAACGCGGTGCAGGAGGGCAATCTCATCTTCACCGACCCGCCACGGCACCGGCAGCTGCGCAAGCTGATCAACTCCGGGTTCACCCGGCGGCGGGTGGCCCGGTTGGAGCCCAAGATCCGCGAGATCGTGCGGGGAATCCTCGATGGCATCCAACCGGATTCCGTTCACGAGTTCGCCGAAGAGATCGCCGCGCCGCTGCCCACCCGGATGATCGCCGAGCTGATCGGCGCACCGCCCGACGATTGGGAGCAGTTCCGGGCGTGGTCGGACGCGGCCACCGGGACGGCCGACCCGGAGATCGAGCTGGACCCGTTGGTCGCGATGGGCCAGCTGCACGCGTATTTCCAGAAGCTGATCGCGGCCAGGCGTACCGATGCGCGCGACGACCTATTGTCGGTGCTGGCCGGCGCCGAGATCGACGGAGTCCGGCTGACCGACGAGGATCTGCTCAACTTCGCGTTCTTGCTGCTGGTGGCCGGCAACGAGACCACCCGCAACCTGATCGCGCTGGGCACGCTGGCGCTGATAAAGCATCCCGGCCAACGCCGCCTCTTGGTCGACGATCCCACCCTGATCCCGGGCGCCGTCGAGGAGATGCTCCGGTGGACCAGCCCGGTGGTCCACATGGCGCGCACCGCGACGACAGAGGTGACGATTCGCGGTCAGCGGATCGCCGAGGGCGACGTGGTGGTGATGCTTTACGGGTCGGCCAATAGGGACGAGGAGGTGTTCGGTGCCGACTCCGAGGAGTTCAAGGTGACCCGGCACCCCAACCCGCACATCGCGTTCGGGTGCGGCGAACATTCTTGCGTCGGCGCACAATTGGCGCGGCTGGAGGCGTGCGTGATGTTTGACGAGCTGCTGCGCCGCTTCCCCAGACTAGAGCTGGTGGGCGAGGTGGACCGGATGCGGGCCACCATGGTTCCGGGGGTCAAGCGCATGCCGGTGCGGCTGGGGTCCTGATGGATCTGGAGTACTCCCCCGAGCAGCAGCGGCTGCGCGCCGAGATCCGCGCCGCCCTCGAAAAGGTGATGACGCCCGAACGCACCCTCGCGCTCAGCGAGCGGATGGAGGGGGGCCCCGAAGTGCGCGAGTGCGTACGCGCCTTGGCCGCGGCCGACCTACTCGGCGTCGGGTGGCCCAAAGAGTATGGCGGACGTGGATTCTCGGCGATCGAGCAGTTCATCTTCTCCGAGGAAGCGCAGCGGGTGAACGCCCCAATCCCGCTGGTGACGCTCAACACGGTCGGCCCGACCCTGATGCAGTGCGGTACCGAGGAGCAGAAGCGGAAGTTCCTGCCCGCGATCCTGGACGGCAGTGTCGAGTTCGCGATCGGCTACTCCGAGCCGGGAGCCGGAAGCGACCTGGCGTCCCTGCGCACCACCGCGGTCCGCGACGGCGATGAGTACGTGATCAACGGGCAGAAGATGTTCACCAGCGGCGCCGCGTACGCCGACTACATCTGGTTGGCGGCCCGCACCGATCCGAACGCCAAGAAACACAAGGGCATTTCCATCCTGATCGTGCCCACCTCGTCGCCCGGCTTCTCCTGGCAGCCGCTGCACACCATGCCCGGCATCTCCACCTTCTATACGTTCTACGACAACGTGCGGGTCCCGGCCAGCGCACTGGTGGGCGGGGAGAACCAGGGCTGGCAGCTGATCACCACCCAGCTGAACTTCGAGCGCGCGGCCCTGGGCAACCTCGGCGCGCTCGAGCCACTGTTCGAGCAGACCCTGCAGTGGGCCGCAACCACCGAGCTCGATGGCGGCCGCGTCATCGACCAGCCGTGGGTGCAGCTCACCCTGGCGAGGGTCGAAGCCCAGGTCGCGGCGTACAAATTGATCAACCTACGGGTGAATGCGGCCATGACCAAGGGCGTCCTCAACATGGGCGAAGCCTCCGCCGCGAAGGTGTTCGGCACCGAACTGACCCAGCAGGTCGCCCGCCAGCTGCTGGAAGTGCTGAACCACAACGGGGTACGCCGGGGCGTCGATGCACCGCTACGCGGCGGGCTGGAAACCGCGTATCGATGGGCAGTCATCAATACGTTCGGTGGCGGCGCCAACGAGATTCAACGTGACATCATCGCCATGGCCGGATTGGGCATGCCGCGGGCTCCCCGTGACCTGCGCGCTGAAAGTGGCGCCACCGCAACATAGGAGGACAGCCGTAAGTGACCGACTCAGAAACCGTCAGCGCCAAGGTGCGGGCCCTCGTCGGCCAGCCGACCGGCGGCACCGGAAGGCCCTCGGTGGCCCCGGATCCGGTCAACCAGCCGATGATCCGGCACTGGGCCTACGCGATGGCCGACATGAACCCCGTCTACCTCGACCCGGAGTTCGCCGAGAAGTCGCGGTTCGGCGGCATCGTGTCGCCGCCGGTGATGCTGCAAACCTGGACGATGCCGTCGCCGATCCTGGAGGGCATCGGTGAGCGTGGTGGCGCACCCGTCGAAATCAAAAGCAATCCGACGGCGTTTCTCGACGAGGCCGGCTACACCAGCACGGTGGCGACCAACTCGGAGTTCGAGATCGAGCGCTACCCGCGACTGGGCGACGTCATCAGCGCGACGACGGTGTACGAATCGGTTTCCGAGGAAAAGAAAACGGCGCTGGGCACCGGCTTCTTCCTGACCTGGCTGACCACCTACACCGACCAGAACGGCGAGGTGTTGGGCAGGCAGCGCTTCCGGGTGCTGCGATTCAGGCCGGAGCGCTGATGGCGACCCGACTGGCGCCGGCCGTCACCGGCGACACGGAGTTCTTCTGGAACGGATTGCGGGACAACAAACTCCTGATCCAGCGCTGCGGCGGCTGCGGGCAGCTGCGCCACCCGCCGCGCCCGATGTGCCCGCACTGCCGGTCCCTGGACTGGGACACGGTCGAGTCCTCGGGCCGCGGCACCGTCTACAGCTACGTGATGCCGCACGAGCCGAAGTTTCCGTTCTTCGAGTATCCCTACGTCGTGGTGCTGGTGGAACTCGAGGAGGGCGTGCGGCTGGTGTCGAATCTGACCGGCATCGAGCCGGCCGACGTGACAACCGGAATGCCGGTCGAGGTGTACTACCAGAGTTTCGATACCGACCTGGTGTTGCATCAGTTCCGGCCGGCCACCTAGGCGCGGGCTCATGGACTTCACCTTCACCGAGGAGCAGGAGACCATCTCCAAGCTCGCCCGCGACCTATTCGAGCGCCGCGCCACGCCGGAGCGCCTGACCGAGTTGGAAGCCGGCGACGTCCGCTTCGACGACGCACTGTGGAAGGAGCTGGCGGCCGCCGACCTGTTGGGCACCGCGCTGCCGGAGTCGGTGGGCGGCAACGGCGGTGGCTTCGTGGAGCTCGGGGTGCTGCTGGCCGAGGTGGGCCGGGCGGTCGCGCCGGTGCCGGCCTACGCGACGCTGGCGCTGGGGGCCGACCCCATCGCCCGGCACGGCAATCCCGAACAGCGGCAACGCTACCTGCCCGGTGTCGCCGCCGGAAGCCGCATCCTGACCGCGGGCCTGGCCGAGCCGGGCCGCTCCGACGTCACGGCGCCGGCCACCACCGCGCGCCGCGACGGCGGTAATTGGCGGCTCGACGGCGCCAAGGAGCTGGTGCCGGCCGCCCAATCCGCCGACACCGTCCTGATTCCCGCCGCGACGCAGGACGGTCAGGTCGGCCTGTTCCTGTTGGCGACCGACGCCCGCGGCGTCGAGATCCGGCCGGCGCCGACCACCAACCGCGAACCGCACGCCGACGTCTACCTCGATGGCGCAACGGTATCCGACGCCGACCGGCTCGTCGGGGCTGACCTGATCGAGTCGCTGCGCACCCGCGCGCTGGTCGCGCTGTGCGCGGTTCAGCTCGGCGTGGCGGAGCGGGCGCTGCGGATCGCCGCCGAATACACCACGGGCCGCGAGCAATTCGGCCGGCCCATCGGCAGCTTCCAGGCCGTCCAGCAGCGCATGGCCGACGCGTTCATCGATGTCGAGGCGATCCGGTGGACCACGTGGCACGCGGCGTGGCTGATCGCGCACGGGCGGCCCCTAAAAGAGGCCCACCGCGCCGCCCGCATCGCGAAATTCTGGGCCGCCGAGGCCGGCGCGCGCGTCGCCGCCACCGCCCAGCACGTCCACGGCGGCATCGGGATCGACACCACCTATCCCCTGCACCGCTACTTCTTGTGGGCCAAGCACAACGAGCTCACGCTCGGCCCGGCCACGGCGCAGCTGGCCCACCTCGGCGCAACGTATTCGGAAGGACGCCCATGACGACCACCGCGAGCCGCACCACCACCCTGCGCTGGGCCGACATCTCCGTCGGCGACGAGGTCACCCCGCTCGAGATCCCCATCACCACAACGATGATCGTCGCCGGTGCGATCGCCACCCGCGACTTCATGCCCGTGCACCACGACCGCGACTACGCCAACAAGCAGGGCTCGCCCAACCTGTTCATGAACATCCTCACCACCAACGGCTACTGCGTGCGGTTCCTCACCGACTGGGCCGGACCGGAGGCGATGGTGAAGAAGCTGTCGATACGCCTTGGCGTGCCGTGCTTTCCGGACGACCCGCTGCGGTTCACCGGCAGCGTCACCGGGAAGACCGAAGGCACCGGGGGCGAGAACTTCGTCGAGGTGACGTTCAAGGGCTCCAACAGCCTGGGCGATCACGTCTCGGGCACCGCGGTCCTCAGCCTGCTCGACGGGGCGTTCGAAAGGGACCAGGCGTGAGCAGCGCACTGCCCGGGGCCGCGGCCATCGTCGGGATCGGCCAGACCGAGTTCTCCAAGGAATCCGGCCGCAGCGAACTGCAATTGGCGTGCGAGGCGGTCAGCGCCGCGCTCGACGACGCCGGACTGGCACCCAGCGACGTCGACGGCATGGTCACCTTCACGATGGACTCCAGCGACGAGATCGAGATCGCGCGCAACGTCGGCATCGGCGACCTGAGCTTCTTCTCCCGCGTGCACCACGGGGGCGGCGCCGCCGCCGGCACCGTCGTGCACGCCGCGATGGCCGTCGCGACGGGCGTCGCCGACGTGGTGGTGTGCTGGCGCGCCTTCAACGAGCGGTCCGGCATGCGGTTCGGCGGCAGCGGGCGCACCGACCTGGGGACGCCGCTGTTCATGGCGCACTACGCGCCGTTCGGATTGCTCACGCCCGCGGCCTGGGTCGCAATGCACGCCCAGCGCTACATGTCGACGTACGGGGTCACCAACGAGGACTTCGGCCGCATCGCCGTCGTGGACCGCGCGCACGCGGCCCGCAATCCGGATGCCTGGTTCTATCAGCGTCCGATCACGCTGGAAGACCACCAGAAGTCGCGCTGGATCGTCGAACCGGTACTGCGCCTGCTGGACTGCTGCCAGGAGAGCGACGGCGGGGTCGCGCTGGTGGTCACCAGCGCGGAACGCGCGCGCGACCTGCGTCAGCCACCGGCCATCATCACCGCGGCAGCGCAGGGCGCGGCCGCCAACGGCGAGATGATGACCAGCTACTACCGCGACGACATCACCGGCCTGCCCGAGATGGGCGTGGTGGCCCAGAGGCTGTGGCGCGACTCGGGGCTCAAACCGCAGGACATCCAAACCGCCTTCATCTACGACCATTTCACGCCGTTCGTGTTCACCCAGCTCGAGGAACTCGGGTTCTGCGGGCGCGGCGAGGCGAAGGACTTCGCCACCGTCGAGCGGCTCTCGCTGGGCGGGGAGTTCCCGATCAACACCAACGGCGGACTGCTCGGCGAGGCCTACATCCACGGCATGAACGGCATCACCGAGGGGGTGCGCCAAGTCCGCGGCACGTCGTACAACCAGGTCGACAACGTCGAACACGTGCTGGTCACGTCGGGCACCGGGGTGCCCACCAGCGGGCTCATTCTGGCGCCCGCCGACTGAGGGGGATCGTCATGCCCAAGCTCGCGCTGCTGACCGCCCACGGCGGGCCCATCGAGCTTGCCGAATATCCGTTGTCCACCCCGGCGCCCGGAACGGCGGCGCTCAAGCTGCGGATGGCCGGCATCTGCGGGTCCGACCTGCACATCTTCCGAGGCGAACTACCGTTGCCATGCCCGTTTGCCATGGGCCACGAAATGGTCGGGGAGATAGCCGAACTCGGCGAGGGCCTGAGCACCGACGCGACCGGCAAGCCGCTGGCCGTCGGCGATCGCGTGGTGACGCCGTACTTTTGGTTCTGCGGTCAATGCCACGCCTGCGCGCGGGGCCGGTCCTATGCCTGTCAGAACCTGATGGCCGGCGAATACCGCAGCCACGATCAAGAGCCGCACTTCGTCGCCGCTCACGGCGAGTACTACTACACCAGCCGGCGCCAGCCGCTGTACAAGGTGCCCGAGGATCTACCGGACGAAGCCGTCACCCCGCTGAACTGCGCGCTGGCCCAGGTGCTGTTCGCGCTGCGCGACGTGCGGCTGGGCGACACGGTCGTCATCCAGGGTGCGGGCGGGCTGGGTATCAACGCCGCGGCCGTGGCCCGCACCGCGGGCGCCGCGGAGGTCATCGTCATCGACAGGATCGCCGAACGGCTCAACGTCGCAGCCGATTTCGGCGCCACCGCGTGCATCGACGCGAGTGCGATCTCGACCGCGGAGATCACCGAGCAGGTGCACAGGCGCACCGACGGCATCGGCGCCGACTGGGTGCTCGAGGTCGTCGGCGTGCCGGGCGTCATTCCCGAGGGGATCGGGTTCCTCAACAACGCCGGCACTCTGCTCGAGGTCGGCAACGTCGGGGTGGGGCGGACGTTCGAGCTGGATCCGAGCGTGCTGGTCTACGGCAACAAGTCCGTGCGCGGGGTCATGTTCTACGATCCCGTCACGCTGGCCACCGGCCTGACCTTCCTGCAGCACACCAGTTTTCCGTTCGACCGCCTGATGCCCGAACCGTTCCACCTGGCCGACGTCAACGCCGCCTTCGCGTCGGCCGACGCCGGGCTGGTGCCCAGGGGTGCCTTGGTGCCGTGATGACTCAAGCGGCCCAGGCCACCGATACCCGCGAGCTCATCGTCGAGTCCGCGTACGCCTGCTTCCGCAGGCAGGGGCTGCAGAAGGCGACGATCGTCGACATCGCCCGGACGGCCGGGGTGTCCCGCAGCACCATCTACGAGTACTTCAGCGACAAGGCCGCCATCATCGAGGCGTGCGCCGAACACGCTTCCGAGCGGTTCTACCGCGAGATGTCCAAGGCCATGGACCGGGGCGGCTCGCTGGAGGAAAAGCTGAGCCAGGCCGCCGTTTTCGTGACGCAGGCGCGACGGTCCATCGCGTCGGAGAAGTACTTCGACGAGGACGCGATCAGCCTGCTGCTGACCAAGGACGCCGCCGTGCTGCTGCGCGAATGCGTCGACTTCTTCGCGCCCTACCTGTCGGCCGCCCGGCTGACCGGCGAGGTGCGCAAGGGCCTCGACGTCGAGGCCGCCGCGGAATGGTTTGCGCGGATCCTGTTCTCGCTCTTCAGCACGCCGTCCTCGATCCGGGACATGGGCGATCCCGAGGTGGCGGCCGAGTTCGTGCGCGCGCACGTGGTGCGCGGTTTCGCGGGCGATCGCCCGCGGCCCCGCCGCGGATAGCGCTCACTTCGCGTGTGCATCGTGGGCGTCGCGTGTGCGCCCAGGCTAGATTTCGGCGGATTTCCCGCCGTGAGCGCACACGCAAGTACCTGAGCGCACACTCAGCCCCGCTGTTGCGGCCAAACGGTATCGGTAGCGTGAACCGGCCGCCCGTGGCCGGGCAACAAGTGCGCAACCGGTAGCCCTTCCAGGCGCTTTCGGGTGTCGGCGGCGCTGGCCGCATCGACGATTTCCGGTGTGTGCCAAACCTTGCCGCGGGCCGTCAGCACGGCGTCGCCCGACAAGAGCGTCCGGGTGGTCGCATTCCACAGCGCGATGCTGTCATCGGTGTGTCCGCCCGCCTTGATCACGGTCCAATCCGGCGCGCCGGGCAGCGACTCCCCGGCGGCCAGTCCACCCTGCGGGGGTGGCCCCGCCCAGCGCATGCCGGCCGGCGTGCCGTAGCCCGCCACGCGGGCGCCGCCGAGGAGGCCGGCCAGACCCGCCCCGTCGAACGGCTGGTCGATGAGGGTGGGCCAAATACGTGCGGCGCGGGCCGGGGTCGGCGTGCGTGGTTTTGCTCCGTCGAAATAGGTAAGGGTCAGGGCGGGCAACCAGATTGGCGCGTGATAGCGGGCGGTCAGCTCCACCGCGCCGGCGACGTGATCGCTGTGTCCGTGCGTCGCCACCACGGCATGCACGGTGCCGCCGAGCCGATTCACGATCGGCTGCAGATCGGTGGCGACCCGCGGCAACCCAGCGTCGACGACCACCACGCCATCACGACCCTGCAGGACGTAACAGTTGAATACCCAGCGCGAGACCCGCGTAACGCCGAGATCGGGCATCTCGTCGATGACCAGGCTCATGGCCGAGACGTTACGCCGGCAGGAGGTGATTCGAGTGTGCATCGTGGGCTTTGCGTGTGCGTCCAGGGCGGGATTCCGGTGAAATTTCCCGCCGTGGGCGCACACGCAAAGCCGTGGGCGCACACTCAGTGATCGCGCTGCGCCAGCGCCCGCAGGAAGAACGTCAGGTTGGCGGGCCGCTCGGCCAGCCGGCGCATGAAGTAGCCGTACCACTGGGTGCCGAACGGCACGTAGACGCGGACCTGGTTGCCGGATTCGGCCAGCCGGCGCTGCTCGCCGTCGCGGATGCCGTACAGCATCTGGTACTCGAAATCGGTTGCGGACCGGCCCGCTTCGCGCGCCAGCGCGGGCACCGCCTCGATGATCGCCGGGTCGTGGGAGGCCACCATCGGGTACCCCGAGCCGGCCATCAGCACCCGCAGGCAGCGCAGGTACGAGCCGGTCACCGCCGCGGGATCACGGTAGGCCACCGCGCCCGGTTCGTCGTAGGCGCCCTTGCACAACCGGATCCGCGCCCCGGCCGCGGCGAATCCCTCGCAATCGCCCAGCGTGCGCCGCAGGTAGGCCTGCAACACCACACCCAGCCATTCGAAGTCGAGCCGCAGATCACGCACGATCGCCAGGGTGGAATCCGTCGTCGTGTGGTCTTCGGCGTCCACCGTCACC
Source organism: Mycobacterium sp. SMC-2 (assembly GCF_025263485.1). Classification (NCBI taxonomy): domain Bacteria; kingdom Bacillati; phylum Actinomycetota; class Actinomycetes; order Mycobacteriales; family Mycobacteriaceae; genus Mycobacterium; species Mycobacterium sp. SMC-2. Next base: position 4,883,464 of record NZ_CP079863.1, read on the forward strand.
CACACGCCGGCCCGCTGCGCCGCTTCGCAAATCGTGAAGGCGTTCTCCCGGGCGATCTTCTCGCCGTCGCGATCCAGCGACTGCCCCAGGGCCGACAGCTTCAGCGAAATCTCGAGCGGCCGGACGGCGGCGTGATCTCCGAACCGGGCCAGGCGGTCGATCAGATCCAGGTAAACGCGCACCGCCGCGCCGGCGTCCTCGGCATCGGTGACGTCTTCACCCAGATAGTCGATGCTGACGTAGCGGCCCGAAGAGCGAAGCGCGGCAACGCTGTCCAGCGCGCTGCCGATCGTCTCGCCGGGCACGAAGCGGTGCACCACGCGACGGGTGACCGGCAGCCCTTCAGCGGCCCGGCGCAACCCCGGTCGCCGGCCGGCCGCCAGGATCGCGGGCCGCAGCGTGCCGGCGAACACGCCGCCCATCAGTCGGCCGCCATGTGCGGATAGCTGTGGTGGGTCGCCGGGACGAACGTCTCCTTGAGGGTGCGGGCCGAGGTCCAGCGCAACAGGTTCAGCACCGACCCGGCCTTGTCGTTGGTGCCGGAGCCGCGCGAACCGCCGAAGGGCTGGCGCCCGACCACCGCGCCGGTGGGCTTGTCGTTGACGTAGAAGTTCCCGGCGGCGAAGCGCAGCCGGTCCTGCGCGGTCAGCACGGCCTCGCGGTCGTCGGCGATGACCGCCCCGGTCAGCGCGTACCGCGAGCCGGTGTCGATCACGTCGAGGATCCGCTCGTAGTCGTTGTCGGGGTAAACGTGCAGCGACAGCAGCGGACCGAAGTACTCGGTGGCGAACGACTCGTCGGTCGGGTCGTCGGAGAGCAACACCGTGGGACGGACGAAATAGCCGACGCTGTCGTCGTATTCGCCGCCCACCGCGATGGTGACGTGGGCGGCGCTTTTCGCGCGCTCGAGGGCCTTGACGTTCTTGGCGAACGCGCGCTCGTCGATCAGCGCGCCGCCGTAGTTGCTCAGGTCGGTGACGTCGCCGTAGCGCAGCGCGGCGGTCTGGCCCAGGAAGTCGTCACCGATGCGCCGCCACACCGAATGCGGGATGAAGGCCCGCGACGCCGCCGAGCATTTCTGCCCCTGGTAGTCGAACGCGCCGCGAATCAACGCCGTGCGCAGCACATCCGGCCGCGCCGAGGCGTGCGCCACCACGAAGTCCTTGCCGCCGGTCTCGCCCACCAACCGCGGATAGCTGTGGTAGCCGCCGATATTGGCGCCCACCCGCTGCCACAGGTGTTCGAAGGTGGCCGTCGACCCGGTGAAGTGGATGCCGGCCAGCCGCGGGTCGGCCAGCGCGACATCGGAAACCGCGTAGCCGTCGCCGGTGACGAGGTTGATCACGCCGGGCGGCAGGCCCGCCGCCTCGAGCAGCCGCATGGTCAGATAGGCCGACAGCGTCTGGGTGATGGACGGCTTCCACACCACGGTGTTGCCCATCAGCGCCGGCGCGGTCGGCAGGTTGCCGGCGATCGAGGTGAAGTTGAACGGCGTGACCGCGTACACGAATCCGTCCAGCGGGCGGTAGTCAATGCGATTCCATTCGCCGGGCCCGCTGATGGGCTGCTGCGCCAGGATCTGCCGGGCGAAGGCCACGTTGAAGCGCCAGAAGTCGATCTGCTCGCAGGGCGAGTCGATCTCGGCCTGGTAGACGGACTTGGATTGGCCGAGCATGGTCGCGGCGGCGATCTTCTCCCGCCACGGCCCGGCCAGCAGGTCGGCGGCCCGCAGGAACACCGCCGCGCGCTCGTCGAAAGGCAATGCCGCCCAAGCGCTCTTCGCGGCCATCGCGGCATCGATGGCCGCCGCCGCGTCGGCGTGGACGGCGTTGGTCAGGGTGCCCAGCTTGGCGGAATGCCGGTGCGGCTGGACGACGTCGATGCGCTCCCCGTCGCCCATCCGGTGTCTGCCGCCGATGACGTGCGGCAGGTCGATCGGATGCTCGGCCAGCGCGGCCAACTCGCCGCGCAGCCGGCCGCGTTCGGGTGAGTGCGGCGCATAGTCATGGACCGGCTCGTTGGCCGGCAGCGGCACCTGGGTTATCGCGTCCATGTCGTTAGGATCCTCGCCGCGACGACGCGCTGAGTTAGCTGATCGGACAAGATAGTGTCTATTTAGTAGTACGATCGGACAATGGCTGGAGTGGGGCTGGGTCAGCTGTTGCTGGCGCTGGACGCGACGCTGGTCGGCCTGGTGGAGGCGCCGCGGGGCCTGGACCTTCCGGTGAGCTCGGCGGCGCTGATCGATAGCGACGATGTCCGGCTGGGCTTGGCGGCGGCCGCCGGTTCGGCCGACGTGTTCTTCCTGCTGGGAGTCGCCGACGACGAGGCGCTGCGCTGGATCGACAAACAGGTCGGCGAGCGCGTCCCGGTGGCGATCTTCGCCAAGGAGCCGTCGGCGGCGCTGGTCGGCGCGGCGGTCGGGGCCGGGTCCGCGGTGGTGGCCGTGGAGCCGCGGGCGCGCTGGGAACGGCTCTACCAGTTGGTCAATCACGTCCTGGAGCACCACGGCGATCGCGCCGACGCGACCGAAGACTCGGGCACCGACCTGTTCGGCCTGGCGCAGTCGCTGGCCGACCGCATCCACGGCATGGTCAGCATCGAAAACGCCCAATCGCGTGTGCTGGCCTATTCGGCCTCCAACGACGAAGCCGACGAGCTGCGCCGCCTTTCCATCCTGGGCCGGGCGGGACCGCCCGAGCATCTCGAATGGATCGGCCAGTGGGGCATTTTCGACGCGCTGCGGGCGAGCGATCAGGTGGTGCGCGTGGCCGAGCGTCCGGAGCTGGGCCTGCGTCCGCGGCTGGCCGTCGGGATTTACCAGCCCGCGGTGGACGCGCGGCGACCGCCGGAGTTCGCCGGCACCATCTGGGTGCAGCAGGGCGCAGTACCGCTGGCCGACGACGCCGAGGAGATGCTGCGCGGCGCGGCGGTGCTGGCCGCGCGGATCATGGCGCGGTTGGCGGCCCGGCCATCTACGCACCTGCGGCGGGTGCAGCAGCTGTTGGGCCTCGTCGACGGCGAACCCGACGTGGCCGCCGTCGCCCGCGAACTCGGCCTCGCCGCGGACGGCGCCGCGGCGCTAATCGGTTGGGACCTGGCGGACGGCGCGTCCCCTCAGACACGATTGGCCGACGTGATGGCGCTGAGCGCCAGCGCTTTCCGGCCTGACGCCCAGGTGGCCTCTCGTGGATCGCGGATCTATGTGCTGCTGCCGGCGACGCAGACCCGCTCGGCCACCTCGTGGGTCCGCGGCACCGTCGCCGCAATGCGCACCGAACTCGGGGTGCAGCTGCGGGCCGCCATCGCCGCCCCCGTCGCCGGACTGGCCGGGGTAGCCGCGGCGCGCGCCGAGCTGGACCGCGTGCTGGACAGCGCTGCGCGCCATCCTATTTCGATTCCGCAGGTGACGTCGCTGGCCGAGGCTCGCACCACCGTCTTGCTCGACGAGATCCTCACCCTGGTCGGCCGCGAGAAGCGATTGGTCGATCCGCGGATCGTTGACCTGCGCGCCCGGGAGCCGGTGCTGGCGGAGACCATGCGGGTGTATCTGGACAGCTTCGGCGACATTGCCGCCGCCGCGCAGTCGTTGCATGTCCATCCCAACACGGTTCGCTACCGCGTGCGGCGCATCGAAAAGTTGTTGTCGACGTCGCTGGCCGATCCCGAGGTGAGGCTGCTGTTTTCGCTCGGCCTGCGGGTTCTGGGCAGCGGCTGACGTTTTGCTGGTGTTTGGACACAACGGATGTAACAATGCGACCCGTAAGGTGATGACGATGCAGGAAGCCGGTGCGAATCCGGCGCGGTCCCGCCACTGTCATCGGGGAGCGACCCTCAACTGCCACGGCTGACCAGCTGGAAGGCGAGGCGAGCAGCGATCCGAGAGCCAGGACACTCGCGTCATTGCGTCCTGCGACCCGGGGCGGAGTACCCCGAGAGAGCTGTCAACGTCCATGTCACGTCCTGCATGGGTGGCCGTCGTCGTTGCCACCCGCCCCGCCGCCATCTTTTCCGATAACCCGAGCCGCACAAGCTTTTTCATCGGCCCCGAGGTGGGCGAGCGATGACCGCCCCGATCTGGCTGGCCTCGCCTCCCGAGGTGCATTCGGCGCTGCTCAGCAGCGGGCCCGGCCCCGGCCCGCTGCTGGCCGCCGCCGCGTCGTGGAGTTCGCTGAGCGCCGAATACGCCGAGGCCGCCAGTGAACTGGCCGCGCTGTTGGGCGCGCTGCAAGGCGCAGCCTGGGACGGCTCCGCCGCCCAGGCCTACGTGGCCGCGCACGCGCCCTATCTGGCGTGGCTGGTGCGGACGAGCACCGACAGCGCGGCCGCGGCCGTCCAGCACGAAACCGTGGCCATCGCCTACTCCGCGGCGCTGGCGGCCATGCCCACCCTGGCCGAGCTGGCCGCCAACCACGCCACCCATACCGCCTTGGTGGCGACGAACTTCCTTGGTCTCAACACCATTCCCATCGCGATCAACGAAGCCGACTATGCGCGGATGTGGGTGCAGGCCGCAACCGTGATGAGCACATACCAGGGCGTCGCCACCGCGGCAGTGTCCGCCGCACCGCAGACCGAACCCGCTCCGCAGATGATGAAGGCCGAGGCGCTGGCCGCCACTTCCACCCCATCGGCGTCACCCCCCGACCGGCAGAACCAGGTGCTCGAGTGGTTGCGGCAGATCGGCTTCATCGACTTCTACAACAGATACATCCAGCCCTTGATAGACCAGCTGATGAACAACCCGTTCTTCCACGCGCTGTTTTCCGGATTCGACCCGTGGCTGCCCGTTCTCGGCAATCCACTGAGCTTCCTCAACCCGTTCAACATCGCGTTTGCGCTCGGCTACCCGATGGACTTCGGTTCGTACTTCGCCTATTTGGCGCAGACCTTCTCGTTCATCGCGGCCGACCTGGCGGCGGCGTTCGCCTCCGGCAATCCCGCGACCATCGCGTGGACCCTGTTGTTCACCGCCATCGAAGCTATCGGCACGATCATCACCGATACCATCGCGCTACTGAAGACCTTGCTCGAGCAGATGATCGTGTTGATCCCGGTCATTCTTCCGCTGCTGACGGTTTCGGTGGTCCCGCTGGTGGTGCCCACCCTGGTGGGGGGTCTCGCGGGCTTGACGGGTTTGGCCGGGCTGCATGCCATCCCGGTGGTGCCGATCGTGCCGGCCCCTGCGTTCGCCCCGGTCGCGCTGGCGCCTGCCCCGCCCCCCACGCCGGCACCGGCACCGGCGCCGGCCCCGGCGCCCACAGCCGCGCCCGCCGCGGCGCCCGCACCGCCCTCACCCGGGGGCCCGCCGCCCACACCATCGGGACCACCGGTGGCAACGATGCAGGGTCTCGCCTACCTGGTCGGTGGCCTGACGGCCGATGCTCGGCGGGCGGCGAGCACCAGCGCGCGTGCGAAAAAGGCGCCGGAGCCCGACCACGCCGAGGTTCCCGCGGTGGCGCAGCCGGAGGAACAGGATTCGCACGGGCGGCGCCGGCGGGCGAAGGCCAACCAAATCGGCCGCCGCTACGAGTATCTGGACGCGGAGCCGACACCGTCGGCCCGAGGCGCGGAAGCCCTGGGGTTCGCCGGAACCCTACCGGCGCAGTCCGCCACCACGCCGGCGGGACTGACCGCGCTCGCCCACGACTCCTTCGGCGGGGGCACGCGCGCGCCGATGCTGCCAAGCACGTGGGACACCCAGCCGTGATCGGACTGCCGTACAGCGTTTTTCGCGCGGTCGGACAGGATGGCGCCCACACCCCCGCCAGCCCGAGCCGAAAACCCACGACCATCATGCGGAACCGCGGCAACGCGGTAACCTAACGGCCATGCCGAACGCGTCCGTGGTCGCCCTGCTGCGGGAACGCGCGGGTCTGCAGCCCGACGATGTCGCGTTCCGGTACACCGACTACGAGCAGGATTGGGCGGGCGTCACCGAGGCACTCACGTGGGCGCAGCTGTACCAGCGGACGCTGAACGTCGCGCACGAGGTCAAGCGACACGGCGCCGTCGGGGACCGGGCCGTGATCCTCGCTCCCCAGGGTCTGCCCTACATCGTGGCGTTCCTGGGGGCGATGCAGGCCGGGCTGATCGCGGTGCCGCTGTCGGTGCCGGCGGCCGGCACGCACGACGAACGGGTCAGCGCCGTCCTGGCCGACACCGCGCCCACCGTCGTCCTCACCACGTCCGCGGCGGCCGGTACCGTCACCGACTACATCCGGCAGCCGGCCTCTGACCCCGCCCCGGCCGTCATCGCCGTCGACGCACTGGATTTGGACGCGGGCGCACCGAGCATCCGGACCAGCGGCGCCCCCGACACGGCGTACCTGCAGTACACGTCCGGCTCGACGCGCCTGCCCGCCGGGGTCATGATCTCCCACCGGAACCTTCAGGTGAACTTCCGGCAGCTGATGGCCGACTACTTCGTCGACGTCAATGGCGTGCCGCCCCGCGAAACCGCCGTGGTGTCCTGGCTGCCCTTCTACCACGACATGGGGCTGGTGCTCGGCGTCATCGCGCCGATCCTGGGCGGCTATCGCGGTGACCTGACCAGCCCGGTCGCCTTCCTGCAGCGACCGGCGCGGTGGATCCACGCGATGTCGATCGGCGGCCCGGTGATGTCGGCGGCGCCGAATTTCGCCTTCGAGCTGGCTGTCAGCAAGACAACGGACGCCGACCTGCAGGGCGTCGACCTGGGCCACGTGCTGGGCATCATCAGCGGCGCCGAACGCATCCATCCGGCCACGCTGGACCGGTTCTCTAAACGGTTCGCCCCGTACAACTTTGACGACCGCATGATGCGCCCCTCCTACGGCCTGGCCGAGGCCACCGTGTACGTCGCCAGCCGCACCGTGCGCGGCGCCCCGCAGGTGGTGCACTTCGAACCCCAGAAGCTGTCGGAGGGCACCGCGGAACGGTGTCCGGCCCAGACCGGCTCGCCGCTGCTCAGCTACGGCATGCCGAAATCGCCGACGGTGCGGATCGTGGACCCCGACACGTGCAGAGAATGCCCGCCGGGTTCGGTCGGCGAGATCTGGGTCCACGGCGAGAACGTGGCGGGCGGCTACTGGCGGAAGCCGGAGGAGACCGAGCGCACCTTCGGCGGCATCGTCGCCGACGCGTCGCCGGGCACGCCCGAGGGGCCATGGCTGCGCACCGGCGATCTCGGCTTCGCCTCCGAGGGCGAGATGTTCATCGTGGGCCGGATGAAGGATCTTTTGATCGTCTACGGGCGCAACCACTATCCCGAGGACATCGAGTCCACCGTCCAGGTGATCACCGGGGGTCGCGTCGCGGCGATCTCCGTCGCGGTGGGCGAGACCGAGAAGCTGGTGACCATCATCGAATTGAAGAAACGCGGCGATTCCGACGAGGAGGCGCTACGCCGGTTTGCCGTCGTCAAAAACGATGTGACCGCGGCGATTTCGAGTTCGCACGGTCTGAACGTCGCCGATCTGGTGCTGGTGCCGCCGGGGTCGATTCCCACCACCACCAGCGGTAAGATCCGGCGGGCCGCCTGCGTCGAGCAGTACCGCCAGCAGCAGTTCACCCGGTTGGACGCCTGAGCGCCCTACCGTCAGCACTGCGCTTCGGCAAGGAAGCGGTCCACCACGTCAGGACCCGTGGAGCGCAGCGCGATCGACAGCTCCAGGAGCCGATCCTTGACCTTCTTGGGCAGCAGTTCGATGGACTTGGTGGTGGCCGAGTCGTATTTTGCTCCCGGAAAACGTTGCAGGACAACGTTCTTCTGCTCCTCCGTGGTGTGGATCTCCAGAAGCCGCATACCGGCGAAAGCCTCCTTCGCCGAGTCGGCCATTCCCGCGTCCGCCAGCGCCTCGAGCCGTTCCTCGTTGATCCACACGTTGACCTTGATCTTCGTCTCGCCGCTCATGATCGGGCTTCCTCCAAGGGGTTCAGCGTGAAGACGGGCAGCCGGTCCGCCAGGTACTGCTCGGTGACGAACGGCGATCCCTGGCCGTATTCGGCGGCGGCGGCAAGCACCACCTCGAACACCTCGTGCCGCATGACCTGCTGGGTGGGCTTCACCTCGTCGGTCAGAATGCTTCTGATCAGGCTTCCGCTGAAACTCTGCGCCTTGGAGTCGTGACCGCACAGCGCCGAATTGGTCACTTCCCGGCATTCCGGGCAGTACCAGTTCTCCCGCAGGAAGACCGGTTTGATGCCCAGTTCCGACCGGTGTTCCTGAAGAAGGTCTTGGGAGTCGTAGGGGTGGTAGAAGTCGCCGACGCCGGCGTGGTCGCGCCCGAACATGTGGTGCGTGCAGCCGAGGTTGGTCCGCAGGATTGCGTGGAAGATCGCCTCCCGCGGCCCCGCGTATCGCATGTCCCACAGCGTGAAGGTCACCTTGTGGATCTCCTCGCGGAAGTACCCGCTGGTCCTCAGCGCGTCCTGCGCCAAAAGGATTGCCTCGTCGATGTAGTCGCCGACCCGCTTCTGCCCGATGATCGCGTTGACCAGCACGCCCGCGTTCAGGGTGTCGACGGGCTGGTCCTCGTTGGCGGCCAACCACGCCTGCTTCATCAGCGCCTCGTGGCCGGTGTGTGGCACGTTGCGGGTCTGATGGGCGACGACGTTTTTCCAGTTCTTTTCCGCGAGCGCGTCCAGGTGTTGCCTGGGGGTGAGCCAGAAACTCTTGAACGGCTCGTTGAAAACCGGCTCATTGATGAGTGTGACGTCCCCGGCGACGAACCGGTTCTCATACGCCAGTGTCTTCTTGACGCCCGGGTGTCGCGGATCCGTTGTGCCGTAGGTCTTTTCCGCCAGGCGTTGCAGGTCGTACTTGTAGATCTCGGTGACGTCGAGGATGGCCATCGGGGTCCCGAGATATTCGAGGACCACGCTGCCGCCCTCGGTGATGTCCAGCCGCTCGATGTCGTCTTCGGAAATGTCGAACACGATCGGGATGCTCCACAGCGTCCCGTCCGGCAGCGCCAACTTGTCCAGCGTGGTGTCGACCTCTTGCCGGCCCATGAACCCGGTCAGCGGTGTGAAGAACCCGTAGGAAAGGCTGATGACCTCGTGCGCGGTGGCCTTCGAGATGGGGACGCGCGGAAGCCCTTTGATCTGTCCGGCCGCGTCGTCCGTAAACACTCTTTCCACGATCGGTTTCCCATTGTGACCGTGATAGTCCATCCCATGACCTCGCTTAGCGGTGTGTGTCAGGCCCTTGGCAGGCAGTTGCGCGGGCGGGGACAACGCCCGCCGTCTCGAGATAAAAGATCACTTCCTCGGCCAGCGTGTCCGCATCCTTCGTGCTGCCCTCGAGCCGCAACTCCGGGCTCAGCGGGGCTTCGTAGGGATCGTCGATTCCGGTGAATCCCCGGATCTCACCTGCCCGGGCCTTCTTGTACAGCCCCTTCGGATCACGCTGCTCACAGATCTCTATCGGGGTGTCGACGAAGATCTCGAAGAAATCGCCGTCGCCGAGGGTGGCGCGGACAGCGTCGCGGTCGCGCCGGTACGGGCTGATGAAGGCCGTCACGGAGACCACGCCGGCATCGCAGAACAACTTCGCGACCGCCCCGAGGCGCCGGATGTTCTCCTCACGGTCCTCGGCGGAGAATCCCAGGCCGAACCGCTTGGCGAAATCGGTTCCGTGGCGCTCTTGCAGAAGGTTGGGCCCGGCGTTGAGCCCGTGGCGGACGTTGTCCCCGTCCAGCAGGTAGCTCCGCACGCCGCGGTCGTACAGCTTCCGCTCGACGATGTTCGCGATCGTGCTTTTACCGCTGGCGCTCAGCCCGGTGAACCAGATGACACAGCCCTTGTGGCCGTTGAGCCGTTCGCGTGCCTCGCGAGAGATGTGGTGCTCGTGCCACGTGATGTTGTCGGACATCCTCAGCTCCTCGCAGGGCCCCACCGCGCTCATGCGTTGACACGCCTGCAACACCCATGCGCGGCATGGCTCGCAGTGAAAACGGACTTTACGCAGTCTACAAGTAAAGATGGTCAATTTAGGGCGGGTTTAGCCTACCCGGGGTTGCCCGGCAGGCCCCGCGGCTGCGGTCAGGATGCCGGCGATGCCGCTTGGGATGCGGCCAGCTCGTCGCACAGGTGCTCCGCCAGATCACGAACCGTGGTGATCTTGGTGGGGCTGATGCGCACACCCGTTTCGGTTTCGATGCGGGTTCGCAGCTCCAGATTGCCGAGCGAATCCAGCCCATAGTCGGACAGCGGACGATCCGGATCGATTGTGCGCCGCAGCAATAGACTGATCTGGCCGGACACCAGGCGACGGATGGCGCTGGGCCATTCCTCGCGCGGCAGCGCATTGAGTTCGGCCAGGAATTTGCCCGTGTCCCGGTTGCCGTGCCCCATCGACTGGAACGCCTCCGCGAAGCGGCTGCGTTGGGCGAACGAGGTCAGCCAGGGCGTTCCCATGAGCGGCGCGTAGCCGGAGTAGGGGCGGTCGTGGCGCAGCAGGGATTCGAACGCGTAATACCCCTCCGAAGGCTTGATCGCGATGCCGGCCTCTTCCGCCAGGGCCGTCGCGCGCCCGACCTGGGACCATGCGCCCCAGGCGATCGCGCTACCCGGCAGCCCCTGGGCGCGGCGCCAGTGAGCGAACGCGTCCAACCAGCTGTTGGCCGCCGCGTACGCGCCCTGCCCCGGGGAGCCGACCAGCGCGGCGGCCGAGGAAAACGAGCAGAACCAGTCCAGCGGCTGCCCGGCTTTTCGTTCCCGCAAGGCTTGATGCAGGTTCCACGCGCCGTAAACCTTTGGCGCCCAGCACCGGTCGATGAGCTCGTCGGTGACGTTGGTCAGCGTGGCGTCCTCGACGACCGCCGCCGCGTGCAGCACCCCGCGTACCGGCAGACCCGTGGCCGTCGCGCAGGCCACCAGGCGTTCGGCCGTGCCGGGCTCGGCGATGTCGCCACACTCCACCGCGACGTCGGCCCCACCGGCGCGCAGACGCTCGATGGCCTGCCGTGCGTGCCCGTCGGGCGCCGAGCGGGAGTTGAGCACGATCCGTCCGGCACCTCGAGAGGCCATCTCACCGGCCAAGAACAGCCCCAGGCCGCCGAGACCGCCCGTGACGATGTAGGCGCCGTCGGCGCGGAACGGCCGCACCTGCTCCGGGGGGACCGCGGCGACACTGCGTCCCGCGCGCGGCACGTCGAGCACCACCTTGCCGGTGTGCCCGGCGGCGCCGACCAGGCGGACCGCGGCGGCCGCGTCGTGGATCGGGTAGTGCGTGGTGCGCGGCAGCGCGAGCTCGCCGTCGGCCGTGCGTTGGTAGACGGTGGTCAGCAGGCGGCGAACCGTCTCGGGGTGGCTGAACGTCAGCAACGCGAGGTCGACCGCGAACAGGGACAGGTTACGGCGGAACGGGAACAGCCCAAGATGCGTGTCGCGGTAGATGTCCCGCTTGCCCAGTTCGATGAATCGCCCACCGAAGGCCAGCAACTCGATTCCCGCGCGCTGCGCCGCGCCGGGCAGGGAGTTGAGCACCACGTCGACGCCGTATCCGCCGGTGTCGCGGCGGATCTCATCTGCGAACTTCGCGCTGCGCGAGTCGTACACGTGCTCAATCCCCATGTCCCGCAGCAGTTGCCGGCGCTGGGGGCTGCCCGCGGTCGCAAAGATCTCGCAGCCCGCGGCCCTGGCGATCGCGATGGCCGCCTGCCCGACGCCTCCGGTGCCGGAGTGGATCAGCACCTTGTCGGTCGGCGCGATGCGGGCCAGGTCATGCAGGCCGTACCAGGCGGTCGCCGAGGCGGTGGGCACGGCGGCGGCGTCTTCCGGCGCCATGCCGGGCGGGAGGCTGACGGCGTGCCGGGCGTCGGCGATGACGAAGGTGCCCCAGCAGCCGTTGCGGGACAGGCCGCCGACGCGGTCGCCCACTTTGTGCTCGGTGACGTCCGGGCCGACGGCGGTCACCACACCGGCGAAGTCGCCGCCCAATTGTTGTTGGTAGCCCTCGAAGGTGGGGTAGCGACCGAAGGCGACCAGCACATCGGCGAAGTTGACGGTCGTCGCGGCGACGGCGACCTCGATCTCCCCCGGCCCCGGCGGCACGCGGTCGAACGCGGTGAACTCCAGCGATTCGAGGTCGCCCGGGGTGCGGATCTGCAGGCGCATGCCGTCCCGCTCATGATCGACGACCGTGGTTTGCCGTTCGGCCGGGCGCAGCGGGCCGGGCCGCAGCCGCGCGGTGTACCACTGCCCGTCGCGCCACGCGGTCTCGTCTTCTTCCGAGCCGCTCTTGAGTTGCAGCGCGACGTGATCGGGTCCGGTCGAACCGTCGACGTCGATTTGGGTGGCGCTCAGGTGCGGGTGCTCGGAATCGATCACCCGCAACAGCCCGCGCAGCCCGGTCTGCTCGAGGTTGACCACATCACCGGCGGCCACGTTCGCCGCGTTCCTGGTCACCACGAAGAGCCGGGGCGACTGACCGGGCAGCTCGGAGAGCTCACGGGCGATGGCCACCACGTGCGACACGTAGTCGCGGCCGCGCCGCGTTTGGTCGGCACCCCCGGCCCGCTGTGCGGTCACCACGACGACACCGGTCAGGCCCTTGAGCGGCCCGTGCCCATTGGAGGCGGCCAAACCGCCGCCGGACAGCAGCGTGCGCAGCTGGGCGGTTTGCGCCGACCCGAGCGGCAGGGACATCGTGGTGCATTGCGCGCCATCGGAATTCAACGCCTCGCCCAGTTGCGCCGTCAGCGAATCCGTCACGTCGCACGCGCTGAGCAGCAGCCACCACCCCGGCTCGGCACCGGACGGGTCCGGGAGTTGACGGGGCTCCCATTCGACGGTCAACAACCGCTCGTTGAGCAGCCGGTGCGCCTGCTCGCGCTCGGAGACCCCGCCGGCCAGCCGCAGCCCCTCGACGGTGAGCAGCACGGCGCCGGACGGGTCCAACACGTCGATGTCGGCTTCACACTCGCCGGGGCCGGACGACGTCACCCGGGCGAGGCAGTATTGCGCGTTGCGCGCCGAGGAATGGCTGCGCAGCCGGCGCACGCCGACGGGCAACAGCAGGCCGCCCGCGCTCGCCCGCTGCACCACGGGATGCACGACCACCGACTGGAAGCACGCGTCGAGCAGGGCGGGGTGGACGGTGTAGCCGGACTGCTGCGAGCGGATCGCCCCGGGCAGCGCGACCTCGGCGAGCACCGTGGCGGCGTCCCCGTCGGCGACGAGCGCGGCGGCCAGACCCGAGAAGGCCGGGCCGTACTGAATCCCGATCGCGTCGAAGGCCTTTCGCAATTCGGCCCCGTCCATGCCGGACGGGTGATTGGCGATCAGCGTGGCCATGTCGTGGGCGGGCGGCTGATCCGGCCCGGCCTCGTCCGTTTCTTCCGGGGCGCGCAGGACCGCGCCCGCCCGGCGAACGCGTTCGCCGTCCTCGTGGGTGTCCACGGTGAACTCGAGAACACCGGGCGCGGCGACCGTCGCGGCCGAGGATGCCCGCGTCTGGCCGTCCAGCAACAGCGTCTGCTCGAAGGTGATGTCTGCGACCTCGGACCGGTCGCCGAGGGCGGCGCGCGCGGCGGCCAGCGCCATCTCGCAGTAGGCGGCGCCGGGAAGCGCTGCCACGTGGTGGATTTGGTGGTCGCCGAGCCATGGGTGCGCCTCGGTGCCGACGTCGCCCTGCCAGACGTGGCGCTCGGGTTCCTCGAGCAGGTGCACGTGCGCACCGAGCAGGGGATGGACGGCCTGGACCGAGGCGCCGTGCGCCTGCTCCACCGACTCGCGGCTGAGCATCAGCCTGCGGCGGGTCCACGTCGGGAGCGGGGCGTCGAGCAGGCGACCCGTCGGGTACTGCACCGAGAAGTCGACCGCCGCACCGGCGCTGTGCACGTCGGCGACGAAACCGCGCAAGCCGGCCGGCAACTCCTGCTCCCGGCGCATGGCCGCCAGCGCCACGATGGGCATGTCCAGGCTGGCGGCGTTCTGCTCGACGGCGTGGGTGAGCAGCGGATGCGGCGCCAACTCCCCGAAGACGCGGAAACCGTCCTTGAGGGCCGCCTGCACGGCCGCCGCGAATCGCACTGTGTAGCGCAGGTTTTCGGCCCAGTAGTCACCGGTGAACGACGGCCGTTCGCGGGGGTTCCACAGCGTCGCCGAGTAGTAGGGGACTTCCGGCTCCCTCGGCTCGAGTCCGGCGAGTGCCTCGATGAGTTCGTCGAGGATCGGCTCCACCTGCGGTGAGTGCGAGGCCACGTCCACCGCCACCTCGCGCGCCATCACATCCTGCTCCTGCCAGGCCGCGACCAGGTCCCGAATCGCCTGCGCGTCGCCGCCGACGACCGTCGACGTGGGTGAGGCGACGACGGAGAGGACGACGTCGGTAATGCCGCGAATGGACAGTTCCGACAGCACCTGTTGGCCGGGCAGTTCCACCGACGCCATGGCGCCGCTGCCGGCGATCCGCACCATCAGCCTCGAGCGCCGGCAGATGACACGCACCCCGTCTTCCAGCGACAGACCGCCGGCGACGACCGCCGCCGCGGATTCACCCAGCGAATGCCCGATCACGGCGCCCGGACGCACCCCATAGGACTTCATCGCCTCGGCCAGCGCGACCTGCATCGCGAAGATCGTCGGCTGCACCCGGTCGATGCCGGTCACTACCTCCGGCACCGACATCGCCTCGGTGACCGAGAACCCCGATTCCGCCGCGATCAGCGGCTCCATCGCGGCGATCGTCGCGGCGAACACCGGCTCGCGCGCCAGCAGTTCGGCGCCCATACGCGACCACTGCGAACCCTGCCCGGAGAACACCCACACCGGGCCGCGGTCGTCCTGCCCGACGGCGGGCCCGTACGGGATGTCGCTGTCGGCGACGCCGCGCAGGGCCGCGCTCAGTTCGCCGAAGTTGCTCGCCGACACCACGGTTCGCACCGGCCGGTGTGCGCGGCGGCGCGCCAGCGTGTAGCCGAGGTCCCGCAGGCCCGTGTCACCGGCGTGCTCGTCGACCCAAGCGGCCAGCCGGGCGGCGGTGACGCGCAGTTGCTCCGCGGAGGTGGCCGATACCGGAAACAACAACGCCCCGCCGAGGTTCGGCGCGGCCGTCGGCTCGGCGGGCGCATGTTCCGGTGCCTGTTCTAGAACGGCGTGCACGTTGGTGCCGGACATCCCGTACGACGACACCGCCGCGCGCCGCGGGTGCCGGCCGTCGGTGGGCCACGGCGTGTTGGCCTGCGGCACGAACAGTTCCGTCTCGATCCGGGCGATCTCGTCGGGCAGGCGGGTGAAGTGCAGGTTCCGCGGCACCGTGCCGTGCTGCAGGGCAAGGATCGCCTTCATCAACCCCAGCGGTCCGGAGGTTGACTGCAGGTGCCCGAAGTTCGTCTTCACCGAACCCAGCGCGCAGGGCCCCCCGGTTCCGTACACGGCGGCCAGGCTCGAGTATTCGATCGGGTCCCCCACTGGGGTGCCGGTCCCGTGCGCCTCGACGAAGCCGACCGTGGTGGCGTCGACGCCGGCGACATCCAGGGCCTTTTGGTAGACGGCCACCTGGGCGGTCTCCGAGGGCGCCGCGATGCTCACGGTGCGGCCGTCCTGGTTGGCGGCGGTGCCGCGCAGTACGGCCAGGACGCGGTCCCGGTCGCGTTGCGCGTCGTCGAGCCGCTTGAGCAGCAACATGACGCAGCCCTCGCCCGACACGAAGCCGTCCGCCTGCGCGTCGAAGGCGTGGCAGCGGCCGGTCGGCGACAGCATGCCCTGCAGCGATCCCGAGACGGACTTCCGCGGCTCCAGGGTCACGACGACGCCGCCGGCCAGCGCGAGATCGCTTTCACCGCTGTTCAGGCTGCCGCAGGCCTGGTGGACGGCCATCAACCCCGACGAGCACGCGGTGTCCACGGTGACCGCCGGGCCGTGCAGACCGAGGGTGTAGGCGACCCGCCCCGACGCGAAGCTGTTGCTGGTGCCGGTGAATCCGTACGGGCCCTCGGCGGCGCCGCAGTCGGCGGACAGCAGTTCGTAGTCGCCGTGCGTCAGCCCGACGAAGACGCCGGTCTGTGAGCGGGACAGGCCGGCGGGATCGAGGCCCGCGTGCTCGATGGCGTCCCAGGACGTTTCCAGCAGCAGGCGGTGTTGCGGGTCGATCGCGGTGGCTTCGCGCTCGGTCATGCCGAAGAAATCGCAGTCAAAGCCGCCGACGTCGTCCAGGAAGGCCCCCCACCGCGTCACCGAGCGGCCGGGCACGCCGGGTTCGGGGTCGTAGTACAGGTCCGCGTCCCACCGGTCGGCGGGAATCTCCCCCACGAAATCGTCGCCGCGCAACAATGCCTCCCACAGCTGTTGCGGAGAATCGATGCCGCCGGGAAGTCGGCAGGCCATACCGATGACGGCAACGGGTGTGGCAGTTGCGGCACGCAATGTGTGCGGTCCCCTGTTCTCGCCCAACGGCGTTGGGCGGTCGGCGGCCATAACGCTCAGCAGAGCCCCCCTGTGCGCATCGGCGCGCACCATCTCTAACGCATTCGGGCTCAGGATTCGTATGTGCGGGTGTCAGCTTACCGACCTAACCCCCTCAGCTTAGCCGGTCGGGGCAATATCGCCGCGCGCCAAGTTTCGCGGTGAACCGCCGTGAAACCCATGTTGGGACTTTGAGATCCACAATTCGTCCGGCACTGCGTCGACGCTCGTGACGCCCGGATGGCGCCGTAGGAATACGGACCCACCGGGAATCGCTCGCCAGTTCCGCCCACGGCGCGACCCGGGCCGACCGCACAGTGCCGAAACCCTCTCGCCCGCAGCTCGATTCGGGAGGTTACGTGGTGCCCCTGTCCCCGGATTCGCCGGACTCGACGACCTTCGCGGGGTCCTCGATCACGTGATACACCGGATCGACCATGGATATGGGCCGGTTGCCCATCTGGCGGGCCTTTCCGGTGATCCTCAAGACCTGGCCGGGCTGGATGTCGGCGCCGCCATGGCCGGGGCGGAAGGTGATCTTCATTTCCCCGCTGTTGTCCCCGATGACGACCTGCCGAAAGGTGCGCCCGCGGTCGGTGACGTCCTCGACCTCGTTGACCCGCCCTTCGACGGTGGCCCGTTGCCCCGAGATCAGGCCGGCCACCAGGATCACCGACGCCGGCCGCTCGGGGTGCTCGTAGGCTTCCACCTTCTCGTCCTCGCCGCGGGACACCCACGCTTCGAGCTTGTCGATCTCCTGCGCGATCCGCTGCTCGAAGGTGTCGGGGTAGGCCTCCTTGATGCGCGATTCCACGTCGTAGGGCACGATCGTCGCCGCCGCATCGGGGATCAGGCTCACCGCGCGGGAGATCTTGTCCGCGGTGCGGTCATGCAGCAGCCGGCCCAGCAGCCGCGCGAACGTCCGGCGCGGCAGCAGCACGGTTACGTTGGTGCGCGGTTGGTCCTCGCGCGCCTTGGCGACCAGTAGCTGCGCGGCCCGGCTGACCCGCCGGTCGGGGCAGTCCACCACCCGCAGCGGGGTGTCGAGATCGAAGTGATCCCAGCGCTTGCGCAGTTGCGCGGCGTGGGCCGGGTCGACCATGAAATGCACCGCGGTCAGTTCGTCGGCGCGCAATCCCTTGCCGTAGCGCAACGCTTCGATCACCGCCAGGTCGACCGAGTCGACGAACACGAACACCCGATGGTGCGCGTACTTCACCAACTCCGGGCGGTCGGTGCGGAACATCTCGAGAATGGCTGCCTCGGCGCGGTATTCGCGGTTCAGCCGCATCAGCATGAACACCAGCAAGGGGAACACGACGACCACCAGCCAGGCGCCCTCGGTGAATTTGGCCACCGCGAAGATGCCGACCACGATCGTCGACAGGATCGCCGCGGACAGGTTGATCGCCAGGCGGCGGCGCCATGCCGGTTCGCGGTGCGTCAGATGGTGTCTGGTCATCCCGTAGCCGGCCATCGAGAACCCCGTGAACACCCCGATCGCGTAGAACGGGACCAGCGCGCTCACCGAGCCGCCGGTCACCACCAGCAACACCACCGACAGCGCCGTCAGGGTGATGATGCCGTTCGAAAAGACCAGGCGGTGCCCGCGTTTGGTGAGCTGGCGCGGCAGGAAGCGGTCCTCGGCGACGAAACTGGCCAGCGCCGGGAATCCGTTGAAACTGGTGTTCGCGCCGGTGAACAGGATGGCGGCGGTCGCGGCCTGGACCAGAACGAAGAAGACGTCGCCGATCACGCCGCTTCCGAAGACGGCGCGGCCGATCTGCGACAGCACCGACGGGTATTCGGTGAGATGCGGCGTCGCGTGCGTGACGTGCGCCAGGTAGGCGACGCCGGCCAGCAGCAGGCCCAGGATCGTGGCCATGGCGGTGAGCACCCGGCGCGCGTTGCGTCCCTGGGGCTTTCGGAAGTAATCGACCGTATTGGAGATCGCCTCCACCCCCGTCAGCGACGAACCCCCGTTGGCGAACGCGCGCAGCAACACCAAAATGGTGGCACCGAGCACCAACCCGTTGCCCTGGTGGACCGGCACGGTGCCGGCCATGCGCGCGGGATCGTAAACCGGCAGATTCCCCATAGCCGCGCGAATCACGCCGACCACGATGGTCAGGCCGACCATGACGATGAAGGAGTAGGTCGCCACCGCGAACGGCAGGCCCGCCTCCTTCAGGCCACGCAGGTTCGCGTAGCAGATGACAAGCACCACACCGACCGTGAGTTCGAGGCTGTACGGGCCCAGGGCGGGGATCGCCGAGACCACCGCCACGGTCCCGGCCGCCGCCTGCACCGCGACGGTCACCACGTAGTCGATCAGCAGCGCGGCGGCGGCGATCTGCGCCACCCGGGGCCCGAAATTGTCGCGCGCGACGATGTAGGAGCCGCCCGCCCGGGTGTAGGCCATCACCACCTGCCGATACGAGGCGGCCACCAGCACCAGGATCAGCAGGATGACACCGGTGATGGGAAGCAGCAGCAGGAAGGCGGCCAGCCCGGCGTGTGGCAGCAGTTCGATCAGGATCTGCTCCGGACCGTAGGCGACGGATGACACCGCGTCCGGCGAAAGGGCCCCCAGTGCAACCCCATTCGACAATTTCTCGGCGGCGATGTCCTCGGTGATGAGGGGCTTTCCCAGGAACACCCGCTTGACGATGTCCCCGACGGACAGGGGGATGCGCAGCTTGCCGGCCGACGTCGTCACGACCACCGTCCTTACCCGAGGTTGAGCGGGCGAAACACCTCCGATGCATTGTGCACGTTCGGCGCCGCGACGGGCGGGCAACCGGTGGGTGCCGGCTAGGCGAGCCGCCGCACCGCGGCGGCGATCCGCTCGTCGGTGGCCGTCAACGCGATCCGCACGTGTCGCGCGCCGCGCGGACCGTAGAAGTGCCCGGGCGCCACCAGGATGCCGCGTTCGGCCAGCCAGCGGACGCTGTCGCCGCACGACTCGCCGCGCGTGGCCCACAGGTAGAGGCCGGCTTCGGAGTGCTCGATGGCGAATCCGGCCGCGCGCAGCGCCGGCAGCAACGCGGCCCGCCGCCGTTCGTAGCGCTCCCGCTGCGCCCGCTCGTGCGCGTCGTCGTCCAGGGCGGCGACCATGGCCGCCTGCACCGGCGTCGGCACCATCATCCCGGCGTGTTTGCGCACCGCCAGTAGCTCGGCCACCAGATCGGGGTCACCGGCGACGAATCCGGCCCGGTAACCGGCCAGCGACGAGCTCTTCGACAGCGAGTGGATCGCAAGCAGCCCGCCATGGTCGCCGTCGCAGACCGACGGATGCAGGATCGACAGCGGTTGGGCCTCCCAGCCCAGGCCCAGGTAACACTCGTCGGAAGCCACGACGCTGCCCCGCTCGCGCGCCCAGCCGACCACTTTGCGCAGGTGGTCGACACCCAGCACGCGCCCGGTCGGGTTGCTCGGGGAGTTGAGGTAGACCAGCGCCGGCGATTGCGGGCCCAACTGGGTCAACGAATCGGCCCGCAGCACCGTCGCCCCGGCCAGCCGGGCCCCGACGTCGTAGGTCGGATACGCCAGCTCGGGCACCACGATGCCATCCGCGGGCCCCAGCCCCAGCAGGGTCGGGAGCCACGCGATGAGCTCCTTGGTGCCGATCACCGGCAACACGTCGGCCTCGGCCAGCCCGGTGACACCGAAGCGGCGGCCCAGCGCGGCGACCGCCGCTTGACGCAGTCGCGGGGTGCCGGCGGTGGCGGGATATCCGGGCGCGGACCCGGCGGCCGCCAGCGCCTCCTGTATCACCGGCGCGACCGGGTCGACCGGAGTCCCCACGGACAGGTCGACGATCCCGTCGGGATGGGAGCCGGCCAGCGCTTTGGCGTCGGCCAGGGTGTCCCAGGGGAACTCCGGCAGGGACGCCGACACCCGCCCGCGTGCGGCGCGCGGCCTCACCCCGGGCTGCTGCAGCACCGGCTCGCTCAGTCGCCCTCGCCCTGCGGCGGCAGATCCTTGACCACCTGCGGGTCGTTCTCGGTCATGCCGACCTTGGCGGCGCCGCCCGGCGATCCCAGCTCGGTGAAGAAGTCGGCGTTGATCTGCGTGTACTGGCTCCACTGCTCGGGCACATCGTCTTCGTAGTAGATGGCCTCCACCGGGCAGACCGGCTCGCACGCCCCGCAGTCGACGCACTCGTCCGGGTGGATGTAGAGCATCCGCGCGCCTTCGTAGATGCAGTCGACCGGGCACTCCTCGATGCATGCCTTGTCTTTGATGTCGACACAGGGCTCGGCGATCGTGTAGGTCACAGACGTCTCCTCCATGTACTACTTCGGTGTGGGCTGCTCTTCGGCTCGCGCCAGGTGCACTCGGCCGCTCCAGACAAAGCTTTCGGTTACTGATACTAGACGTAGCACATACAGGTCAACTACTTGGCACGCCCGTTAAATCAACGATCTAAGACTGCCAGTCTCGCACCCTGCGACCCGGGTCGCTTTCGCGGAGGGCGAACAGGGTCCACGCCCCGGATGACCTGCAGAAAGTCGCGCTTCGGTGGCGCCCCGCGATATCTGTTGCGATGGAAGGCTGCTCGCGGCGCCTGGTAATCTCGTCAAAAGGCGGCAGCCGTGGGGCAAATGTCGTCGCCGTGCTAGCGGTGCATTAACAGGGGAAGGGTGTCCACACATGGTGAGGCTGTCGTTGACCAAATTGACCGTTGCGGTTGGCAGCGCGGCAGTGGCGTTGACCGCCGCGGCCGGCATGGCGTCCGCGGACCCGACGGACGCAATCATCAACACCACGTGCAACTACGGGCAGGTGATCGCCGCGCTCAACGCCACCGATCCGGCGGCCGCGACGCAGTTGAACAGCTCGCCGCTGGCGCAGTCCTACATCCGCAGCTTCTTGGCCTCGCCGCCGCCCAAGCGCCAGCAGATGGCCCAGCAGATCCAGTCGATGCCGTCGGCGATGAAGTACTACGACGACATCAACCAGGTCGCGAACACCTGTAACAACTTCTGACCCGAGCGCACACGCGGTTCAGTAACCGCTGAGTAGGCCGCGCACGCGGCCCAGGGTTTTCGGGTCCGACGCGGCCTCGCACCGGGTGCCCGCGTCGGGTCGTCTCCGCTGCACCGCGTCCACGAAGGGACGCCACTGCGGGAACCGGGTCGTCGTCGATACGTCGGCTCGCGGCATCGGGGATACCCGCGCCTAAAACCGCTAAGCCGCCCGCGGGGCGTACGTGGTGGTGCGTTGCCGCGCCGGGCGCCCGATCCCCTCGGCGATCGCGGTCAGCTCCTCGACGGTCTTGGCCGACCCGTGCTCGGAGCCGGCCATCCGCGAGATGGTCTCCTCCATCAGCGTGCCGCCCAGATCGTTGGCACCGCCGTTGAGCATCACCTGGGTGCGCTCGACGCCCAACTTGACCCAGCTGGTCTGAATCTGGGAAATGCGGCCGTGCAACATGATTCGCGCCAACGCGTGCACGGCCCGATTGTCGCGGTGGGTGGGGCCGGGACGGGCCGCGCCGGCCAGATACAACGGCGAGCTCTGGTGCACGAACGGCAACGGCACGAACTCGGTGAACCCGCCGGTGCGGTCCTGGATCCCGCGCAACACGTTGAGGTGGCCCACCCAGTGTCGCGGGCTGTCGACGTGCCCGTACATCATCGTCGACGACGATCGCAGGCCCACCTCGTGTGCGGTGGTCACGATGTCGATCCACTCCGACGTCGGTAGCTTGCCCTTGGTCAGCACCCAGCGCACTTCGTCGTCCAGGATCTCGGCGGCCGTGCCCGGGATGGTGTCCAGCCCGGCCTCGCGCAGGCTGATCAGCCACTCGCGCACGCTGAGCCCACTCTTGGTCACGCCGTTGGCGATTTCCATCGGCGAGAAGGCGTGCACGTGCATCGACGGCACCCGCGCCTTGACGGCGCGGACCAGGTCGGCGTAGCCGGTGACGGGCAACTCCGGGTCGATCCCACCCTGCATGCACACCTCGGTGGCGCCCTCGACGTACGCCTCCCAGGCGCGGTTCGCCACCTCTTCGGTGGACAGCGAATACGCGTCGGCGTCGCCCTTGCGCTGCGCGAACGCGCAGAACCGGCAACCGGTATAGCAGATGTTGGTGAAGTTGATGTTGCGGTTCACGACGAACGTCACGTCGTCACCGACCGTGTCGCGGCGCAGAGAATCCGCCAGGGCGACAACGGCTTCCAGTGCCGGCCCGTCGGCGGTCGCCAGCGCCAGGTACTCGCCGTCGCTGCAGCCGGCGGGGTCGCGCTCGGCGGCCCTAAGGGCGGCGAGCACATCGGTGTCGATGCGCTCGGGGGCCCGCGCGGCCAGCTCGTGCACGTGCGCGCGGATGGATTCCCAGTCGCCGAAGGCGCTGTCCAGATCGCTGCGGGCTTCGGTGGAGCGGCCCTCGGTGTCGATCGCCGCGCCCAGATCGACGCGCCCGGCGGACGAAACATCGTCGGGCTCCTGCCAGGGCAGCCCGGCCGGGTTGACGTCGCGGGCCAGGCCGGTCGCCGGATCGGCCAGCGCCATCACGTGTCCGCGCACCCGCGGGTCGATCCACGCCGCACCCGCTTGCACATACCGCGGCTGGGCGGTCAGTCGCTGGACGAGTTCGTATCCGGCCGCGGCGGTGATGTCGGCCAGCTCGTCGAGCGCGGGCCATGGGCGCTCGGGGTTGACGTGATCGGGCGTCAGCGGCGACACGCCGCCCCAGTCGTCGACGCCGGCGCGGACCAGCGCCAGGCACTCCTCGCGGGACACCAGGTTGGGCGGCGCCTGGATGCGCATGCCGGGGCCGAGCACCAGCCGCGCAACCGCCACCGTCGCCAGGTAGTCGTCGATCCCCGCGTCGGGAACGGCGGCCATGGCGGTGTGTTCCTTGGCCCGGAAGTTCTGCACGATCACTTCTTGAACGTGCCCGAACTCCTTGTGCGACTTGCGAATCGCGTGCAAGGTTTCGGCGCGCTCGGTCAGCGTCTCGCCGATGCCGACCAGCAGGCCGGTGGTGAACGGAATGGACAGCCGCCCCGCATCGGTGAGCGCGCGCAGCCGCACCGCCGGGTCTTTGTCCGGGCTGCCGTAGTGCGCAAGCCCTTTCGTTTCGAACAGCCGTCGCGACGTCGTCTCGAGCATCATGCCCATCGACGGCGCCACCGGCTTCAGCCGGGCCATCTCCGACCAACTCATCACGCCGGGGTTCAGGTGTGGCAGCAGCCCGCTCTCTTCGAGCACCCTGATCGCCATGGCCCGCACGTAGGACAGCGTGGAGTCGTAACCCCGTTCGCTGAGCCACTGCCCGGCCTCCGGCCACCGATCCTCGGGGCGGTCACCGAGGGTGAAAAGCGCTTCCTTGCAACCAAGTTCGGCCCCGCGCCGGGCGATGTCGAGGATCTCGTCCGGCTCGAGGTACATGCCTGCGCCCTGGGCGCGCAACCTGCCCGGAACGGTGACGAAGGTGCAGTAATGGCATGTGTCGCGGCACAAATGGGTGACCGGGATGAACACCTTGCGCGAATACGTGATCGGCAACCCGCCGCCGGGACCGCGCCGGCCGGCCGACACCAGACCCGCGTCGCGTACCCGCGCCGCACTGGCGCACAGATCCTCGAGGTCCGCGCCCCGCGCGGTCATCGCAACGGCCGCCTCATCGACGTTGAGCGCAACCCCGTCTCGAGCGCGGCGCAACACCCGCCGCAACGCCGACGCGCTGGTCTTCGAGTTAACCGCCGTCGGAACCACAGGATCAGGAAGAGCGGTAGGCCCCTCGCCCGGAATCAGCGGCACCTTCGTGTAACTTCCCCACGATCGAATTTCATCCGCGTGTCCCAACATGTGAAATTTTCTTCCGACCCGTACGGGCCCCGTCTGCGCAACAGTCAAACAGTAGCGGCAGGCCTACACCGCCAAGCGGGGACATCCCGGCCCGCGCGAACGCGCAAACGTCAGCCGCGGTGGCCGCGCCGCCACAGCACCCAGAAGGGCGGCACCACGCCGAGCACGATCAGCAGCAGAGCCCCGTAGGCCAGCACGCCGCGACCGCCCAGGATGACGTCGTCGGCGGGGCCGCCCATGCTGATCACCGCCACCGTCAAAAGCCACGTCCACAACGGGAGCGCGGCCAGCCGCGTCGACGTGGTCCACCGCCCGGCGGCCCACACCAGGGCGGCGTTGACCAATCCGGAGATCAATCCGCTGATGGGAAACGGGACGGCCCCGATATAGGAAGGCAGCAGCAGGGCCCCGGCCAATGCGGAGAGGACCCCGTCGACGGCCAACAGCGCCAGGACAACGAAGCGTATCGCGGGGTCTGTCGCGCCGCCGTCTTCGAGGGATGCGGCGCGCGGCCTGGTTTCGGTCAGGTCGGAACGCTGTCGAGGTTGGAGAGTATGGAGCCGATAACCCACTGCAGGCTGTCGAGCCGGTCCTGCCAATGCTGCTGATTAGGGTCCAGGTCGGGGTCCATGCGAAATCCTTCCGTGGCTGCCTGATTGGCAAGCCTACCGCGTGACGGCGGCGGTGAAATCAAGCCCAGCAAGCAGATCTGTCTCCCAGCCGCGTTCGTCGCGCTCCCCCGCAGCGCCGCCGGCCAGCACGTAGTGTTCCTCCGCCAGGATCGGCAGCGCCATGTTGTTCGACAGGGCGCAGGCCCGGCCGGTCGGCCCGACGAGCACCTGGGTGGCGTGCGCCGCGAGCGCCGCCCTCTTCGCCGCCCACGCCTCCGGGGCGGCGTGCACGACGGCGTCGATGTCTGCGTCCGCGTACCCGAAGCCGAACTCCTCCTCCGGGGGGATTGTCCACTGCGGCAGAAGATCCTCTCGATCCAGCGCCCGCAGGCCCGCCAGGAAGGCGCGGGTGGCGAACACCGACCAGTAGAACTTCGGCACGGTCCACGGCTCGCCGGGGAAGTCGCCGGAGCCGGCCCCCGAACCAGACGCCGCCACGGCGGCCGTGGTCACGGTGTGGGTGTGGACGTGATCGGGGTGGCCGTAGCCGCCGCCGGGGTCGTAGGTCACGACGACGTGCGGCCGTTGCTCGCGAATGACCGCGACCAGCGCGCCGACGGCCTCGCGTTCGTCGGCGTCGACGAACCGCTGGCGCCGCCGCCCGGGCGTGCCCCGCATGCCCGAGTCGCGCCAGCGTCCGGCGCCGCCCAGGTAGTGGGGAGCGTCGACGCCCAGCGCACGCAGCGCCGCGGTGAGCTCGCCGATGCGGTAGCCGCCCAACTGATCTGCGCGGTCGACGGCCAGCTCGGCCCAGCGATCGCCGATGACCTCACCCTCCTCGCCGAGCGTGCAGGTGACGACGCGCACGTCGGCCCCGCGGGCGGTGTAGTGGGCGATGGTCGCGCCGTTGCTGAGGCTCTCGTCGTCGGGATGCGCGTGGACGAACAGCAGCCGTGGAGTCTCAGGCATGGAGGCACCCTACCCGCAGCGCCTGCGGGCGGCGGCCTGGTCGATCCGATAGGAACGCATGCGGCTACTATCGGGGAATGCCGCAGCTCAGCCAGACCGCCCCGACGGGCGGCCGGAGCCGCCGACGAGGAGAGGTCCTCGAACGGGCGCTCTACGAGGCCACCCTGGCCGAACTGGCCGAAGTCGGCTACGGCAGGTTGACGATGGAGGGCATCGCGGCGCGCGCCCACACCGGCAAGGCCGCGCTCTACCGGCGCTGGACCACCAAGTGCGAGCTGGTGCACGCCGCGCTGGTCCACACCTTGCCGCCGTTGCCGGAGGCGCGCCCCGGGCGGTCGGCCCGGGAGAACCTGCTCGCGGTCTTTACCACCCACCGCGACATCTGCGCCGGCAAGACCAACTTCCCCGGCATCGCCACCGTGTACCAGCTCCTGCACGAACCCGAGATGCGCGCTATCTTCGCCGACGCCGTGGTGGCCCCCCGCCTGCAGATCGTCGAATCGATCCTGCGGGCCGCCGTCGCGGAGGGCGACCTCGATGCGGAGATGCTCACCCCGCTGACCGCACGCATCGGCCCCGCTCTGATCAACCAGCACTTCCTGATGACCGGCTCGCCGCCGAACCGCCGCGAGCTGGCGCTCATCGTCGACGCCGTGATCCCGGCGCCAGCGGGGCGGGCTGCCCCGAACTAGCGAGGGCCCCTCAGGGCCCGGTCTTGACCCATTGGCCCGCGTCGCCGACGATGCCGACCGGCACCGCGCCCGACAGGCTGACGTTCTGCACGCTCGGCCCGGCGGCGACGATCGTGGTGTCCTGCAGGATCGGCAACACGGTGGACATGTTCCACAGCCGCGGCTCGACCGCGGCGATCACGTCGTTGATGTTCTTGGTGCCGTTGAGCGCGGCATCGATGTTCGACTGGACGCTGCGATCGCACATCCCGGTGAGGTTGGACGGCGCCTGCACCAGCGCGTTGGGATCCGCCGGGCGACTGGGCGGGGACGACGTCGGCGTGGTGGCGGAGGTGCCCGGCCCGGACGTGGCCGGCCCGGACGTAGTCGGCCCCGCCGAGGTGGGGCTCGGCCCCGCGGACGTGGGCACCTGCGTCGCCTGCAGCGCCGGGCAGCCGTACCGCGACGCCAGCCGCGTCGCCAGGTTGCCGCCCGCCTGGTGCCAGCCGATGATCGCGTCCACCTGGTTGTTGTTCAGCGCGTCGCGATACAGCACCACCGGGTCCAGCGTCAGCACAGTGGCGGCGATGCCGACGTTGCGCAACTGGTCGGCCGCGGTGTTGGCCACCGCGACGGACGTCGGGTCGTTGGCGGCCACGCCGATGACCAGCGACAGCTGTTGACCGTCCTTGCTGATCCGGCCGCGGATGACCTCGGGCGGCCCGGCGTTCGCCGGCGTCGGCGCCGGCGACCCCGAGGAGTTGCCCTCCACCCTGTAGCCCGCTCCCTCCAGCAACGCCAGCGCCGCCTGCGTCGTCATCGCGGGCGGCGCGGTCGGCTCGTAGCCCGGATCGCTGGGCGCCCGGATCTGGGCCTGGTCCAGCGTGACGGTGTTGTCACTGCCCGCGCCCACCGCCGCCAGCAGGTCGACGTCGAGCAGCCCGAGGATCGCCTTGCGCACCGGCGCGTCGGCCAGCTTGGGCTCGTTGGCGCGCAGCGTCAGCTGCATGACGCGGGGCGTCACGATCCGGGCGGTGCGCACATCCGGGATTGCGGATAGCTGCGCGAAGGCCGCCGATCCGCCGTGCACCTGGGCCACCTGGGTGTCGCCGTTGCGCACCGAATCGGCCAGCGCGGCCGGCGCTCCGGCACGCCGGAAGAGGATGAGGGCGGGCTTGGCCGGTGATCCCCAATACCGGTCGTTGCGGGCGACCAGGATTTCGTCGCGCTGCGGGTCGATGCTCTCCACCCGGAACTGGCCGCCGGTGACCGGCAGCGCCCGGGCCAGCCCGGCCGCGAAACCGCCCGGCACGTCCTTGACGATGTGCGCCGGAAGGATGTTGCTGAACAGTTCCTTCCACGAGGGATACGGTTGGGCGAAAGTGACCACCGCCTGCTTGCCGCCCTCGAGCGACTGCACCCCGCTGATGAGGTCGTAGCCGGCGGGGTCGACGACGCCGGGCTGGCTGACCATCTGCCGCCACAGATACCAGAAGTCGTCGGCGCCGATCGGGGCGTTGTCGGTCCACTGCGCCTCCGGCCGGATCTTGTAGGTCACCGTGAACGGGTTCTGGTTGGTGACTTCGGCGGACTCCAGCAGGGTGGGGTCCATCTCCCAGCGCGAGCCCGTCGGCGTGCCGGGGTCGGGCACCGGCCGGAACGCGCTGGGCAACACCAGCGCGCTGATCGCCGCGTTCACCGGCGACAGGTCGGACAGCAAGTGCGGGTTGAAGCCCGCCCCGATCGAGTCGATGCCCATGATGATCTGGGTGGGCCGCGGCGGCGGCGGGGGCGAGTTGTGTGGCGTGTCGGTGCTCTGCGGCGCCGGCGGTGGGTTGACCGTGCAGGCGGCCAGCACCAAACCGGCCAGCGAGACGAGCACGCCGACCGTCATGAAGAAACGGCGGACTCGGCTCGGCATGCCGATCAGGGTATCGAGCACCGGCCCGACCGCCCGCCCAAGCACGCGCGACTAACCCCGGGCCTTGGCCCGCGACCGGCTGCGGGCCCGCGCAGTGGCGTCCAACTCCACTTTGCGCACGCGGACGATCTCCGGGGTCACCTCGACACATTCGTCTTGCGCGCAGAACTCCATGGCCTGTTCCAGGTCGAGCTCGAGCGGCTTGGCCAGGGTCTCGATGACGTCCGCGGTCGACGATCGGATGTTGGTGAGCTTCTTCTCCCGGGTGACGTTGATGTCGAGGTCCTCCGCGCGCGGGTTGATCCCGACGACCATGCCCTCGTAGGTGTCCTGGCCAGGTTCGACGAAGAACTGGCCCCGGTCGGCGAGCTGAATGAGCGCGAACGGCGTGATGGTGCCGGAACGATCGGAGACCAGCGAGCCGGTGTGGCGGGCGCGGATCTCCCCCGCCCACGGCCGGTAGCCGTCGAACACGGCGTTGGCGATCCCGGTGCCGCGGGTGATGGTGAGGAAGTCGGTGCGGAAGCCGATCAGGCCGCGGCTGGGCACGATGAAGTCCATCCGGACCCAGCCGGCCGCGTGGTTGGCCATCTCCTCCATGCGGCCCTTGCGGGCGGCCATCAGCTGGGTGATCGCGCCGACGAACTCCTCGGGGCAGTCGATCGTCATCGCCTCGAACGGCTCGTGCAGCTGACCGTCGATCGTGCGGGTAACCACCTGCGGCTTGCCGACCGTGAGCTCGAACCCCTCGCGGCGCATCTGCTCGACCAGCACGGCCAGGGCGAGCTCGCCGCGGCCCTGCACCTCCCACGCGTCGGGCCGGCCGATGTCGACGACGCGGATCGACACGTTGCCGACCAACTCCTGGTCAAGGCGGCCACGGACCATGCGCGCGGTGAGCTTGTGGCCAGGCACCTTGCCCGCCAGCGGCGAGGTATTGGTGCCGATCGTCACCGAGATCGCGGGCTCGTCGACGGTGATCCGCGGCAGCGCGTGGGCGTGATCGGGATCGGCCAGCGTGTCGCCGATCATGATCTCGGGCAGCCCGGCCACCGCGACGATATCCCCTGCCACCGCCTCGTCGGTGGCGCTGCGCTCCACGCCCTCGGTCGCGAGCAACTCGGTGATCTTGGCGCTGGTGATCACGGGCAAGCCGTCGACCTCACGCATCCACGCGACCTGCTGGCCCTTGCGCAGTTTGCCGTTGTAGATGCGGATCAGGGCGAGCCGGCCCAGGAAGGCCGACGCGTCGAGGTTGGTCACCAACGCCTGCAGCGGCGCCTCGGGGTCCCCCGACGGCGGCGGGATGTGCTCCATCAGCACGTCGAACAGCGGGTCGAGGTTGTCGCCTGCGGGCACCTCACCGTCGGCCGGCTGGGTGGTGCTTGCGATGCCCGCGCGGCCGGAGGCGTACAGCGTCGGCAGTCCCAGTGCGTGTTCGGCGGCCTTGGCGGCCTCGTCGTCGAGATCCGAGGCGACGTCCAGCAGCAGGTCGTGGCTGGCCTCCACCACCTCGGCGATGCGCGCGTCGGGCCGGTCCGTCTTGTTGACGACGAGGATGACCGGCAGGTGCGCGGCCAGCGCCTTGCGCAACACGAACCGCGTCTGCGGCAACGGCCCCTCGGATGCGTCGACCAGCAGCAGCACCCCGTCCACCATGGACAGTCCGCGCTCCACCTCGCCGCCGAAGTCGGCGTGCCCGGGCGTATCGATCACGTTGATGACCGTGACGGTGCCATCCGGGTTGCGGCGGTGCACGGCGGTGTTCTTGGCCAGGATGGTGATGCCTTTTTCCTTTTCCAGGTCACCGCTGTCCATGATTCGTTCTTGGGTGTCGTCGCCGCGGTGGGTCAGGGCGCCTGACTGCCGCAGCATCGCGTCCACCAGGGTGGTCTTGCCGTGGTCTACGTGGGCGACGATGGCGACATTACGGAATGGCACGTCGGTGATTGTGGCAGCGGGGGGCCCTCAAAGGCGAACCGGCGGCCGGCTGGCCGGCCGTCCGGTGTGCGTCCATGGTGGCCCGCCACGGCGTGTCGTCGCCCTGGCCGCACGCCGAAAGCCCGGGACGCACGCTCGATGGGAGTAAGGCCGATCGCAACCCGCGCTACCAGCGGCAGGCGGAGCAGCAGGTCGGTAGCATCCGTCATGGCGTCGGCAGGAGGTGCGGTCGGTGGACTCGGGCGCTACCGGCTGCAGGAGTTGATCGGCGAAGGTGGCATGGGCCAGGTGTTCAAGGCTCATGACACCGTGATCGGCCGGGACGTGGCAGTGAAAGTGTTACCCGCCGAGATGGCGACGCTGGAGGGCTACCGACAACGATTTCGTCGCGAGGCCCAAGCCAACCCGAACGCTTCTCGCCCGGCACTCCCGATGCCCGCGCTGACGTGTACTCGCTGGCGTGCGTGCTCTACCAATGCCTAACCGGGACAAAGCCTTTCCCGGGCGACAGCATGGAAGCAGATCGCTGGGCACCTTAACATGGCCCCCCCGAGACCCAGTCGGACTGACCCGAGGATTCCCGCAGGGTTCGACGAGGTGATCGCGCGCGGGATGGCCAAACCACCCAACGAGCGGTATCAGACCGCCACCGAACTTGCCGCCGCAGCCAGGCATGCGCTCAGCGGCCCGGCCGCGCCGCCGCCGGTCCCACCCACCGTCGTTGACCACGGGCGGTTGTGGGAGGCGCCAGGCCCCCGGGCCCCGATGCGGCCCGGACCCGTTAGCCCACTGATTGCCGGGCCCCAACAGCGCGTTGCCAACCCACACTCCGACGAAGCCACTCCCCCGGCGCAGTGCTGGTCATCGCCGGGGCGGTGGCGCGGCCGATTACCCGTCGAGATGTTCAAGGAACGTGAGCTGAACCCCCGCTACCAGCCCCTGCGGCGGGGCGCCGTACCGACCAATTCGCCCTTGGTTTCGCGGCTGCGGTAGACGATGTAGGGCCGGAACAGGTAGGCGACCGGCGCGCTGAAGATGTGCACCAGCCGGGTGAACGGCAACAGCGTGAACAGCACCATGCCGATCAGGGCATGCAACTGGTAGTCCAGCGGCGCGTTAATCATCACCTCGCCGTGCGGCTGCAATATCCAGATCCGGCGGAACCACATGCCGACCGTGTAGCGGTAGTGGAACTCCCCGCCGTGTGGCCCCGTGCCGATCAGGTCGCAGTACAGGCCCACCACGATGGCCAGCACCAGCACCAGATACATCACCTTGTCGCCGCGGGTGGTGGCCATGGACACCGCCGGGCGGGTGAACCGGCGGTAGATGAGCAAGCCGATCCCGGCCAGGGTCGCAAAGCCCGCCAATGACCCGGCGATCACGGCCTGCAGGTGGTAGGCGTGGTCGCTCAGTTTCAGCATCTGCGTCACCCGCGGCGGGATGAACAACCCCACCACGTGCCCGGCGAACACGGCCAGGATGCCGAAGTGAAACATCGGGCTGGCCACCTGAAGCAGCCGCGACTCGTACATCTGCGAGGAACGCGAGGTCCAGCCGAACTTGTCGTAGCGGTAGCGCCACCAGGTGCCGACGATCAATACGGTCAGAGTGACGTACGGCGCGATGTCCCAGAACAGCACATTGCTAAACACCTGGCGCTCCTTTTTCGCTTCGGGGCGGCACGGTCAAGTTAAAGGGTTGCAGCCCAACGGCTTCCGCGGGCGGCCCGGCTTTCGCCAGGTGCTCCGCGCGACGCACGTCCTGGTCGGTCGCGACGGGCAGCGTCGCGCACACCGCCGCCACGGTGGGCTCGTAGGGCGACTTCGCGTCGGCGAGGCCGCCCCGCAACACCTCGATCGGGATGCGGTGCTCGATGAGCAGCCGCCGCCCCACCTCCGGATCGACGGTGGCGGCGAATTCGAGCACGACGGGCAGATGATCGGGCGCCTCGGCGCGCGGCGGCTGCACCCCCGACTCCCGGTAGGCGGTGGCGAACTTCACCATCTCCCGGCCGCGGTTACGGGTGTCCCCGGCGGTCCAGTACGTCAGGTACATCGTGCAGCGGCGCCGCATGTCGAAGGTCGCCACGTAGTCCATCGCGGCGGCCATCGGGTCGCGGGCGCGCAGCGCGTCGAGCGTCTGTCCGAGCAGCGCCGATGCGGGCCCGCGGAGGTGGCTGAGCAACTCGTCGACGGTGTCCAGCCGCCCCGGCAGGTCATCGTCCGGGTAGGCCAGCAGCAGCGATGCCGCCTGCCACACCAGGCGGTCCTGCAGGATGTCGGTGCGACCCCGACGCCCGGCCAGCAGCCTCATCGCTTCGGCCCTTCGGGAAACATTCCGGTGGGCACCTGGCGTCCGTCCCAGTTGAGCAGGTTCACCCGCGCGGGCCGGCGCCCGTTGGCCGCCGCCTCGCCGTCGGGGCGCTTGAGCGCGTGGAAGGTCTCCACGGCCACGGGCACCGGTTCGTCCGACTCGTACATGCCCGGGCCGCCGTCGTTCGTCAACGAGCAACCCATCTGTTCGAGGTCGCGGGCCTGCGGGCTGAACGCGGTCGGAATGACGTAGCGCTCTTCGTATTTCGCGATGGCCAGCAGCCGGTACATCTCGTAGATCTGCTCTTCGGTCATCCCGACCGAATGCGGGATGTGCGGCTTGGTCTCGCGTCCGAGGTTGATGTCGCGCATGTACGAACGCATCGCCGCCAGCCGCCGCAGCACGCCCTCCACCACGGCGGTGTCGCCGGCGGTGAACAGTTCGGCAAGGTATTGCATGGGGATGCGCAACGCGTCGAGCGCGCCGAACAGGTTGCCCAGGTCTTCCCCGTCGTGGCCGTCGCGGCTGACCGCGTCCACCACCGGCGACAGCGGCGGGATGTACCAGACCATCGGCATCGTGCGGTATTCCGGGTGCAGCGGCAGCGCCACCTTGTAGTCGTTGATCAGCGCGTACACCGGTGAGCGCTGCGCGGCCTCGATCCACTCGTCGGAGATGCCCTCCGCGCGCGCGGCGGTGATCACTTCGGGATCGTTCGGGTCCAACAGGATTCGGCACTGCGCCTCGTAGAGGTCGGTATCGTTGTCCACCGAGGCCGCCTCCAGCACGCGGTCGGCGTCGTAGAGGACCAGGCCCAGATACCGCAGCCGCCCCACGCAGGTCTCCGAGCAGATGGTGGGCAGACCGACCTCCATCCGCGGGTAGCACAGCGTGCACTTCTCGGCCTTGCCGGTCTTGTGGTTGAAATAGACCTTCTTGTAAGGACATCCGGAGACACAGAAGCGCCAGCCACGGCAGCGGTCCTGGTCGACCAGCACGATGCCGTCCTCGCTGCGCTTGTACATCGCGCCCGACGGGCACGACGCCACGCAGGAGGGGTTGAGGCAATGCTCGCAGATTCGGGGCAGGTAGAACATGAAGGTCTCTTCGAGCGCGAGTTTGACCTCCTCGTTCACCTTCTTCAGGATCGGGTCGCCGGCCAGGATCTCCGGTGACCCGGCCAGGTTGTCGTCCCAGTTCGGCCCCCAGGAGATCTTCATTGGTTCGCCGCTGATCTGGTTCTTCGGTGCGGCCGTGGGGAAGGTGTCACCGGCGGGCGCCGTGGTCAGGTTCTCGTAGTCGTAGGTCCAGGGCTGGTAGTAGTCGTCGAGGATGGGCAGCCTGGGGTTGGCG
The DNA here is from genome assembly GCF_025263485.1 of Mycobacterium sp. SMC-2. Classification (NCBI taxonomy): domain Bacteria; kingdom Bacillati; phylum Actinomycetota; class Actinomycetes; order Mycobacteriales; family Mycobacteriaceae; genus Mycobacterium; species Mycobacterium sp. SMC-2. Next base: position 4,917,462 of record NZ_CP079863.1, read on the forward strand.
AAGATGCGCAACAGCTTCTGGATGCGGCCGCCGTCACGCAACCGCAACCGGCCCTTCTTGTCGCGAATCCAGCCGCCACGCCAGCGCTCCTGGTCCTCGTAGGTGCGCGGATAACCTTGCCCCGGGCGGGTTTCGACGTTGTTGAACCACACGTACTCGGTGCCGGGACGGTTGGTCCACGCCTGCTTGCAGGTGACCGAGCAGGTGTGGCAGCCGATGCACTTGTCGAGGTTCATCACCATCGCCAGTTGCGCCATGACTTTCATCGCAGTCCCCCATCGCGTGCGCGCATCAGTACGTCACATCCTGACTGCGACGGCGGACCACGGTGACCTCGTCGCGCTGGTTCCCGGTGGGGCCCAGGTAGTTGAACCCGAACGCATGCTGGCCGTAACCGCCGGCCAGGTGACTGGGCTTGATGCGCACCCGGGTCAGCGCGTTGTGGTTGCCGCCTCGCTTGTTGTTGGTCTCGGTGCGCGGTGTGTCCACCGTGCGTTCCTGGACGTGGTAGACGAACACCACACCGTCGGGCATCCGGTGGCTGACGATCGCCCGGCACACGTAGATGCCGTTGGCGTTGACCGCCTCGACCCAATCGTTGTCCCGCACACCGATCTTCGCCGCGTCTCCCGGACTCATCCACATCGTCGGGCCGCCGCGCGACAGCGACAGCATGTACAGGTTGTCCTGGTAGGTGGAGTGGAACGACCACTTCGAGTGCGGCGTCAAATACCGCACGGTCAGCCCGATCCCGTCCGGGGCGGGGCCGAGCTCCGGCTGGCCGAACAACCGCGCCATGTCCAGCGGTGGGCGAAACACCGGCAGATGCTCGCCGAGCTCCTCGACCCAGTCGTGGGCCAGATAGAAGTGCATCCGTCCGGTCAGCGTGTGGAACGGCTTGAGGTTCTCGATGTTGATGGTGAACGGCGCGTAGCGGCGACCGCCCGTTTCGCTGCCCGACCACTCCGGGCTGGTGATCACCGGGACCGGACGCGCCTGGGTGTCGGCGTAGGTGATGCGGCGTTCCTCGCTGCCCTCGGCCAGGTGGGCCAGCCGCTGACCCGTGCGCTTCTCCAACTCGCGGAAGCCCTCCACGGCCAGCCGGCCGTTGGTCGTCCCCGACAGCAGCAGCATGACGTCGGCCATCCGCTGCGCGGTGGTGATGGCCGGGCGACCCGCCGCCGCGCCGGAATTCAGCACGCCGAACTTAGCGGCCAATTCCTCCACCTCGCGGAAGGGGTGCACCGTGACGCCCTTGGTGCTCACCCCGAACGTGTCGACGAGCGGACCCAAGGTCAGCCACTTGTCGTAGACGGACGCGTAATCGCGTTCCACCACGGTGACTTTGGCCATCGTCCGGCCCGGTACGGGGGTCGCCCCGGTGCGTAACCAATCGTCCTCGGCGCCGTCGGGACAGGCCATCGCCTCCGGGGTGTCGTTCTGCAGCGCCGTGAGCACGACATCGCTGCGGGTGCCCAGGTGTCGCTTGGCCAAGGCGCTGAAGGCACGGGCGATGGCGCCGAAAGCCTCGAAGTCCGAACGCGTTTCCCACGGCGGGTCGGTCGCGGCGCTGAACGCGTGTACGTACGGATGCATGTCGGTGCTGGAGATGTCGGCCTTCTCGTACCAGGTCGCGGCCGGCAGCACGACATCGGACACCAGCGTCGTCGACGTCATGCGGAAGTCGATCGACATCATCAGGTCGAGCTTGCCCTCCGGGATGTCACCGTCGCAGGCCACATGGGCGGGCCGGATCCCGTCGGCCGGGGGCTCGGCCTGCGCGTTCGAGTCGGTCCCGAGCAAATGGCGCAGGAAGTACTCGCCGCCCTTGCCCGAGGACCCGATCAGGTTGGCCCGCCACACCGTAAGCACCCGTGGCCAGTTGGCGGGGTTGTCGGGATCGGTCACGGCGAGCTTGAGTTTGCGCCGGCCGAGCTGCTCGGCGACGTAGTCGGCGACGTCACTGCCGGCGGCTCGGGCCTCGTCGGCGACGTCCAGGCTGGACCGGTCGAACTGCGGGTAGAACGGGCTCCACCCCATCGCTGCCGCCGAGGCCAGCACGTCCATCGTGTGCTTGTTCGCGAAGCGGCCGCGGCCGATCGGGCTGGCCAACTTGTCGGCGGCGTACCCGTCGTAGCGCCACTGGTCGGTGTGCGCGTACCAGTAGGACCCGCCCGGCACCTGCCGGGCTGGGCGTGACCAATCGGTGGCCATGGCCATCGTCAGCCATCCGCTGAGCGGACGCACCTTCTCCTGGCCGACGTAGTGGGCCCAGCCACCGCCGTTGCGCCCCATCGAGCCGGTCAGCATCAGCAGCGCCAGCACCGCCCGATAGATCGCGTCGCTGTGGAACCAATGGCAGATGCCGCCGCCCATGATGATCATCGAGCGGCCGCCGGATTCCTCTGCGCTGCGGGCGAATTCCTTGGCGACGCGGATGGCCTGTGCGGCCGACACGCCGGTGATCGCCTCCTGCCAGGCGGGGGTGTTCTGCTGGGTCGGGTCGTCGTAGCCGGTGGGCCAGTCGCCGGGCAGCCCCGGCCGGGCCACCCCGTACTGGGCGAGCATCAGGTCGAAGACGGTGCACACCAGGTGTTTACCGACACGGCGCACCGGGACACCGCGCGCCACCGTGGTGCCTTCGCCGTTGACCGTGTCGAAGCTGGCCAGGTGCACCAACGCGGTGTCCCCAACTTCGTTGGCACCGCGGGCGTTTCGCACGCTGAGCGCCGGCATCAAGGTGCCAAGATCCAGATTCCACTTTCCCACGCCGTCCTCGCCGTAGCGGAATCCCAGCGAGCCATGGGGCACCACGACCGAGTCGGTGCCCTCGTCCCACACCGCCGGTTTGAGCGCCGCGTTCTCGACCGCCTCCCCCAGGTCCGCCGCGGTGAGGTTCTTGCCCGGCACCAGCATGTCGCCGCGCTCTTCCAGCTTGATCAGGAACGGCAGGTCGGTGTAGCGGCGCGAGAAGTCGACGAAGAACGGAACCTCCCTCCGCACATAGCATTCCGAGAGAATGACATGCCCCATCGCCATGGCCAGCGCCCCGTCGGTGCCGGCCGCACAGGGCATCCACTCGTCGGCGAACTTGGTGTTGTCCGCGTAGTCGGGGCTCACGGTCACCACCTTGGTACCGCGGTAGCGCGCCTCGGCCATCCAGTGCGCGTCGGGGGTCCGGGTGATCGGCACGTTGGAGCCCCACATCATCAAATACGCCGCGTCCCACCAGTCGCCGGATTCGGGCACGTCGGTCTGATCGCCGAACACCTGCGGCGAGGCCACCGGCAGGTCGGCGTACCAGTCGTAGAACGACGTCATGGGGGCGCCGGTCAGCTCGAAGAATCGCGAACCGGCGGCATAGGACACCATGGACATCGCCGGGATGGGCGAGAAGCCGGCGACCCGGTCGGGGCCGTAGGTCTTGATGGTGTGCACGTGGGCGGCGGCGATCAGCTCGGTGGCCTCGGCCCAGGTGATCCGGACCAGCCCGCCCTTGCCGCGGGCACGCTGATAGCGGCGCCGGCGGTCGGGGTCCGCCTGGATGTCGGCCCACGCAAGCACGGGATCGCCGAGCCGCGCCTTGGCTTCCCGGTACATCTCGACCAGCACGCCCCGCGCGTACGGATAGCGCACCCGGGTGGGCGAGTAGCTGTACCAGGAGAACGACGCCCCGCGCGGGCAACCACGCGGCTCGTATTCGGGCCGGTCCGGGCCGACCGAGGGGTAGTCGGTTTGCTGGGTCTCCCAGGTGATGATCCCGTCCTTGACGTAGATCTTCCAGGAGCACGAGCCGGTGCAGTTGACCCCGTGGGTGGAGCGGACGACCTTGTCGTGGCTCCACCTGTCGCGGTAGAACACGTCGGCCTCCCGGCCGCCCTTGCGCGTGACCGTGCGCAGGTCGGCCGAGAACTCGCCGGGCGTGAAGAACCGCCCGCTGCGCTCCAGTAGCTCCTCGAGCGCTCCACCAACGTGTGGTGTGACAGTCAACAGCTACCCCTTCTATTCCGTAGTGCCGCGCGTCCTGGCCGGGCCGTCGCTTCGACCGCGGGTGCGTGGTGTTGGACGGTGGCACGTCGATTCGTCCGCCCGCGCCGACCGGGATCGGCGAGCGCGTCGGCATGGGGCGCGGCAGACGGACCTATGTCCGCCGCGAATGGCCTGTTAACGAAAATTCGTTTGGTCAGCATAGGTTTTGCGGATCTAGAGGCGCCGTCGCGGACGCCGCGACCACCGGTACGCGCTTCTAGGTTAAGTCTTTTTTATAAGTACACATTGGCGTTATATCTCAAGTTGACCCTCGCGACCTTCTGCGGCGCTGGACGTCAGCTGCAAGAAGGCTGTGGACTGGTTATGAGGCCACCCCGGCCAGCGTCCGCACCAGGTCAGGGACCCAGCCGCGGTCGGCGGGCACCCAGTCGACATCGGACAGTTGGGCGGCCGTCACCCAGCGCACCGCCCGGTGATCACGCGCGCGCGGTTCACCACCGAGCAGTCGCACGCGGTATGCCCGCAACGTGATGCCGTCCAGCGCGACGTCGTCGCCGAGGCGGTCGCCCACCGCGACGTCGCCGACCGCCAGGTCCAGCTCCTCGGCCAGCTCACGGGCCAGCGCGTCGCGCTCGGTCTCCCCCGGGGCGACCTTGCCGCCGGGCAGCTCCCAGCGCCCGGCCAGCTCCGGTGGCCGGACGCGCTGCGCCACCAGCACCGTGGCGTGGCGGATGACCGCGCCGGCGACGACGACCTGGGTCGGCATGGCCAGACGGTATACGGTCTTGGATATGGCTGTGTTATTTCATGCCCAACGTTGTGCGCGGCCTGCGTAAACCCCGCCCCGCTTCGAGCGTCATGCCGCCCGTTAAACGTAAGTATTCCGCTCCGCCGCGTGCAGGTGGCAGACTATCCTCATGGCGAAAAAGCGAGTGCGCGCACTCAACGCAGACGACTTGGGCAAGCACGTGACCTTCAGGCCGACACCGAATAACACCAACACGGGGAGGCTGCACACCGTCGCCCACGCCGCCGACTGGACTGAGCTGAACATCGAAACCCGAAACGGGAATATGGCGATCCCGGTCCGGGGTGACCGCCTGGACAGCGTGACCATCGAGATTGACGAGTAGCTGGCACGCGCGGATGGGATTCGGCTTCGGCCCCACGGTGGTGATCGGTTTCCCTGACCACCCAACCCTCGCGGACATCGCCCAGCGAGACCGCGAGGTAGCGCATCGGAGGGCGATGGACGTCGGCGGGCACCGGCTGGCCGGTCAACTCACCGTTGGCTTGGCGGTGCTGGCGGTCACCGCCGGGATCACCGCCGCGTTGCTTGCGCCGTTGGTATTCGTGTTGGCCATTCTGTTGGCAGCGATGTCCGCGTACTGCGCCCGCATCTGGTGGATTGACCCACCGATACCCGCGCCGGAGCCGCTACAGATCCAGCCGTACAGCCCAGTGGAGAACCGGTTACTCATGGCCCGGCAGCCATGGGAGCCGTTCTGGACATACTCAATATGTCCTGGCTGCGGGCATATTGACGCGCAGCCGATCCGGCCGCCGGATGACCGTGAACCGGGTTGGGCCACCGTTGTCAGACACTGCATCGTCTGCGATCGGGAATGGGCGCAAGGGCGATGAAAGTGACTGCACGCATGAACTTTGTGGTCGTCAGCGTTCGTGACTACCTCGCCTCGCAACACCTTTGGACCGCGCGACGCGAAGCGTGGCTGTGCCGCATCCGCGAGAACGAGCTCGTCGCCCAGGGCAATGGCAACTTTGACCCGAAGCGTCACTCCCATGCGGTGACCGCCGTATTGTCTGCGGTCGCCTTCCTTGAAGGCCTCGTCAATTCGTCCTGGCAGGACGCTGCCGACCAAAAATCAACGGTGTACACGCAGGGCATACCTCAGGCAGCGCTCACGCGTATGCGCGAACTGTGGCCCGATTACGAGATGCGCTCAATGCTGGACAAATTCCAATTCGGGCTCGAATTGGTTGGACAGCAATGCATGCCGAAAGACCGCGACCCGTACCGGAGCGTAAGAGTGCTTATCCAGGTGAGGAATGCGCTGGTCCACTTCAAGCCACACGACCGTCGCGTCGACACAGACGAGAAGTTCGAGAGGCAACTGAAGAGTAAAATTACGACTCACCGCGAAAACCAGCAGCCGATAGGCAGGCCATGGTTTCCGAACAAGGCGCTCGGCGCTGGAACTGCCGAGTGGGCCTGCGAATCTAGTATGGCATTCGCAAGAGAGTGGCATACGCTCATGGGGCTGACGTATGACTTCGAAGATCTTTACCGCACATCGGAGCCCTATGAAGTCCCGTAAGCACCTGCCTGACAACGCTGTAGTGTACGACGTTGGGCTCGCCACCAGCCCCACAAGGCTTCCGAGTGGACCAACACAGATTCGAGAGGTAACACAGTGCCGCGTTACACCTATGGAGCATTATCAGAACCGGTCGACCCCTTCGGGTTTCGTCGCCGCGTTGGAGCCAAAACGGTGGTTTTGGCCGACTCCTACCGCATCGACAGCGGATACGTGACGTTCATCCGCGATGACAAGCCGTTCCTGAGTGTCCCATTCTCGAAGGCTCCGGTTGTTGCCGAGCTCGATGACAACAACGATATTCCGATTACGTTCGTGGAGTAACCACCAAGCGATCCGCTGTGCCGCAATGTAATAATGCACAGCCCTGGTCTTCAGCAGGCCACGGACCTAAGGTGGGTACCGTGGGAGATCAACCTGAGCGGATCGAAAACTTGGTGGCGCGCAGAATCCGCGAGCAGCTGGGCCAAGGAGGCCTGGACAAACTGATCCAAGCCCAACAGGCAGTCGCCCAGCAGATTGAACTGATCGGTGTCCCGAGCCCGAGAGCATTTGGGGACATGATCGTCGTGACCCAGGGCATGGCGGCTCAACTCCAACCAACTGAGGCGTCTCTCAGCGGCCAGGCCGCGGTTGCCGCGATTCGAGCGGTCGATCGAGAGCTAGCCGACGAGCTAGAGCTCCGCAGCCCGCAAGACATCACTGCGGCGCTAAACTTCCGTGCGGCATTGATAAACCTGATAGCCGCGTTCGTGAGCCTATATCAGATGATGCATGGGGTGCCGCCGTCGCAACAGCACATAGAACAGACAATCAACAACGTGACCAACGCGCCAACCACCATCGTGATCAACAACCCGCCACAGGGTGGCGAGTAGCAAACCCGTTGTGCACCAATGGATAGTAGTGCACAGCGCGGTCCTTGACACTGAATTTTCCGAGGTCCACCGTGCAGCCATGCAACTAGCCGAACCGTGGATAACCCTGACTGGCGTACCCGTGGCGCGCCGCAACGGAAGCTAGCGCACAATGTTTACCCAAGCAGCTGAAGGCGTGAGTGATGACGTCATGTGCGCTTGGTCAACGCTTTGGGATGGCGTGATTGACTGGCAATGGACGCCCGGTTGGGGCAACCTCTTCACGGTCATGGTCGCGGTCGCCGCGATTGCGGTAAGCGCCTGGTATAACCGCCGAACGCTACGAGGTGCCAACGAGAAGTTTGTTCAGGGCCGCATCGACGCTCGAAACGACAAGCTGCGGGCGGAGCTGGCAGCATACCTGAGCGACCTGGACGAATGCAGACTCCAAAGCCGCAAACTCGGCAAGTTTATGCGGGAGTTAATCGACGCGCCCTACCAACTATCCCAAGCAGAGGCGCAACCCTGGCAGCAGAATGCTCAGTTGGTAGCAGAGAAGTTCGAACAGTACCGGGAGCAGTCGGAAGCTGCTTATCTTGAAACCGTCTGGGATGTCTACCGGCGCTTAGCAGTACGTGATTTCACCCTCATGATGCTTACCAGCGACAAGGGAATCCTTGAACCCACTCACGAGATATACAAACTGATAGAAGAAGACCGCCGAGACTTCGAAAGCCTAATAGCGGCGCGAGAGAAGATGTCGCCCTCCGATCCGAGAATGGAACGCGGTCGTACTCTGCCCGAGAGGCACTTAAGTCGACAAAGCGACATCTACGATCAGATGATCAAGTTGATGGATCATTGTGTCACCGAGTTTCCGGTGAATAAGGATTAAGCGCTTCGAGCTGTACTATGTTCGTCCGATTACCTTGCGCCCCTTAATAATAGCGCACAATGTTGGTGTTAACACCGCCGCTGCCGGGCGTCAACGATTCCTGTATGGACCTAGCCGCGCTCGCGTACCTCGCCGACCACCTGCCCGACGAAATGAGGTGGATAACCCCGCGCCGCGCTCAACGGCAGACAACCCACACAAGCCGGAATACAAGCACTCCACGACCGGCTTGCCTAAGTCCTCGACCTTGAAGAACAACTAGGTGCATAAACACCGGCCCCGCAGGATCACCGCGGGGCCAGTGCCTAACGTGGCTCACACGTTAGCCCCTGACAGATAAGGAGCTTTTCTGTCTCCCCGGCTTGGCCACCAACGATCAAGGTAAGGAAACCTGCCGGGGAAGTCTATTCGGTTAAACCGCTTGCATGCGGTATCTATTCAGCGTCTCCCGCTCAGCTATTGACCATCCGGCGAATCCGCCATGATAGTCCACAACAATCGGGCCCATCTCTTCACGCACTGCCAACTGACCGGGGTTGCGGAGCAGGCGGGCGGTTGCCGTGACGATCACGCTGGCGATCTCGTCGTTGGGTTCGCCATTCTCGAACCCGACCGAGCGCACGTAAGCCTTGGCGATGTTCGTGACCACCGATAGTGCCTGCGAGACTTGGTTGCCGGTGGGGGCCGGCGATGTGCTCAAAAGGTCAAGCACATTCTGCACCAACGACATTACGCCTCGGTGAGTAGGGTGACCGCGTGATTCTGTAGCAGGGCCACGTCGAACCGGGTTACCACGCGGATAACGACCGAGTCGTAGTCGGCCGCCAGGTGCGGCGAAATGAACACGTCGGAGTCAACATCGCGGGCCACAACTACCTTGGACATGTCCACCAGCGCAACACGGTTCTTAGTCGAGACAGCTGGGATGTTGTCAGTGACTATGACGGGCAGGCCGAATAGCTGGAACGCGGTGCCGTTCTGAATCGTGCTGGGGTCAAACAGGTATTGGCGGAAGTCCTGGTCAGATGTCGCGCCAGGGTTTGCCACCTTCAGCTTGCGGAGCGCGGCGAACGTGGCCGACGTCATCACCCAGTGCGTCGGGTTGACGTGGTTGCCTTGTGCGGTCGCCAGGCCGTCGATCAGGCTGTCGGCATCGGTCAAGTCCAGTGTGCCGGTCGCGATACCGGTGGCGCGGAGAATGCCCTTAATGGTGTTGGAGCTGCCAGTGCCGTCCCACAGAGCGGCGTCTAATGCGTGTGCGACATCAGTGATAAGGCGTTGTTGTAGAACAACTTCCAGACCAACCACACTTTGACGGATCAGCTCGTTACTCACCCTCACGAGCGTCTTAATGCCCTTGAGGGTGGACGGCAGAAGGGTCACCTCGTCAAACGAGAAGTCCCCGTCCCCAATCTGGGAACCTTCCGCCACAAACCCCGCAGTCACACCGTTAGCGATACGCGGAACGCGAAGGGTGTCGTTGGTGTCGTAGATGACCGGCCCGGCGGCCAGGAAGGTGGAAGCCTGTTCTAGCGGCTGGACAAGTAGTGAAGCTACTTCGGATTGCAAAAGGGTGGAGTTGCCACCCGTGACCTCGATGGTCATAGGAGAATACGTCCTGAACGATGCGAAATGTCTGGTGGTGAAAGACGTTTCGTCAACCGGGACGAATGTCAGAAGTGAATCGGAGCGCTGCCGGGCGCTCTCCCTACCTCTAGTTTAGCGGACTACTTAGCGTATCAAATGAATTGCTTGAGAATATTGTGGAAGTTCACTGGCTCATCGGCTCGCCCCCGATTGCCCTGCCCCACATCACCCTTCGGCGTCCGCGACCTCAAATGGGGCTTGGCTTCTAACAATGCGTCAATCGCTTGGTTGAGCGCTTCGGGGTCGTCCAGCAGATCGGCGTCCGGATTGTAGGGGAAGTCGGTCGGGTCGGCCAGCTTGCCGCTGGCGCGCACTAATTCGGTGTGCAGTCGCGCTGCGAGGGTGTCAGTGCGGGCGGCGCGGGCCTCGGCGGCCTTCGCCCGTTCACGCAGGGTTGCGGCCTCCCTGCGGAGCTTGCGCACATCCTTATCCGGCTCGGTGCCCTCGGTGGTGTCCTCGGGCGTTTCCATGACGGCATCGTTAGCGGCCTCGTCGCTGTCAGTTGCTAATTCGGTGTTTGTTGCTTCTTCGTCCATGGTCCTGTTTACTTCTGGCCCTGAGCTTCACGCTGCGGGCCGTTCGCGGGGTTGGTGCCGTGATTGGCCAGGGTGGCCGCATCGGCCGTCCTGGCGGCCCTGATCGCCGCTATCTCGTCGGCGGAATAACCCAGCTTCTGCAACGCGTACGACGCAGGCAACAAACCGGCTTGGAACAACTTGACTGTGGCGTCCGCCTCGGCTGCCACACTGCGGGTATCGGCGGGCGCCCACTGCACTTGCACGTCCACCACGGCCGGATCAACGCCGTCCCGGACAGCCACCATGAGGCGCGCCGCCTGTTCCCACCCACGACCAAACGACTGTTGCCGGGCCTCCGCCCGTGCAGTCAACGACGCTTCCGCCGCGCGGATCGCGTCAGCACTCGTCGGGCTGTCGGTCAGAATGCCCACATAGTGCGCGGGAAGAGCGCTCACTGCCATGATCTGAGTGACCAGCACGTTGACGGCGTTCGTGTAGCCGCGGAGGTCAGCGGCGTCCAATTGGCCAAACTTGGCCTGCTCACTCTCGGCGGTCATGAGCCGGTCGCCCTCGGGAATGGGTGACACGGTTTCCATGACAGGCTCATTGTTGTTGTCCAAGACGGGGTTGCCGTCCGCGTCCAACACCGGCCGCTCCACCAGCTCAATGCCCGTAGCCCACCGTCGCGGCCGACCCACGTACTCACTGGAAACGAGGAGATCGGTCAGCACCTTGTTGAGCCCGTCAACCAGCGGCATCAGATCGTCAAGCTCCGAATGCCCGATGTCAGTGGTTCCGTTTGCGTCGGGACGCCACACGCTAACCAGGTCCGAGTTACGCAGCGGCACAACCGGAACCACGCCCATCGGGTTGTCCAGGGTTTCCACCACGTAGAAGCCGGCGGTTGCCGCGCCGGGTGTGTCAGCCCTAAGCCGGATGATCTGATCGGGCAGGTACACCACGGCCTCGGTAGTGGTTTGGGTGCGCCACCGCTTCACCGCAGACGTGACCGCCCGCGTGCCGGGGTCGGAAATCACCGCAACTTGCTTCGGGGATTCCACCGTCACGAGCGGCCGACCTACGCTGTCCGCCCAACAGATCACAAACGACTGACCGAACAGCAGCGCGTCACGGTGCGCGGCCGCCGACAACTGATCGAGGTCTAACCGAAGCCAGTCGGGCCACACGTCTGCACCCTTGAAACCCACAACGCGCAGGCGTTCGGCCAGACTCGTCACCGCCAGCCGGGGAAGGTTCGACGCCATGCGGCCGAACCGGTCACCCAGCGCAACCCGCGCCTCAGGAGATAGGAATGAAAGTGGTTGCCTGCCGGTGTAGTAACTCTGCAAGGTGGAGTAGCGCCACTGCGGGCCGTCCAGAGTGTGCAGCAGCTCAACCAATAAATCTTGGTTCAATTCGCGAAACTCGCATATCTTTTCTTAGGTTTACGGGTGCCGTGCCAAGTAGCCCGCGAGTGACACATGACCAGCGCCGCAGCGGCGTCCACCTTGCGGCCCCGCCGAGAAGCCTTCTCGATGCGGCAGCCGCGATGGTTACGGACCACCACCGCGTTGCCGATGTGGGCCGCCAGCGTCGCGTTGCCCGAATGGGTGAGGTTGCCGTTGACGGCCGCGTTGTACAGATCGGTGGTGGCCGCCACGAGGCGGGACGGTGAATGTGGGAACTGCGAAACCACCAGACCCTCAGCCTCTAGGAGCTGCATGGTCCGCAGCCATCCCCACGGGTCAGCAACTAATTCAACAACCCGGTATATGTTTCGGGCCTGCCTAATGCACTCTTCAACCTCAGCGATGGGAACCTGCCAGCCCGCATCGTCGGCGGGCTTCTCCCACACCGCGAGCACATCGAAGTGCGGCTCGGCGGATACCGTGCCGATCACCAGCGCGGTCGAGTCATCCGAATGTGACCCGTCAAGGGCGATGACTACCGGGGCACCCGGTGCGATCCCTTGACCCGTGGAGCGGGCAGCCCACACCCCGGCGGGCAAAAACTCGCCCACCGTGTCGTTCACCAGCTGGCACAACCGCGCACGCCGGAACGTGCCTTCGCGGGTCGTCTTCAGCAACTTAACCGCATCCTCGGCGTCGAGAAAATCACCGAGCGCGGGATTCGCTAACGCGATGCAGTGCCGACAATCGGGCGGGTGATGCTGAAAGTCATTGGCGGAGAACTCTCTCCACACCACATGATCGTCACCAAGTTCGGCGTGAATGTTGCGCAGATCGGTCAACACCGAATCGGTCGGGTCGGGCGGCGGCGTCCCGATAGCCACCAGCGTGGACACCGGCCTCTTCGACTGCGCCAGGGTCAGAACTTCATACGTCTCCCGCGCCACACGGCCCGCTTCATCGAGCAGAGCCAGGGTGTAGTCGAGGCCCTCAAGGGCCGCCGGTTCAGCCGGTAGGGTCTGCAACGTGGCATACCTGGCCGGAATCGTCAGCCGATCCCTACCCACCTGACAGCGAGACGCCAACGGGTCGGACATCTGCACGAACTGGCGGGCAATCCCAAAAATAAGCCCCGCCTGTTCCTTACTGAAGGCGACAATAACCACCGTCGCCGATTCGCCACCGCAGAACAATTCCCAAATGGCCAGCGCTGCAAGCAACGTCGACTTTCCATTGCCGCGAGGAAGCATCCACCCAACAGTCCGGGGGCGCTTCGGCCGATCCAACATTGACGCGCACAATTCGCGCTGCCAAGGCCGTAACTCGAATGTTTGCCGAGCGCCATACCCCTTGGGAACAACCAGAAACTCCCTGCAGAACTGCTCGAACTGCTGGGACGGTAACCCGCTGGGGTTAAACGGGATTGGCGAGGGATCAACCCGTGCCTTAGGGCCTGCTCTAATTGGTTAAATCCGTTAGGGTCGGCAATTAATTGTGAATGGCGAGCGCAAGCGCGACGAGTTCAAAGCGGTTTGCGGGCATCCCCCCGGGGCCTCGCCATGCCGTTGGTGTGTCGACAGTGCTTGTGCCACGACATGATTACAACGATCGCTTGGCAAACTCCGTTGTGGACCGTTTGCTGGCGCGGGACGGCCGCACGGGCTCTTGCGCCCGGTTGCATGCGCCACAGAGGACTAAGAAGTATCCAGCTGCAACGTGTTTCATAGTTAGCGGCGTGCCAGCCGCTACAATTTCCCAGCCCGCTTTGGTGTGGTGAAGCTGTAAGTCTTTAGGGGACAGACATTCCGAGCACCACGGTTGTAGCTGGCGTGCACGTTCGGACAGCCGCTTCCAACCTGTTCCGTATCCGCGTTCCTTCGGCGATAGCTTCGGGAGTTGGCATGCAGGGCAGCGTGACTGGCTGGAGAGTTCGCCGCAGACTAGGCAAGGCTTAAGCATCACATCATGCTCATCGCCGAGAAGCCCATGCGATCACGTGATAAGGGGTTCGATCGCTCTTTACCCGTCGGGCATGCGGAAAGTTCGTTCGCGTTAAGCACTGGCCGCAAAGCGAGGCCCGGCTCACCGGCGGTGCTGCTGACGTTCGCGTACCGCGTCGGCCTCGCGGGCGATGTCAGGGTTCGTTGTGGCCTCCAACAAATCCTCGCCCAATCGGAGCGCGGCGGATGGCTGCCGCAAGATGATGTACCGGCCGCCAGTGGCCGCATCCATGAAAACTTCCGAAACAACATCGCCATCGACATGAGGATGGATCTGGACCCCAACGGAGTTGGGATACGGGCGCAGCAGGGTTACCGGATCATCCGTGGTCATTGATCCCACTCTCGAAGTGCGGTTCGTTCTTCGACGGCTTGGCAGCGTGGGCACAGGGTAGCCAGCCACGCCACGGCCGCCCCGCATTCGATGCAGAAGCCGCTCACGCCGGGGCCAGCCGATCAAGCTGATCAAGCACCAGCCGTCTGAGTTCAAGGTCGCCGCTATAGACGCCCCGGCTCAGCCTGACAATCAAACCCCCGTCCGCAAGGCGGCACAGTGCCCAGTTGGCGCGTGTGGTGGAGATGCCGAAGTGTCGCGCCACATCCTCCGGCCGCACGGGCCGTCCATGCTCCTGCACGAATATCAAGACATCGCCATTTAACGTGGCCGTTCGGCCACACTTCGGACATGTTTCGATTGCCATTTGCGCCAAACAACCTTTCTATAATCAGATTAACATCATTAACGCGCGAAATTGCTTCTGAAACGAATCTATCCACCATTTGTGAATTACACTAAAGGTAGAGAAGATAGCGGATGCCTCCGCACATATCCCCCGGGCCGTCGAGCACGCGATTCAACCTCCTGGGATGTCAGTGCGGCGTTGAGCTGTCGTGATACCTCGCCTATGAGAGGGGTATGCCTCGAAACAAAACACCTCAGATGCCATCGCGGACTAACGGTTGTCCGCTACCGCTAGTTGGCTAGCCGCTCCGCTGGGTCTGCGTTGATTTGTTTGGTGCCGCCTTCGGCGGAACGCGAGTAACAGACCGAGCGGAACGCAATATAGCACAGCTAATTATCGTAATATCCACATTGGTCGTAGTAGTGCACAATTTTGTTCGCTATCGGCGTCGCGCCCTCGCGCTAATTCCGCTCGCGCCCCACTAGACTGCGCTATCGAGCTGGCGCCGAACTGGTGGTGCATGCTGGCAGAACACAGAGAAGCACATTGTCTACAGAGGCAACACTGCGGGCGAGGGCAGCCGCCCACGAGTCATGGGCACGAACCGAAAACCGCACTGCGAGAACGGCACCCGCCCGCGCGGCGATGCAACGCAAGTTCGAGGAACAGGTTGACCCGAACAACGAACTGTTGCCAGCGGAACGCTCAAAAAGGGCAGAAAACGCACGCAAGGCTTACTACACGCGTTTAGCGCTGCGGTCGGCTCAAGCGCGGCGGCGGCCGTCAGAAGTCCCCGAGGTTTAGCGCCCGAGCCTCAGCCGTGGCGCGCTCGGCTGCAGTGGCGCGGGCGTACCTGTCGAGCATCTCCCGCGATGACCAACCGGCGACCGACATCAGACCGCCTTCAGACCCGCGAGACGACATCCATCTGCTGGCGAAAGTGTGTCGAAGTACATGAGGGTGAAAGCCGTTGATATTTGCAGTTTTAGCGCGGTCGGCCAAAGTGACCCGCAACCCGTGCGGTCCAAGCGGCTGGTGAGTGCGCGCACCCAACCACAGCGCCTTGCTTTCGGCCCCAGGATGGCCGCGCCGCAACCTGATATAGCGGTCCAGGGCGCGGGCCGTCTGCGGGCCAAACGGCGCAATCCTGCCCTTGCCGCCTTTTCCGCGGCGAATCATCACCAGCCCGCGCGACAGGTCAACGTCGTCCAGCTCCAAGGCGATCAACTCCCCGGCCCGCATCCCGGTTTCGGCCAGCAATCGGACGATCGCTTCGTCACGGCGGTCTTTGAGGCCACTTCCCTGGCACGCCTTGATCAACGCACGAAGCTGATCCTCGGTGAGTACTGGCGTGATCGGGGTATCCGACTTCGGTGCGTTCAATCTCAGCAGCGGATCGGAGTCGATCTCTCCCTCTTCGGCCAACCATTTGGAGAACTGACGGACGCCGGCCAGCCGCACCGCTGCCGTTGCGGACTGAGCACCGGAGTCAAGCAAATCAGCAATCCAAGCTTGAACCTGGCCGCGATCAATCTGAGCGGGATGCCCGTTATTCGCGCACCATGCGAAGTAGCGGCGGATACTCGACAGATACAGCTTCTGCGTCTGTGGAGAGCGACGGGCCGACTTGAGGGCGATCTCGAAACTAGCGACCAGGGTGGTGATGTCCACCGGGGGAAGTGCAACGCTCATCTTATTAACTTTAACTGACAGCGTTGTGCAATGCGCTGAGCACGGTTTTCAGGCGTGTCTCCGCATGTCAGACCGTTCGTCGTATGAGAGGAGATAGATACGATATGGCTGTGTTAACGGATGAGCAAGTGGACGCCGCACTGCCCGAGCTCAACGGATGGGAGCGCATCGACGGTGCGCTGCGCCGGTCGATCAAGTTTCCGAGTTTTCTCGCCGGCATCGACGCGGTGCGCCGGGTGGGCGAGCACGCGGAGAGCAAGGACCATCACCCGGATATTGATATCCGTTGGCGGACAGTGACTTTCGCCCTGGTTACGCATTCCGAGGGTGGGATTACCGACAAGGACGTGGCCATGGCCCACGACATCGACGAGATCGTCGGCAGTTAGTCCTTCGACCTGCCGGTGGCGCCGATCCACACCAAGGTCGCCACGGCCGCCACGATGTAGAGCAGGCCGGCCCAGGCCAGATACCAGGGCCGGCTGATCTGCCAGATGGTCGGCTGGGCGTAGAGCAGCAGCCACGGCACGCCGGCGATGGCGAGCGCCAGCCAGCCCCAGCCGACGATCCGCGCGCCGGGGCGCTCGCGCACCGGCCCGTGAATCGCCCAGACCATCAGCGGCACCAGCCACACCCAGTGGTGGGTCCACGAAATGGGCGACAGCAGCAGCCCGAACAGCTCGACCACCAGTAACTTGCCCAGCCGGTCGGACGGGCCCAGCGCCCGCCAGGCCAGCACGGCCACCACCGCGGTGGCGCCGATGGCGATCAGGACCGGCGGGCCGAAGCCGGCGTCGTGTCCCAGGATCCGGGAGATGCCGCCGCGCCAGGATTGATTGATCGACGTGGCGATGGGCCCCACTCGGTGCGCGTCGCCCAGCAGCTTCGTGAAGTAGTAGCGGGTCTGATCCCCGACCACCAGGGCCGACACGCCGATCGTGGCCAGGAAGACCGCGGCGGAGAAAACCGCCGCGGCCCATCTCCGCACGCCGACCAGATAGACACCGGCGATCGCCGGCGTCAGCTTGATCCCGGCCGCCACGCCGACCAGCAACCCGGACAGCCACCACCGTGTCGTCAGGACCGCCCACAGCACCGCGAGCATCAGCAGCACGTTGACCTGGCCGTAGTCGAACGTGCTGCGCAGCGGTTCGATCCAGATCGAGATCGCCGTCCACCCCATGGCCAGGCGGCGGCCGTCGGCGCCGGGCGCAACACCGATCAAGCGCTGACTGATCCGGATCGCCCCGTACAGCGCGGCCATCGTGGCGATCTGCCATGCGAAGGCGACCAGGCCGAACGGCAGCAGGCTCAGCGGGTAGAAGACGACCGCCGCGAAGGGCGGATAGGTGAACGGCAGCGGGAAGTCCGGTGTCTGATCGGCATAGACGTAGCTGTACAGCGTGCCGGGATGGTCGATGGCGGCGGCGCCGCCGAGATAAACGTGCAGGTCGACGAAGTTCGCGCCGTGCGGCGACAGGTAGGTCCAGCCGAGCCGCGCGGCGACGCTGGCGACCAGCAGCGCGGGTGCCGCCGCCCGAAGCAGACTCGCGAACCGCCGGCGCGGGGGTGCGGTTGGCGCGGCCGAGGTGGTGTCTATCCGCATGACTTTAGCGATCGAGGCGGGCTGAGCGGCATAGGGACGACCTCCCCCGCCTGGTCGGTAGGCGTCCGGTCACCGCCGTCACTCGTATCAATAACGATCAAATAAATGCCACACGTGTCACTTGAGTCCCATCAGTATCAACGTAACTTCGGCGCTGGACCCCGTAATCCACAACCAGGGAGAGTCATGCCAACCATCTGGACTTACTTGCGTGCAGCGGCCGTCGTAGTCGGTTCGTCCGCAGCCCTACTCACGGGCGGTATCGCCCACGCCGACCCCGTGCCGGCTCCACCCATCCCGAACATTCCGCAGCAGCTGATCAGCTCGGCGGCCAACGCGCCGCAGATCCTGCAGAACCTCGCCACCGCCCTCGGCGCGACCCCGCCTGCCGCGCCGGCCGCTCCCGGCATCACCTTCCCGGGTGTTCCGTCGGCAACGTCACCGGCGACGTCCGCGGCCATCCCCTCGATTCCCGGGCTGCCCCAGGCGCCGACGCCATCCGCCCCGGCGACCACGCAGGGCCTGCAGGGGTTGATCCCCGGCCTGACGCAGCAGGCACCCGCGGCACCCGCCGCCCCGGCCACGTCGTCCATTCCCGGACTGCCGGCCATCCCGGGGTTGTCGACGCCGACCGCCCCCGCCACCCCGCCGACCCCGCAGATTCCGCAGGCGAAGGTCGACATGCCGGCGTTCCTGCCCAACCTGCCGGTCAACGTGCCTGCGCAGATGACCCTGCCGCAGGACCTGCCGGCGCTGGCCGGGGCCCCGGCCGGCCCGGCCGCGCCGGCCGCACCGGCAACCGGGGCCAACCCGGTAGCTCCGCTGCTCGCCGCCCTGCCCTGAATAGTCAGCCAGACAGCACAGCCCACCACCTAATGACCGGAGGACACAGCGTGGCAACCACTTGGAATCTGTCCAAAGGTTTGGCCGCTGTCGTGACGGCGTCGGCTGCCGCGTTCGGGTTCTGCCCGAGCGCGGCAGCCGACCCGGCGGCACCGCAACCGAACTCGACTCAGGAACTCCCGGGCCTGCCGGCGTTGTCGCAGCTGAGCCCCATCATCCAGCAGGCGGCCGGCAATCCCGGCCAGGCGACGCAACTGCTCATGGCCGCAGCGCAAGCTTTCAGCCACAACCAGAGCGCGCCCACCGAGTCCCGGAACGTGGCCGCGTCGGTGAACCAGTTCCTGGCGATGCCCGGCGCGGCGCTCCCCGACGGCTCGCCGGTGCCGCACGTCCCGGCGGCGGGCGTCGAACCGGGCGCGCAGTCGCACCTGCCCGCCGGCATCGACCCCGCGCACGCGGCGGGTCCCGGGCCGGCCACCGCCCCGCCGGCGGCGGTCGCAGCGGGCCCGCAGGCGCACCTGCCGGCCGGGATCGACCCGGCGCACGCCGCCGGTCCCGGGCCGGTCGCAGCCCCGCCGGCTGCGGCACCCCGGTGGCCGCTCCGGCCGCTTCCGCGCCGGGGCCCGGCACCGTCGCACCCGTCGCCGCGCCCGCACCGGCGCCACCCGCGCCGGCCACAGCCCCCGCGCCCGACGTCGCACCGGCCCCCGCGCCCGCCGCGGCGGCGGCCCCCGGTTTCGGCCCCGACGCTCCGCCGACGCAGGACTTCATGTATCCCTCGATCGGCACCAACTGCCTCGCGGACGGCAGCAGTGCGATCGCCACCGCGCTGTCGGTGGCGGGGCCGGCGAAGATCCCGACTCCCGGGCCGGGCCCCGGGCAGACCGCCTACGTGTTCACCGCCGTCGGCACCCCCGGACCCGCGGAGGTGCAGAAGCTGCCGTTGAACGTGACGTGGGTGAACCTGACCACGGGCAAGTCGGGAACGGTCGCGCTCAAGCCGCGCACCGATATCAATCCCGACGGTCCGACGACGCTGACCGCGATTGCCGACACCGGGTCGGGCAGCATCATGTCGACCATTTTCGGGCAGGTCACCACCAAGGAAAAGCAGTGCCAGTTCATGCCCACGATCGGCTCCACCGTGGTGCCGTAGGGCTGGCACCTTTCCCGCCCGAGCGCGCGTGTCCCCCACCTGGCGGCACGCGCGCTCGCGTCAGACGAAGATCTAGTACGCCATGAACAAGATCGCGTCGCGGTCGTACTCGAGACCCGGGTGAACGCTGGCGAGATGAGCCTGGGTCAGCTCGACCAGCTCGTCCTCATCTTTGCCGACGATGGCTTCCCCGCATGGACACGTTAGGTGTGTCTTCACGTTGCCGCCCTTCCCTTCTTGGCTGCTGCCTTCATCTGCTTCTTGTACGAACGCACCGCGCCCATCGATTGGGCGTCGACGATATCGGCGACGGAGATGTGCGTGCCGGCCTTGCCGAACTGTCCGGCCGCCGCGCGCCAGCCCTCGGGAGTGACGCCGTACTGCTTGCCCAGCAACGCCAGGAAGATCTGCGCCTTGACCTCGCCGAAACCGGGCAACCCCTTGATTCGGCGCAGGACCTCCGCGCCGTCGGGGTCGCCGGCGGTCCACAAGCCGGCCGCATCGCCGTCGTAACGGTCCACGATGATCTGGGCCAGGGTCTGGATCCGCTTGGCCATCGATCCCGGAAAGCGGTGGATCGCAGGCTTTTCCGAGCACAGCGCGGCGAACTTGTCGGGGTCGAATTCGGCGATTTCATGCGCACCGAAGCCGCCCATCCGGTCGGCGATCTTCTTCGGGCCCGCGAAGGCGGTCTCGAAAGGTACCTGCTGATCGAGAACCATCCCGATGAGCAGCGCCAACGGGTCCTCGTCCAGCAGCGCGTCGGCCTCGGGATCTTGGGCGAGCCACAGTTTCACCGTCGACGACCTTCCTTTCCGCTGAACACCCTAAGCCCGATGAGCCGTTGTTGGGAGAGTACTCAGCAGCAACCGCCGCGTTATCGTGGCGTGGTGGTGGATGAGGCGCGATTGGCACTGATGCTGGCCCGCGACGAACTGCACGCGCTCGTCACCGCCTATTGCCGGGCCGTCGACCGCGCCGACTATGAAGCGCTGCGGGGCCTGTACCACCCCGACGCGACGGACTCGCACGGCTCGTTCTCGACGGGCGGCGTCGAACAGTTCATCGCACAGCTACGGGCGGCGGAGCCCTACGTGCGTGTCTCGCAACACAACATCACCACAACGAACTTCGTGATCGAGGGCGAGGACGCCCGCGGTGAGGTCTACTGCCTGGTGTTCCACACCTTCGCCGGCCCCGAACACGACATCGACGTCATCATCGGCGGCCGGTACCTGGACACCTACACCCGACACGACGGCCGCTGGAAGTTCCGTCAACGCACCATCGTGGCGGATTGGGCGTACCGCAACGACCCGTCGCACTTGGACTTCTCGCACCCGAGCACCCGGGGCAGCCTGCGCGGCGCACCGGGCCAGGCCGACCCGTCGATCAGCCTGTTCGAACCGCCCAAAGGCTGAACTCTCACCGAAAGCCGTTGGAAGGCAACGACTGCCCGAAGGTCACCCGCTCTTGCGGCGGAATTCGCGGCGGTTCTCCACCGGGCCATGCGCCCGCGCCTGCTTGCCGCTGCCGTTCTTGTGGTCGGAGCCGCCCGACGACTTGGCCATCTTGCGTTCGAGGGCCTCACGGAACTTGCGCTTGGTGTCGTCGTCCGATTCCGGCGCCTCCGACGACTTGGGTTCAGCCATACCGGCAGCGTAGCCCC
This sequence comes from Mycobacterium sp. SMC-2, assembly GCF_025263485.1. Taxonomy (NCBI): domain Bacteria; kingdom Bacillati; phylum Actinomycetota; class Actinomycetes; order Mycobacteriales; family Mycobacteriaceae; genus Mycobacterium; species Mycobacterium sp. SMC-2. The sequence continues at coordinate 4,938,766 of NZ_CP079863.1, forward strand.
AGGCGGCCGGAATCGGGCGGCTACCGCACGCCGGGCGGCATGCCGTACACGTGCGAGATCGGCAGGGTCAGCAGCACCCGCCGATCGGTGACCATCGCCTGGCGGAACTCGTCCCAATCCGGGTGTTCGCCGGCGATGTTGCGGTACAAGGCAATCAGCCCCTCGACGGTGTCGTCGCCGGGGGCGGCCGCCGGGGGCGTCAAGATCGCCGTGCCTTCGGCCACCGCGTACGACCACCCGTCGTCGGCGTCGACCAGGATGGACGTCCGCGGATCGCGGCGCAGGTTGCGGGTCTTGGCCCGCGGCTCGGTGATCGACACCCGGATGGCCAAGTCGCGCGGGTCGAAGTGGTAGCTGACGTTCGACAGCTGCGGACGCCCGTCGCGTTTGATGGTGGCCAGCACTCCGAGAGAGTTTCCACTGATCACGGCCAGCAGCTTGTCGTCGAAGACTTGGCGCCCCATGTCGAAAGCCTACGTCGCGCGTCCAGCGACCGGTCCCGGATCGCGTCCGCACCGGCTGCCCTGGTGGAATCGGATGATGACCCCGTACGCGGCTTTTTTGCGCGGCGTCAACGTCGGCGGAGTCAACCTCAAAATGGCCGAGGTGGCGCGCGCATTGACCGACGCGGGATTCACCGGCGTGCGCACCATCCTGGCCAGCGGGAACGTGCTGCTGGAGTCATCCGCCGGTGCGGCGGCGGTGCGCAAGAAGGCCGAAGCCACGCTGCGCGACGGCTTCGGCTATGACGCGTGGGTGCTGGTCTACGACCTCGAAACCGTGCGCGCCGTCGTGGACGCCTACCCGTTCGAGCCCGAGGTGGACGGCTTTCAGTCCTACGTCACGTTCGTCGCCGACAACGCGGCGCTCGACGAGCTCGCCGCGCTGGGCGGCGGCGCCGGCCCCGACGAGAGGATCGCCCGCGGCGCGGGCGTCATCTATTGGCAGGTGCCCAAGGGCGCCACCCTGGACAGCACGATCGGCAAGACAATGGGCAAGCCGCGCTACAAGTCCTCGACGACCACGCGCAACCTGCGCACGCTGGCCAAAGTATTGCGGTAAAACGCGGCGCCCCAGGCGCGCTCAGTCGTCCGCCACGTTCGTCAGGTAACGCATCGCGTCGGACTTGGTCAGCCCCAGCGCGCGGGCCACCTCGACGTACTCCCTGGCGGCGGCGGCCATGGCGGCATCGGTCGGGTCGAAGCGAGAGATGAAAGTGCCGAAGCGACCCCGGGTTTCGACGATCGCCGCCGACTCCAATTCCCGGTACGCACGGGCGACGGTGTTGGCCGCGACGCCCAGCTGGCCGGCCAGGTCGCGCACCGTGGGGAGCCGGGTCCCGGGCGGCAGGGCGCCGGCCCGAACACCGTCGATGACTTGGGTCCTGAGCTGGTCGAACAGTGGCCTGCTCGCCTTCACGTCGACCTTCAGCAAATCCCGCAGCTCCACGCGTTCAGTATGTCCCACGCGCGACTATCTTGGTGGGATGCGAGTAACGGTGCTGAGCGGCGCGGGGATCTCCGCGGAGAGCGGCGTGCCGACCTTCCGCGACGACAAGAACGGGTTGTGGGCCCGCTTCGATCCTTACGAGCTGTCCAGCACGCAAGGGTGGCGCGACAATCCCGAGCGGGTCTGGGGTTGGTACTTGTGGCGTCACTATCTGGTGGCCGACGTTCAGCCGAACGTCGGGCATCGCGCCATCGCGGCCTGGCAGGACGGCGCCGAGGTCAGCGTCATCACTCAGAACGTCGACGACTTGCACGAGCGTGCCGGGAGCGCGCCGGTTCACCACCTGCACGGCAGCCTGTTCGAATTCCGTTGCGACCGTTGCGGTACGCCCTACACCGGTGAGCTGCCCGCGATGGCCGAGCCGATGCTCGAGGTTCAGCCACCGGTCTGTCACTGCGGCGGCCTGATCCGGCCCGACATCGTGTGGTTCGGTGAGGCGTTGCCCGACGCGCCGTGGCAGAGCGCCGTCGACGCGACCGAGGCCGCCGACGTCATGGTGGTGGTCGGAACGTCGGCGATCGTCTATCCGGCGGCCGGGCTGGCAGAGCTGGCGCTGTCGCGCGGCACGGCCGTCATCGAGGTCAATCCGGAGGTCACGCCGCTGTCCAGGCACGCGACGCTCAGCATTCGCGAGACCGCCAGCCAGGCCTTGCCCGGGTTGCTGCAGCGGCTGCCCGCCCTGCTGAAGTAGCCCCGCGGGAACTACGGCCGGCGGGCGCGGCCCAGCAGCAATTCCGACACCGGCATCGGCGCCCACGCCGGCAGCGTGAACTCGCGCCGGGAAATGTCAACCTCGAACCCGGCGTCGACGATCGCGCGCTCGGTATCGCGGTGGGTGTGGCAGTTGCCGAACAACCGGGGCCACAGCGTCGCGTCGGCGAACCGTTGCAGGCGGCCCCGCGCGCCGCCGCTCGCGACGTGCTCGAGGTATCGCAACTCCCCGCCCGGCCGTAGCAACGAGTAGAGCCGTTGCAGCACGCCGCCGGGGTCGCGCACCGAGCACAACACCAGCGAGCACACCACGGCGTCGAACGGGTCGCCGCCGCTGAACCCCTCGGCCGTCTCGCCGGTCACGACGACACGGGCGGACACCACGTCCGCGGCGGCGCGGGCCTGGGCCGCCAGCCGCGGCTCGGGCTCCACCGCGACCACCTCGTGGACCGACTCCGGGTAGTGCGGGAAGTTCGTCCCGATGCCCGCCCCGACTTCGAGCACCCGCCCCGACAACCCCGCCAGGTTCTCCCGGCGCAGGGCCCGTATCGCCTCGGTTTCATGGGTGGCGACGACGGGCCAGATGCGCGCGAAGAACGGGTTGTCCACCGTCGTTGTCATACACGTCAACCTTCCGACTCGGATGAGCCTTCACAATAGGGTCTGCGGGCGGGTTTATCGGCGGGTCAGCCGATGTTGGGTACGGGTTCGCCCAGCGGGCCGCCGTCGATCGGGATCGGCTCGACGTATCCGGTTGCGTGGGCCGCTGACTCGCTGATGCCGAACCGATCGTGCAGCCAGGCCAGGGGCCTGGGCGCCCACCAGTTCCATCGGCCCATCACATGCATGAACGCCGGCACGACAACCATCCGCACCAGGGTGGCGTCGGCGAACACGGCGAGGGTCAGGCCGAGGCCGAACATCCGCATGAAGGAAACGTGGGCGGCGATCAGCGCGGCGAACGACATCGACATCACCAGCGCGGCGGCGGTGATCACCCGGCCGGTGCGGGCGACGCCGAGCGCGACGCTCTCGTCGTTGGCGGCGTTGGCCTCTTTCGCGGTCGGCTTTGCCGGTCGAGCGGCCCCGGACGCGAGCCAGTACTCGCGGATGCGCGAGAGCAGGAACACCTCGTAGTCCATCGACAGGCCGAAGGCGATGCAGAACAGCAGCACCGGCATGTTGGCGACAAGCGTCCCGCTCGGCGTCGTTCCGAGCGCGCCGAGATGCCCGTCCTGGAAGATCCACACCAGCGCACCGAACGCCGCCGTGAGCGACAGGAAGTTACAGGCCAGCGCCTTGGCGGGCAGCACCAAGCTGCCGGTGAGCAGGAACAGCAGCGCGAAGGTGATGGCGGCCATCAACCCGAGCACCAGCGGAAGGCGGTCCGTGACCGCGTCGACGCTGTCGCGGTTGACCTGGGCCACGCCGCCCATCGCCACGGGCCGGCCCGCCGGCCCCGGCACCCCGTGCAACCGCTGGAGTTGGGCGTCGTTGGCCTTGGAGAACAGGGGCGCCGTGCTGCTCACGGTCAAAAAGGCGCTGCCGTCGGCCAGCCCGGTGGCGCCGGCCGGCGGCCCGGTCCGGTTGCCGCCGACGAACGTCCCGCCGGGAGCCGACACCGCCGACACGTCGGGAACCCGCGACAAGTCGGCGGCGTACCTGTCGAGGTCCGCCGGATCCAGGCCGCGCGCGTCGGGGACCACGACCGGAACCGACGTCGCGGAGTCGTGCGCGAAATCGTTGCGCAGCTGGTCCCCGACCTGGTGCGACGACGCCGAACGCGGCAGCACCCGGTCGTCGGGGAACCCCCATTTCACGCCCATGAAGGGAAGCCCGAGCAGCAGCAGCAGCGCGACGACGGTCAGACCGATCGAGGCCCAGCGGCGCATCACCAACTTGCTCGACCGGTACCAGAACAGTTGCTCGACGGGCTTGTGCACCGGCTCGGGACGCCGGAAGACCCGACGCATCAGCCGGCGCGCGTCCAGCGCGTCCAGCCGGGGGCCCAGCAACACGATGGCGGCCGGGGTTATCACGATCGAGGCGGTCGCGACGAAGGCCACGGTGGCCACGCCGGCGTAGGCGAACGACTTGAGGAAGTACATCGGGAACGCCACGGTCGCCGACATGGACAACGCCACGGTCACCGCGGAGAACAACACCGTCCGCCCGGAGGTGGTCATGGTCCGGATCAGCGCCGCTTCGCGATCGCTGCCCTCGGCCAACTCGTCGCGATAGCGGCTGACGATCAGCAGGGTGTAGTCGATCGCCAGCGCCAGGCCCAACGCGGTGGCCAGGTTCAGGGCGAAGATCGACACCTCGGTGGTGAAGGTGATCAGCCGCAAGACCGTCATCGACCCGACGACGGCCAGGGCGCCCAGCGCCATGGGCAACGCCGCCGCCAGCAGCCCGCCGAACACCCAGATCAGGATCAGGAAGCTCAGCGGGAGCGCGATCATTTCCATCACCAGCAGGTCGGACTGGTTCTGGGTGTTGATTTGGGCGTACTGCATCGCGGCACCCCCGGCGCGGACGGTGACGCCGTCACGGTCGTGGATGAATTGGTCCGCGACGGTTTGGGCGTTGCTCTGCGCGTAGTTCTCGCCGCCCTTGAGGTTGACTACGAGCAGACCCGACTTGCCGTCGCGGCTGACCAGATCGGTGTTTGTCCCACGCGGGACCGTCCAGGGCGACGACACGTTGTAGACCAACGGCGACTTCTGCAATTGGTTGACGAGGTCGGTGCCCACGTTGCGGGCCTGTTCGCTGTCGGTGCCCCCCGGCGCGGTCACCAGGATCAGCATCTGCTGACCGCTCTGCCCGAACTTGTCGGTCAGCACCTGGATCGCGTGGGCGGACTCCGAATGCGGATCCTGGAAGCCCCCGGGAGACAGGCGCTTGGCGACGGGGATGCCGAAGACCGCGGCGGCGACGAAGACCAGGACACCGATTGCGATGATGCGGCGCGGCGCCGCAATGGCCAGTCGAGCGATCGCCTGCAGCATTTCATGCCCTTCCGCCACCGGCGCTGACCGCGCTGGCCGCCGGCGTCCCCGCGTCAACGTAACAAACGCTAATTTGCACGCGTCGAACAGCTTCCTCCTTAAGCACGGATGACGGCGCGGGCACGGTTCAGTACGGCGGTTAAACCGCGGCGGCGGTAAGAGTCCGGCCAGAAAAATGTGCGGCAACTAAGCAGGTCACGGGGTTGATGCCGCGCTCGACCGCCTGCAACCTACCCGCCGGTAAATTGCCACTGTTTTCCGAATCGTGACTCAAAGATTCCTTAATGGTGGCCCATACGCTCAGTGTCATGTGGATCGACGACACAAGTGCCGACGTCATCAAGGTCGACTTCGAAGCCCTCTACCACGGCGACGTGCTGGTGGAAGGCGAGACCTCCGAGCAGTTCGACGAACTGCAAGCGGCGAGCTGAGCTACGACCATGAGCATGCTCGCACGGCTGTTGATGGCCGAACCCGCTGTCAGTCGATGGTTCCGCCGATAAGTCCTTTCTCCGATACGAAAGCCCCCCGCTCGTCGCGGGGGGCTTTCGTATCGGAGGGCCTCAGCGTGGCGCCATCCGGATGGCGCCGTCCAGGCGGATGACCTCGCCGTTGAGCATCGGGTTCTCGATGATGTGCACCGCTAGCGCCCCGTACTCGTCGGGGTCGCCCAGCCGGGCCGGGTGCGGCACCTGCTTGCCCAGCGACTTCTGCGCCTCCTCCGGCAGCGAACCCAGCAGCGGGGTCTTGAACAGCCCCGGCGCGATGGTCACCACGCGGATCAGCTCGCGCGACAGGTCGCGCGCGATCGGCAGCGTCATGCCCACCACGCCGCCCTTGGACGCGGAGTAGGCGGCCTGGCCGATCTGGCCCTCGAACGCGGCGACCGAGGCGGTGTTGATGATGACGCCGCGCTCCTCGCCGACCGGTTCCGTCTTGGCGATGCGCTCGGCGGCCAGCCGCAGCACGTTGAACGTGCCGATCAGGTTGACCCCGACCACCTTCTTGAACGCGTCCAGCGGGAACGGGCCGTCCTTGGACAGCGTCTTGATGGCGTTGCCGATGCCCGCGCAGTTGACGTTGATGCGCACCGGGCCCATCGACTCGGCGATGTCCAGCGCCTTGCCGACGGCGGCCTCGTCGGTGACGTCGGCCTGCACGAACCGGGCACGTTCGCCCAGCTCTTGGACCGCCTCTTCGCCGCGCAGGTCGATCACCACCACCTGCGCCCCCGCGTCCAGCAGCCGCTTGGTGGTGGCCAGGCCCAGGCCCGAGGCGCCCCCGGTGACGACGGCGACGGCGTCTTTGATCTTCATGCGAGTCCTTCCTTGCTTGGGGTCCAGCCAACCAGTTGGTTGGTGACTATACCCAGTCGGCGAGCACGGCTTGGACGTCGGCCAGGGGCGCTGCCGGCGGGCGAGGCACGTCGGGTGTGGTGCGCGAGAACCGCGGGGCGGGCAGCGGCTGCAGGCCACCGTCGACTTCGTAGAAGGTGTTCCGCTCGGTGATGTGCGGCTCGGTGTGCACCTCGCCGAACGCCAGCACCGGCGTCACGCAGGCGTCGGAATCGGCGAACACCTTGGCCCAGTGGTCGCGGTCGTGGCCGGCGAACGCCGTCGTCAGCGCCGCGCGCAGCTCGGGCCAGCGGCTGACGTCGTTCTGCGAAGGCAGGTTGGCCGCGTCCAGGCCCAGCCCGGCCAGCATGGCCGCGTAGAACTGCGGTTCGATGGCGCCGACGGCGACGTAGCGTCCGTCGGCGCACTCGTAGGTGTCGTAGTAGGGCGCGCCGCCGTCGAGCATGTTGGCGCCGCGCACGTCCGACCACATGCCCATGCCGCGCATCGCCCACATCATCTGGATCAGCACGCTGGAACCGTCGACCATGGCGGCGTCGATCACCTGGCCCTTGCCGGAGCTCTGCCGCTCCCACAGCGCAGACAGGATGCCGACCAGCAAGAACATCGAGCCGCCGCCGAAGTCGCCGACCAGGTTCAGCGGGGGCACCGGCCGCTCGTTCGCCCGGCCGATGGCGTGCAGGATCCCGTTGAGCGAGATGTAGTTGATGTCGTGGCCGGCTTGCTGACTGCGCGGGCCGGTCTGTCCCCAGCCGGTCATCCGGGCGTAGATCAGCCGCCCGTTGACCTCGGCGCACTGCTCGGGGCCCAGGCCGAGCCGCTCGGTAACCCCGGGACGGAAGCCCTCGATCAGCACGTCGGCCTTGGCGACGAGCTGGAGCACGACGGCACGCCCCTCGTCGGACTTGAGGTCGACGGTCAGCACGCGCCGGTTGCGCAGCATGGCGTCCTTTGCGACACCGCCGGGACCGGTTGACGGCCGGTCGATGCGCACCACGTCGGCTCCCAGATCCCCCAGAATCATCGCCGCATGCGGGCCCGGCCCGATGCCGGCCAACTCGACGACCCGAAGCCCCTTCAGCGGTCCAGCCACGATCTACCGACCTTTCGTCTGCTCTGACGCCCGTTGTAGTTGGCATCTTCGCAGCCGCCTTCGGCGGGCGCGCAGCCCGGTCACCTAGGGTGAGGCCATGCCGCAATCCGCTATCGACACCCTGACCCCCGTCGCCGGCCTTTCCGTCACGCTTTCCGGCGGTGTGCTGTCGGTGACCATTGACCGCCCCGACAGCCTCAATTCGCTGACGCTGCCGATGGTTACCGGGATCGCCGACGCGATGGAACGTGCGGCCTCCGACCCGGAGGTGAAGGTGGTGCGCCTCGGCGGTGCCGGCCGTGGCTTCTGTTCCGGGGCGGGCATCAGCGCCGACGACGTGTCCGACACCGGTGTCTCGCCGGACGAGATCGTCGTGGAGATCAACCGGCTGATCCGGGCGATCGCCGCCGTGCCGCACCCGGTGGTCGCCGTGGTTCAGGGACCGGCGGCCGGCGTCGGGGTTTCCCTGGCGCTGGCGTGCGACGTCGTATTGGCTTCGGAGAGCGCATTTTTCATGCTCGCCTTCACCAAGATCGGCCTGATGCCCGACGGCGGCGCGTCCGCGCTGATCGCCGCGGCCGTCGGCCGCATCCGGGCGATGCACATGGCGCTGCTGCCCGAACGCCTGCCGGCCGCCGAGGCGCTGGCCTGGGGCCTGGTCAGCGCGGTCTACCCGGCCGACGAATTCGAGGCCGAGGTGGACAAGGTGATCGCGAGGTTGTTGGCGGGTCCCGCCGTGGCGTTGGGCAAGACGAAGCTCGCCATCAACGCGGCCACGCTCGCGCAGCTGGAGCCGGCGCTGCAGCGTGAATACGAAGGGCAGGCCGTCCTGCTGCGATCGCACGACTTCGTCGAGGGCGCAACGGCTTTCCAGCAGCGCCGCACGCCCGACTTCACCGACCGCTGAACACCCGGGCGCTTACGGGTACCCCAAGCCGGTAACCCTCCCCGCGTCGGGTCCGAACAATTGGATTGACGACGAACGGAGGATCGATGGCTGGACAGGTTCGCTGTCTCGTGACCGGGGCCACCGGCTACATCGGCGCCCGGCTGGTGCCGCGCCTGCTGGACGAAGGTCATTCGGTCCGCGCCCTGGCACGCGACCCGGCCAAGTTGGCGGACGTGCCGTGGCGGGAGCAGGCGGAGGTTGCGCGGGGCGATCTGGGTGAGATCGATTCCCTGGTCGCCGCGTTCGAGGGGATCGACGTCGTCTACTACCTGGTCCATTCGATGGGCGCTTCCAAGGATTTCGCCGACGAGGAAGCCCGTGCGGTCGGCAACGTGGTGACGGCGGCGCGGCGCACCAAGGTGCGGCGCATCGTGTATCTGGGTGGGCTGCACCCCGAGGGCCGCAAGCTCTCACCGCACCTCGAGTCGCGGGCGGGCGTCGGCGATGCGCTGATCGCGTCGGGCATCGAAACCCTGGTGCTGCAGGCGGGCGTCGTCGTCGGTTCGGGCTCGGCCTCGTTCGAAATGATCCGCCACCTCACCGACCGGTTGCCGGTGATGACCACCCCGAAGTGGGTGCACAACAAGATTCAGCCGATCGCGGTGCGCGACGTGCTCCACTACCTGGTCGCCGCGGCCACGGCCCCGGTGCCGTCATCGCGCGCCTGGGACATCGGCGGACCCGACGTCCTCGAGTACGGCGACATGATGCGCATCTACGCGGAGGTCGCGGGGCTGGGCAAGCGCCACCTGATAGTGCTGCCGTTTCTCACCCCGACGATCGCCAGCCTGTGGGTGGGGACGGTGACGCCGATCCCGCCGGGACTGGCGCGGCCGCTGATCGAATCGCTGGAGTGCGACGCGGTGATGCGCAACCACGACGTCGACGGCATCATCGAGCCGCCGCCCGGCGGCCTCACCGGCTACCGCCGGTCCGTCGAACTGGCGCTTGACCGCGCCGCGCGTGGCGTCCCGGAACGCACGTGGTCGTCGTTGCGATCCGCACCGGCCGATGCGCTGCCCAGCGACCCGGACTGGGCGGGCGAGATCGTCTACACCGATGTGCGCACCGCGCACACCGCCGCCGAACCCGTGACCGTGTGGAAGGCGGCGGAGGCCGCCGTGAAGTCACGGGGCTGGCGGGTCGAGCAACGCGCCGAGGGAACCCTGTTGCGGCTGTGCTCCACCAAGCGCGCGCCGGGACGGCAGTGGCTCGAGATCGCGGTCACGCAGCAAGACGGTCGCGGCACCCGCTACACCCAGCGGGCCATCTTTCTGCCGCGGGGCATTCCCGGCCGGGTGTACTGGTTCTTCGTGCGGCCGGCCCGCACCGCCGCGCTGCGGCGGCTGGCCCGCGAGGTCGTCGGTTAGCTCATACCCCGAACATCGGGGGCAGCGCGAGCACCATGATCAGGCCCCACACGAAGTGGGTCAGCATCGGCGCCAGGACACCGCCGGTGGCCCGGCGCTCGAACGCGCACACCGTCCCCAGGATGATCGCGGCGAAACCGAGCATCGGGTTGCCACTGGCCAGCGTCGCGCCCGTGTAAAGGAGGGTCGAGATCACGACGGGGTGATAGCGGCCCAGCGCGGTGTAGAGCGCGCCCCGAAAGAACGCTTCCTCGGCGATGGCGTTGACCAGCGTGATCGCCACGATCACCGGATACCACCCGTGGTGGGCGTACAGCAGCACCCGGTTGATCAACTCCGCGACGGGCGTGATCTCGCGGGCGATCAGCCCGCCGGCGACGAATATCCCGCCGAGCAGGAGGCCGATCGTCGTCCCGGTGATGACCGGCCGCTGGTTGCGGCCGCGCCAGCAGATGCCGCCCAGATGCAGCGGGCCGGAGATGAACGCGCCGATCAGCCACACCCCCGCCAGCGCCAGGGTCAGCCAGTAGAAGCTGGACTCCCCCGGATGGAGCCGCAGCGAATATCCGAGCACGGCGGCACCGACAACCAATGTGATGGCGACGATGATGCGGCGGCGCCGCACGACGGCGGGCGATTCGTGGTGCGGCACCGCGACCTTGGTGAGCGCGCGGCGCAGCTCGGACAGCGTGCCGGTGCGGGACGGGGCGGTTGACTGGCTCATGCGGGACGCACCTTCGGGGTCAAGGCGATCAGGAGGTCAAGGCCGGTTCGGAGCGCTCCGGCCAGCGGACCGGGGACCATGCTCACCAGCCCCAGAGCCGGCCGCACGACCGGTGGGGTGAGCCGCCCCGCGACGTGGCGGATGCGCCGCGCGTCGCCGCCGGCCCACACGGGATCGGTGTTGGCCAGGCGGTGGGGGTCGGCCAGGGCGTTGACCGGGGACGGGCGATTCGTCTGATCGGCCAAGGCTAGGGCAATCGCGTCGTCGACGCCGAGCAACCCACCGGGCGGGTCGGGCACTCGATCGCGCAGGTCGCTCTCGGACGCCATCATCGGGTGGTCCAGCGATTCGACCAGGTCCCCGGCCAGCCCCGGCGGCACCGGCAGCACGACGCCGGTGAGCAGCGAGGCCAGCCCGGTGTCGACCCTGCCGACCGGCAGCCCGGCGTGCCACCTGCCGGAGATCCGCGCGTACGTCCTGAGCAGCCGCCGGTAGGACGTGGTCTCCGGGCCGGAAATGTCGTATGCCCCCGCCGGCAACAGGTCGGGATCGGCCGCGGCGACGAGGTAGTGCAGCACGTCACGGATGGAGATCGGGTCGATCGGGTTGTCCATCCAGCTCGGTATGGGCATCAGCGGAAAACGGTCCCCGACGTAGCGCAACATCTCGAACGACGTCGAGCCGGCACCGATGATCATCGCCGCGCCCAGCCACACCAGCTCCGGGCCGCCCGGGACGGTCAGGGCCTCGGCCACCTCGGCCCGGCTGGTCAGGTGCTCGGACAGCACCTCGTCGGCGGGCACGAATCCGCCCAGGTAGACGATGCGCCGCACCCCGGCGTCCCTGGCCCCCGCGGCCACATTGGCGGCCGCCGCCTTGTCGACGTCACGGAAGCCGGGCTGGCCGATCGCGTGCACCAGGTAATACACCACGTCAAGAGGGCCGGCGGCGGCGAACGCCGCTCGGGTCGACGCGGGATCGGCGGCGTCCAGGGTCGCCGGCGTGACTTCGTCGAACCAGCCGAACCGCCTGAGGCGCTCCGGGTTTCGGGTGGCGGCCACGACCTGGTGCCGGTCCGCCAGCAGCGTCGTGACCAGCCGCGATCCGACATAGCCGGTGGCACCGGTGACGAGGATCCGCATACTGTCCAACCTAGCTCGCGGCCGCGGGGCACCGTCGCGTACGTAACGCCACTGCGACTTTCGGCCCGGATTTTCGCCGTGTGGTTACGCTCGCGGCGGGTGAACCGGCGCGGCGGCGGCACCGTGACCGATACAACGAGCCCTCGGCACGAGATAGTGGAGACATGTATTACCTGCTGGTCCTGGCGGTCGGCATCGAACGCGTCGCGGAGCTGGTGGTCTCCAAGCGCAACGCGCAGTGGTCGTTTGCCCAGGGCGCCAAGGAGTTTGGCCGACCGCACTATCCGGTGATGGTGGCCATCCACACCGCACTGCTGGTCGGCTGCGTCCTGGAGCCGTGGGCGCTGCACCGGCCGTTCATCGGTTGGCTGGGCTGGCCAATGCTGGCGGTGGTGGCGCTCAGCCAGTGCCTGCGCTGGTGGTGCATCGCCACGCTGGGCCGACGGTGGAACACCCGGGTGATCGTGCTGCCGCGGGCCCCGCTGGTGCGCCAGGGTCCCTACCGGTGGCTGCACCACCCGAACTATGTTGCAGTGGTGGCTGAGGGGTTGGCGCTGCCGTTGGTGCACACGGCCTGGCTGACCGCGGCCGTCTTCACGCTGGCCAACGCGGCGTTGCTCAGGGTGCGGCTGCGGGTCGAGAACTCGGCTCTGGGCTACACGTGAGCGATTACGACACCGACCTGTTGATCGTCGGAGGCGGGCCGGGCGGCCTGGCCACGGCGTTACACGCCCGCCGGCAAGGACTTTCGGTGATCCTCGCCGACCCGCGGGAGGGCCCGATCGACAAGGCGTGCGGCGAGGGCCTGATGCCCGGTGGACTGGCCGAGCTGACGTCCCTCGGCGTCGACCCGGCCGGCATGCCCTTTCACGGGATCGCCTACGTGAGCGACCACCGCCGCGCGCAGGCGCGGTTTCGCAACGGCCCGGGCCGCGGTGTGCGACGCACCACGCTGCACGCCGCGCTGGTCGCGCGCGCCAAAGAGCAAGACACCGAATGGGTTCGGGCGCGGGTGACCACCGTGCAACAAGACGCTCACGGGGTGACGGCCGCCGGGGTGCGCGCGAAATGGTTGGTGGCCGCCGACGGGCTGCACTCACAGGTCAGGCGGGCCGTCGGGATCGCGGCGACGGCCGGGACACCGCGGCGCTACGGCGTGCGCTGGCATTACCGGGTGCCGGCGTGGTCGGAATTCGTCGAGGTGCACTGGTCGCGCTGGGGCGAGGCGTACGTGACGCCGGTGGAGCCGGATCTGGTCGGGGTGGCGATACTGTCTCGGGGACGCCCCGACCTCGCCTGGTTCCCCCGGCTGGCCCAGCAGTTGGCGGGCGCCGCTCGCGGCGAGGCGCGTGGCTGCGGGCCGTTGCGGCAGGTGGTCTCTCGCCGGGTAGCGGGCCGGGTGCTGCTGGTGGGCGACGCGGCGGGATACGAGGACGCGCTGACCGGCGAGGGCATCAGCCTGGCCGTCAAGCAAGCGGCCGCGGCCGTCGCCGCCATCGTCGACGAGGCGCCGCCGTCCTATGAGCTTGCGTGGCAACGGATTACCCGCAACTACCGACTACTCACCCGCGCCCTGGTGCTCGCCAGCGCTCCGCCGCTCACACGCCGCGCCATCGTGCCGACGTGCACGCTGCTGCCGGGCGCGTTCCAACGCGGGATGAACGTCCTGGCGACCTAGCTCGATTGCCCGCCTCCTCCGCGCGCCGTTCCGGCGCGCATCGTCACCGGGCTGGCTCGATTGCCCGCCTCCTCCGCGCCCCGTTCCGGCGCGCATCGTCACCGGGCTAGCGCGCCTTCCAGACCGGCTCGCGCTTCTCGGCGAACGCCAGTGGGCCCTCCTTGGCGTCTTCCGATCTGATCAGTGCGCGCATCTCGTTCGTGGTCCGCGCCCAGCCGGCCTCTTCGTCGGCGATCACGCCGTCGTCGACCCCGTAAGCGATGCGCTTGCTGGCCTGCACGGACAGCGGCGCGTTGACGGTCACCCGCGCGGCCAGGGCCAGCGCGGCCTCCAGCACCGTGCCCTCGTCGACGACCTGGTTGAGCAGGCCCCATTCGAGGGCGTCGGAGGCGGTCATCGGCTCGCCGGTCAGCAGTAGCTCCATCGCCACCTTGCGCGGCAGCTGCTGGACGATCCGAAAGACGCCGCCGGCGGCCGCGATCAGTCCGCGTTTGACCTCCGGCAGCCCGAATTTCGCCCGTTCGTCGGCCACCACCAGGTCGCTGGCCAGGGCCAGCTCGGTGCCGCCGCCCAGCGCGGTGCCGTTGACCGCGGCGATGGTGGGCTTGTCGATGAAGTGGTGCACGTATCCGGCAAAACCCCACTCCGGATGGTCGGGGTGGTAGATGTTCTCCCGGCGCGAGATCGCCTTGAGGTCGGCCCCGGCGCAGAACGACTTGTCGCCGGCCCCGGTGATCACCACGGCCCGGACCTCGGGATCCTGTTGGGCCGCTTCCAGCGCGTCCCCGACGCCGATGCTGACCGCGCCGTTGATCGCGTTGCGGGCTTCCGGCCGGTTGATGGTGATCACCATGACGTTGCCACGGCGCTCGGCCAGCGCTCCGGGAGCGGTGGTGTCGACGTCGGTCACAGCAATTCCACGACGGTGGCGTTGGCCTGGCCACCACCCTCGCACATCGTCTGCAGGCCGTAGCGAATTCCCTTGTCGCGCATGTGGTAGAGCAGCGTGGTCATCAGCCGCGCCCCCGAGCCGCCGAGCGGGTGGCCGAGCGCGATGGCGCCGCCGTTGGGGTTGAGCTTCTTCTCGTCGGCGCCGATGTCTTTCAGCCACGCCATCGGCACCGGCGCGAACGCCTCGTTGACCTCGTAGGCGCCGATGTCGCCGATGGAAAGGCCGGACTTTTTCAGCGCCTTCTGCGTCGCCGGGATGGGCGCCGTCAGCATGATCACCGGGTCGGCGCCGGCCAGTACCGCGGTGTGCACCCTGGCGATCGGCTTCAGGCCCAGTTCCTTGGCCTTCTCGGCCGACATGAGCAGCAGTGCGGCCGAACCGTCGGTGATCTGCGATGAGTTGCCGGCGTGGATGACGCCGTCTTCCTTGAACGCCGGCTTCAGCGACGCCATCTTTTCTATTGTGGTGCCGCGGCGGATGCCCTCGTCCTTGAGAAGGACGTTGCCGTCCTGGTCTTTGATGCCCACGATCTGGTCGTCAAACGCGCCCGAATCCTGTGCCGCGGCGGCCTTTTCGTGCGAGCCCAGCGAGAACTCGTCGAGCGCGGTGCGGTCGAAGCCCCACTGCTCGGCGATCATCTCCGCACCGATGCCCTGGTTCGGGGTCCGGTGGTACCGGTCCTTGAAACCCTGGGGGTACGGGTTGCCGCCGTTGGCCAGCGACGATCCCATCGGCGTCCGGGACATCGACTCGACACCGCCGGCGACGACGACGTCGTAGTGGCCGGCGATCACGCCCGCCGCGGCGAAGTGGATGGACTGCTGGCTCGACCCGCACTGGCGGTCGACCGTCACGCCGGGCACGGTCTCGGGCCAACCGGCGGCCAGCAGCGCAGTGCGGCCGATGTCGAGGGCCTGCTCACCGGCCTGCATCACGCAGCCCCAGATGACGTCGTCGACGATTCCCGGGTCGATACCGGCCCTGTCGACCAGCCCGTTGAGCACCTGCGCGGACAGGTCGGCCGGGTGCACCCCGGACAGTCCGCCGTTGCGCTTCCCGAGCGGTGAGCGGACAGCCTCGACGATGACGGCTTCAGCCATGGTGATGTCTCCTTTGACGTGTGGGTCTTGCGTCGATTGTCAACCAAGGGGTTGGGAGGTTTGAGGGCGGGGTGGTTTCGACGCGCCAGGTCCGACCAGCAGTCACAGGTGTAGCTGGAGACCACCACACGGCGGGCACGCGATATTGCATTCGGCAGGCGGCCACCGCGTACTTCGCGCCGAGATTGCCGCCACGGTCGCGGGTGAGCCCAAACCCACAGCCGTGACGGCAATGTCGGCGAAGGGTCCTTCTAGACGGCGGGGTACCCCACCGACTTGACCTCGGTGTACTGGTCGAACCCGGCGATGCCGTTCTGGCGGCCCACGCCGCTGGCTTTGTAACCGCCGAACGGTATGTCGGCGCCGTAGCAAGCGCCACCGTTGACGCCGATGCCGCCGGCCCGGATCCGACGGGCCACCGCCAGCGAACGCTCCAGGGAACCCGACATCACGTTGCCGGCCAGCCCGTACATGCTGTCGTTGGCGATCCGGATCGCGTCCTCCTCGTCGTCGAATGGGATGACGGCCAGCACCGGGCCGAAAATCTCCTCCTGGGCGATCGTCATGGAGTTGTCGACGTCGGTGAAAAGTGTTGGCCTGACATAGAATCCCTTGTCGAAGCCGGTGGGAGCGTCCGGCCCGCCGACCAGCGCGGTGGCACCCTCCTCGACGCCCTTGTTGATGTAACCCAGCACGCGCTTGCGCTGCTTGTCCGAGATCAGCGGGCCGGTCAGGGTGGCGGGGTCCTGCGGATCACCCGGCATGACGTTCTCGTAGATGCTCTTGAGAATCGCCACACCCTCGTCGTAGCGGGACCGCGGGAGCAGCATCCGGGTGGGGATGGCGCAGCCCTGCCCGGCGTGCATGCACGGCGAGATGCCGATTGCGCAGGCCGTCCCGAAGTCGGCGTCTTCGAGAACGATGGTGGCCGACTTGCCGCCCAGTTCGAGGAACAGCCGCTTGAGCGTCGCCGCACCCTTTTCCATGATCCGCCTTCCGACCGCGGTGGAGCCGGTGAACGAGATCAGGTCCACTTTGGGCGACAGCGTGAGCTCCTCGCCCACCAAGTGGTCCGAGGCGGTGACGACGTTGACGACCCCGGCCGGAATGTCGGTCTTTTCGGCGATCAGCCGGCCCAGGCGGGTTGCGTTGAACGGCGTGTCGGGCGCCGGCTTGAGGACCACGGTGTTGCCGGTGCCCAGCGCCTGGCCGAGCTTGTTGATGGTGACCTCGAACGGGAAGTTCCACGGCACGATAGCGCCGACGACGCCCACCGGCTCCCGCCAGACCTTGACGGTGGTGTTCGTGCCGGTGAGGCTGATCACCCGGTCGCCCAGGTCGGTTTCCCACGGGTATTCGTCGATCAGCTTGGCCGGATACAGCAGCCCTTCGGCCAGCGGGGCGTCCAGCTGGGGCCCGAACGTGATCGCCCGGGGGGAGCCGACCTCGAGGATGAGCTCCTCACGCAACTCTTCCTTCTCCGATTCGATCGCCTCGTGCAGCTGCAACAGGCAGCGTTTGCGCAGCTCGCGGTTGGTCGACCAGTCGGTCTCGTCGAAGGCGCGCCGGGCCGCGTCGATTGCCCGATGCATGTCCTCTTTGGACGCGTCGGCGACCTCGCCGAGCGGCTCCTCGGTCGCGGGGTTGATGTTCGTGAAGGTGCCGCCCTGTCCGTCGACGAGCTTGCCGTCGATCATCATCTTGGGCTCGAAGCGGACCTTTACAGCCTCAGTCATGTTTGTCACTCTCTTCTGAGTCGTTGAGGGGCTACGGAAAGCCTTACCGGAAACTAGCCGATTGGCAAGGTCCAACCTTCGCGGGGCCGCTATTGGGGGTCGAACAGCACCGGTACCGACGTCGGCGAGCGGAAAACCTGTCCGCGGATGTGCGGGTCGTCGGCGTCGGGATCCAGCCGCAGGTTCGGCAGCCGGTCGAGCAAAAGGTTGATCGCCGTGCGCATTTCGAGCCGCGCCAGGTGCATGCCGAGGCACACGTGCACGCCGTGCCCCCAGCCCAGATGCGCCCGGGCCTCTCGGTGGATGTCGAACGTGTCCGGATCGGGATAACGATCCTCTTGCCGGTTCGCCGAACCGAGCATCGGCATCACCGTCGCCCCGGCCGGGATCGCGACGCCGCCGAGTTCGGTGTCGCGAGTCGCCACCCGGGTGATCGTCAACAACGGTGATTCCCACCGCACGCCCTCCTCGATCGCCTGTGGCAACAGCGACCGGTCCGCGCGGATGGCATCCAACTGCGCCGGATCCTTCAGGAGCGCCAGCAGCAGGCTGCCCAGTGCCCGGTAGGTCGTCTCGACGCCGGCGGGGAGCAACAGCCGAAGGAACGAGAAGATTTCCTCGTCGTCGAGCTTTTGCCCCTCGACCTCGGCCTCGGCCAGCGCGCTGATCAGGTCGTCCCTCGGCTCGGTGCGGCGGGCCTCGAGTATCGGCGCGAAGTAGTCGCACAGGGCGGCCGAGGCCGCGAGCCCGCGTTCCGGGTTCATCAGCCAACTCAGCAAAGAGATAGACCACCGTTGGAACTGCGGGTAGTCCTCCTCCGGCAGGCCCAGCAGGCCGGCGATGATCTGGCTCGGGTAATCGAAGGTGAATTCCTTGACCAGATCCGCCTTGCCGTTGGGCGCGAATTTGTCGATCAGGCTGTTTGCCACACGGCCGACCAGTTCGTCTTCCCACCGCGCCAACGACTTCTGCGTGAACGCCTTCGATATCAACGAGCGCAGCCGGCCGTGGATCGGCTCGTCCATGCCGAGCATCACGCCCTCACCCAGCACGGGACCGAACGCGGCGATGACGGCCGACGACGAAAACGTCTCGTTGTCGCGCAGCATCTGCTGGATGTCCTCGTGGCGGTACACGATGAACATCGGCAGCGATTCCTCGTGCGGCAGCGCTCCCGACGTCTCGAGTCGCTGCACCGGTTCCTCGCCGCGCAGCCGCGCCAGTTCGGTGTACGGGTCACGGACGTCACCGGATATCGCGTCGTCGAAGGCGCCGAAGTCCTCCAGATCGTCGAAAAGCTGTTCCATGCTTACCCCTCAGTCCCGTCATTTCCCTTGCGGCGCTTCGCCCCCAGCGACGCCAAGCGTTGCAGCACCGACTGCGGCACAACGCGCGCCGCGAATACCATCGCCCGTTGGGCGGCCGTCAACGGCCACGCGCCGCCCCGCATCGAGCCCTGCCTCGGTATGCCCAGCACCAACCGCGACATGTGGTGCATGCCAGAGGCCGGCAGAATCCTGTTGGCCACCAACAGCATCGACGCGTCGGGCCCCACGCCGCGGCGGCGGAACGGGCCCTGGTCACCGAGCGCCGTGAGCAGGCCGTCGGTGAACCGCTCGGGTGACCGGGCGAGTCTCATTGCGGCCCTTCCCCGGGTGTCCATCGAGTTGTGCAGCCGGGCGTATGGACCGCCGAAGTCGCGACTGTCGGTGGTGCCCGCGTCGGTGATGATTTCGGTGTCGTACATTCCTGCCACCAACACGGTGACACCCAACCCGAAGGGCGCGATCTCGCCCGCCAACGACTCCCCCCAGCGCTCCAGGGCCCCCTTGGCGGCCGAGTACGGCGCGGTGCCCGGCTGGCCGCGCACCCCGGCCGCGCTGCAGACCAGCACGATGCGGCCCTCACCCGCCGCCCGCATCGACGGCAACAATGCCTTGGTGAGCGCGACGGGACCCATGACGCTGGTGGCGAACATGTTCTGCCACAGCTCCATATCGGTCTCCTCGACCATTCCGGCGGCCGAGATCCCCGCGTTGTGCACGAGCGCGTAGGGCGCGCCAACGGCTCCCTCGATGGCCTTGGCCGCCGCGGCTATCGACGCGGTATCCAGCAGGTCCAGCTGCACGCCGATCAGCCGGTCGTCGTCGCCGGCGCCCGTCGCCTCGCGAAGTAGCGGCAGCCCGCGGTCGGGTGTCCGCATGGCCGCTACCACGCGCCAGCCCTCGCGATACAGGCGCACGGCCGAGGCGAATCCCAGACCGCGCGAGGCGCCGGTGATGACGACGGTGCGCGGCTCAGCCATGCGCGCCCGCAGTCGCACACGGGCCTACGCCGGGCGGTGGCGGATCGACGTGTGGCCGCCCATTCGGCTCCCCGCTGGCCCACGTCGACCAGATGCCGACCGAGTACGGCCCCTGCGCGCCGGCCTTCTCGTAGAACCCTTGCGGGTCATACACTTTGGCCTCCGGATACGGCCACGGGCAGGCGACGGAGGTCGCCGCATGGCTGACCTTGATGACCCAGAA
This sequence comes from Mycobacterium sp. SMC-2, assembly GCF_025263485.1. Lineage (NCBI taxonomy): Bacteria > Bacillati > Actinomycetota > Actinomycetes > Mycobacteriales > Mycobacteriaceae > Mycobacterium > Mycobacterium sp. SMC-2. The sequence continues at coordinate 4,958,621 of NZ_CP079863.1, forward strand.
CCACGCGCCGTAGGCGAAGTAGGACACGTTGATGATGGCGAACATCACCAGGAACGTGCCGAGCACCGGACGCGTCGGGAAGATCTTCGCCTTCGCCGCCAGCTTCTCGGCCACCGATTTACCGGTGTCGTCGCGGTAGCAGAGGATCGCCGCGGGGACCATCACGAAGGTCACCGAGAACGACTCCCAGATCAGCGGGAACTGGAACGTCGTGCCGGTGAACACCGAGCCCCAGGGGATCACCTGGGAGTAGATGTACATGCCGGCATGCACGAGCTGGATCTCCAGCCAGGCGTCGAAGACGAAGCCGATCGCACAGGTCAGCACGCCCAGGCTGACCAGCGGGTGGCGAGACACGAACGCCGTCGGCCCGTACTTGGCCTGCAGTTTGCGCAGGATCCAGATCGCCGGGAAGTACGGACCGAAATAGAAAGTGACGTAACCGAATACGACGAACGGCTCGACGGTCGGCGACAGCGACACCAGCGGCCAGGACTCCGGCCAGTGGATGAGGTCGGGGTTGTACACCGCGAACGGGGCCCAGTTCATGATCGGGTCCTGCCACACGATCAGCGTGGTGCACAAAAACATCAGCATCACCGGGCTGCCCGGGTTGCGGCGCCAGCCCCTGATGAACACCACCAAGAGAACGAGCAGCATGATGACGGTGGAGACGTGCAGGAACGTGATGTAGTCCAGGCCGAAGATGAACTTCACCGGGCGCGGACGGCCTTGCACGTTCGGGTTGGCGACGCGCGGGTCCAGGGCGACGCGGCAGTTCGCAATGAAGAAGAGCGCGAACGCGGCGAGGGCGGCGCCGGCGATCCAGCCACCCCAGCTGCGCTTCTCGCCGGCGGGCGGGCTGGCCGGCTTTGCTTCCGCCGCAGGCGGTATGGATTGGTCAGTGCTCATGTCTTCGTCAGCCTCACTCTCCGAAGCGATCGATCAGGTGCGAGTTGACCCCGTCCGCGTCCAGAGTCCGGGCGACCAGATAGCCCGCGCCCATCCACGCGCGGCGAGTCCATTTGCCGAAGGAGACGCGAGTGCCGGGGGCGCCCGAGGCCGCGGGCATCATCTTCACCCGCTCCAATGCCTCTTTGACCCCGCGCGGGCTCAGCGGGTGCGCGTCGGTGAACGCGCGGACCAGCGTCGCGGCGACATCGCGGTTGACCACCGGCACGCAATACTCGGGGCGCCTGCCGTCATACTTCTGCGCGTACCGGTCGAGGAAATCCTGGCCGAGCCGGTTCTGTTCGTCGTACTGGTCGACCCCGACCCAGCCCATGAAGGCGTTCCACATGATCGGGTTCACCCAGGCGTTCTGGAATGCCGTGGTGGTGAAGCGCGGCGGATCCCAGCTCACGGCCTCCAGTGCGGGGTTGATGAAGACGATGCCGAAGCCGAACCCCAGGTGCACGATCGCCTCGGCCTTGGCTTCGTGCAGCGTGCGGACGGCGTCGTTGATGTCTTGCGCGGTCTGGGCGATGGCCGCTTCCGCGACGATGCGAATGCCCTTGCGGCGGCAAGCGCTTCGCAGATTCTTCAGGTAGCTCTCGCCGATCAGGTTCTGCTCCACCAGGACTCCGACTTCGGAGAGGCCGCGTTTGGCGACGAGGTCGGCGATGAAGATGGGCTCGTCGGTCATGGAGCCCTGCGGGAATGCGAACGTCCATTCGCCCAGCCAGTCGTCGGTGCCGGTGACGCTGATCGCCGGCACCTTGAACCGCTCTTCGATCGCCTCGCGGGTCGGCACGCAGTTGTCGGTGATGTGCGGCCCGAACACCACCAAACAGCCCTCGTCCACCAGCTCACCGAATGTGTCGATGACGGCCTTGACCGAACCCTTCGGCAGGCCCTCGACCTCGCGGTACACCATCTGGACGGGCCGGTCCATCGTCGCGGTTTCGACGGCCTCGGCGAATACCAGGTCGAAGCACCGCGTGAAGTCGGCCTTCATCTCCTCGGGAAATCCCGGTGGCAGCGTGAAGTCCATCAGGTAGCCGACCTTGATCGGCTCAGCGCTACTTTCGTAGGACATCTGACCTCCCGGGTGACGGACTCACGAACCGAATCAAGCAGACCTAATATTTGTTCAGACCCTAACGGCGGCGCTATACCGGGTCAATCATCACTCGCCGCGCCCAGATAGATCTCGATCATCTCGCCCAGGGCCCTGCCCACCGCCACGTCGTCGGTGAGCGGCCCGGCGATCGCGGCCCGCGCCGCCTCTCGCATCGTCAGCCCTTCTGCCACCAGCCTGCCCGCCGCGATCAGCACGCGGGTCGACGCGACTTCGCGCAGCCCGCCGGTTTCCAGCCGTCGGATGGCTTGGCCCAGCCGCACCAGCTCCGCGGCGGTCGCACCGTCCACGCCCGCCTCGTGCGCGACGATCGCCTCCTCGACATCGGCTGCGGGGAAATCGAATTCGATGGCGACCATCCGTTGCCGAGTCGAATCCTTGAGGTCTTTCAGCACACTCTGGTAGCCGGGGTTGTAGGACACCACGAGGCCGAATCCGGGCGCCGCGTCCAGCGTGACGCCGAGGCGCTCGATCGGCAGCTGACGCCGGTGGTCGGCGAGCGGATGCAGCACCACGGTGGTGTCCTGCCGCGCCTCCACAACCTCGTCCAGATAGCAGATCGCGCCCTCGCGCACCGCGCGCGTCAGCGGGCCGTCCACCCACACCGTCTCGTCGCCCTGCAGCAGATACCGACCCACCAGGTCCGCGGTGGTGAGGTCGTCATGGCAGGCGACGGTGATCAGCGGCCGGCCGAGGTCGTGGGCCATCGCCTCGACGAAGCGCGTCTTGCCGCAACCCGTCGGCCCCTTCAGGACGAGTGCCAGGCCCTGGCGGTACGCCGCCTTGAAGACGGCTTCCTCGCCGCCGATCGCCTTGTAGTAGGGCCGCGTCCCCCCGGCCTCGGGGATCGCGCCGTTCCGGTATGCAAGCCCGGACTCGTTGGCCATAGCTTCCCTTCTGCTACCCACGGTGAGTGGAGCCTATCCCGGAACAGATGTTTGTTTCAAGTTCTCTGACGAGCGGATTCAGGCCCGACAATCGGTTTTGGCGGCGCATCATGACACCCTGCGGCGGACCTCGGCCGAGCGCAGCGCGGACCGGAACAGCGGCCCGATCACGCCCGCGAGTTGGTCCGGGCGCCCGATCGTGGCGTGCGCGGCGCTACCGAAAACTCGGCGCAGCGATTGCACGTCGGTCCCCGCGCCGACGGTCAGGCACACGCAGCCGGTGCCGCGGCGGCGGGCCTCGGTCAACGCGCGGCGCGCGTCCGCGGCCCCGTAGGCGCGTTCGTACCCGTGGTCGTAGGCCAGTCCGTCGGACAGCACCACCAGCAGACGCCGTGACGTGCCCCCGCGCGCCTCCAGCACCGCCGAACCGTGCCGGATGGCCGCACCGAGGCGCGAATACGCCCCGGGTTCAAGGCTGTTGAGCCGCTTCATGACTCGGGCATCGAGGTGATCGTCGAACCGCTTGACCGGCACCATGCTCACCGCGGCGCGGCCCTGCGAGTAGTAGGCGTAAAGCGCGACCCGGTCACCCAGGTCGTGCAGCGCGACCGCGAGGTTGGCCACCGCCGCGCGCTGTTGCTCGTGCACCGTGCGCCCCACCGTCCCGGGCTCCGCCGCCGACCCTGACACGTCGAGCAGGAGCAGCACCGACAGGTCTCGGCGGCGTCGCAGGCTGTCCAGGTACACCGCCTCGTCGGGCACCGACCCCGCGAGCACCTCCACGCGGGCCTCGACCGCCGCGTCGATGTCGATGTCGTCGCCCTGCGACTGCCGGTGGCGGCGGTGCAGTCCCATCCCCAGCCGCGACAGCGGGCGACGCACGCTGACGGCGGCTTCGATCGCATGTGTCGCCGACGGCTTGATCTCCGCCTCGACCTCGCGCACGGTGCACCACGCGGGCCGGTACATCTTGCGCGCGCCGTCCCATTCCGGATAGGTGAGACCGTCCGTGGGCGTCAGCTGGTCTTCGCTATCCTCGCTCGACGCGGTAGCCAACGAGGTCACCGCGTGCAACCCGCGCTTGGCGGAGTTCGTCCGATGCGTCGGGGTGTCCGCGCCGGGCGGTCCGCCGCCGCTCCCGGTCTTGCGCGCCGACGAGAGCATCTTCTTCAGCCACTTGCCGATGAAACCGCCGCCGCCCACCGGGCTGGTGAACATGTCCGGATCGTCGGAGTCGTCGAGCTCGCCGTCGTCGAGTTCCGCCAGTTCCTGCGCGGCCCGCTGGCTCCTCGGGACGTGCCCGGGGTTTTCGCCGTCTTGTTGTTCGGCCGCCCGCGCGCACGCGGCCAGCACCTTCGCCGGACGGATGACGCCGAATTCCGGTGCCGCGTCGCCGATCGCCGCGCGCCCTTCGGCGATCCGCAGCGAAGCGGCGGGCGAATCGCTGCGCCTCCCGGCCTCGCGGTCGCCCAGGGATGCCAGGACGCCCGGCAGCAGGCCGGCGTTGGCGGCGAGGGCGCGGTGGCCCTCCACCGCGAGGTAGCGCCTGGCCAGCCGCGGGTGGCGGAGCAGTCGGCGCATCACGTCCGGGTGCAGGCTGCCGGCCGCGATCATCGAGGCCTGCGCGGCGACCGCTTCGAGCCGCCCGCGGGCGCTCGCCCCGGCGTCGACGTGAATCGTCTGGCCGTCGGTCCACGACGGTTCGCCCGGTCGCAGCTCGGCCACCGCCACGGCCCGGCCCGCCAGCGCGGACGCGAGCATGCCGAGGCCGGGCAACCAGTCACAGCGAACCTCGGTGGACACGCTCAAATCTCCGACCCGCCTGGACGTCGTTGACCAAATATCTGTTCCACCGTAAAGTCCGGTGCCACCCGCAGTCAACGAGACAACGGGCACTTGGGCAAGGAGCACATGGTGATTGACTTCACCGGCCAGGTCGTGGTGGTCACCGGTGCCGGCCGCGGACTCGGTCGGCTGTACGCGCTGGACCTGGCGCGCCGCGGCGCCGCGGTGGTGGTCAACGACGTCGGCGGCTCGATGCGCGGCGAGGGCGCGGACTCCGGTGTCGCCGATGAGGTGGTCGACGAGATCACGAAGGGCGACGGCACCGCCGTCGCCTCCTACGATTCGGTCGACAGCCCCGCGGGCGGCCAGGCGATCATCGACGCGGCCGTCGGTTCGTTCGGACGGCTTGATGCGGTGATCAGCAACGCCGGCATTTTCGGCAGCGTGCCCTTCGAGGACCTCTCGCATGACGACTGGACTCGCATGCTGCGCGTGCACCTGGACGGCGGCTTTCATCTGTCTCAGCCCGCGTACCGCGTGATGAAGAAGAGCGGGGGTGGGCGCTTCGTGTTCATCTCGTCGTCCGCCGGGATCTTCGGCCAGCCGATGGAGGCCCACTACGCCGCGGCGAAGGCCGGCCTGGTCGGATTGACGAACGTGATCGCGATCGAAGGCCAACCGCACGGGATTCTCGCCAATTCCGTTATGCCGACCGGTTTTTCGCGAATGGTCACCGAGACCGTCGGCGACGAGAAGTTTCTCGCCGAATCCGGCTTCATGCGCGCCATCCGGCCCGAACTCGTCGTGCCGCTGGTCACCTTCCTCGCCAGCCGGGCCTGCACGTTCACCCACCACAATTATTCGGCTGCCGCCGGCCGCTACGCGCGGGTGTTCGTCGGACTGAGCGAAGGGTGGCTGGCCGACGCCGAGAGCGACCCGACGGCCGAAGACATCGAGGCACGTCTCGAACACATGTCATCCACGGACAACTTCTACGTGCCCACGTCGATCGTCGACGAGGTGCTGGAAGTGTGTGAGCGACGCGGCGTGAGCGCGATGCCGGGCAACGCCGATGTCGCCTTCCCCGAACCCAAGGGCGCCGCCCGTGGATGACGAATTGCGGGACCAGGTCAGTCGCCTCACCGACCACCGACGTTGACCGGACAATCCAGGGCTAGAGAATAGGAACCGTGGACTTCTCATACCCGGCGGAAGTGGAGCAGTTCCGCGTCGAGCTGCGCGACTGGCTGTCGGAGAACCTGACCGACGAACTGGTGGCCGCCCGTCGGCCCCCCGGACGCGACGACGCCGCCATCGAGATGCTGCGTGCGTGGAGCGCGACGATGGCCGACGCGGGCTGGGCCGCGGTGTCCTGGCCCCGCGAATACGGCGGCCGCGGCGCGACCGTTCTCGAGCAATTGGTCTACACCGAGGAAACCACCCGCGCTCGAGCACCCATGCCGCTCAACGTCATTGGGCTGAACAACATCGCGCCGGCCATCATGCAATACGGAACCGAATCGCAGAAGCTCACGCTGCTCCCCCGCATGATGCGCGCCGACGACATCTGGTGCCAAGGGATGTCGGAACCCGAAGCCGGGTCCGACCTCGCGGCGCTGCGCACCCGGGCGGTGCGTGATGGCGACGACTTCGTGGTCAACGGGCAAAAGATCTGGACCTCACTCGGGCACCGGGCGGACTGGTGCCAGCTGTACGTGCGCACCGATCCCGACGCACCCAAGCACAAGGGCATCTCCTGCTTGATCGTCGACATGACGCTGCCCGGCATCGAAGCCCGTCCACTCGTGACGCTCAACGGCGACGCCGATTTCGCCGAGGTGTTCTTCCACGACGTGCGCGTCCCGGCGGACGCGTTGCTCGGGCCGCTGAATGGGGGCTGGCAGGTGGCCACCACCACGCTCAGCCACGAACGGGCCGGGGCCGCACGGCTGTACGCCGAAATGCAGGTCCGGCTGGAAGAACTGGTGGACGACATCGCCTCGCACACAGACGCGCTCGAAGATGCCGTGACGCTGCGGCGCCTCGGCGAAATCGCTTTGCGCATCAAATATCTCGAAGTCCTGTGCCAGCGGTCGATCTCGGCCACGCTGCATGGCGGTGATGCGTTCGCCTCGGCCAGCCTCGCCAAGACCGTGTGGGGCGAGATCGGCCAGGACATGGCCGCCCTGGCCTTCGACCTGCTGGGTGCCGGCGGCGCCGGTGCTCCGTGGGCGAACTACCGTCTGACGTCGCGCTCGCTGACCATCGCGGGCGGCACCAGTCAGATCAATAAGAACATCACCGCCCAGCGGGTACTCGGGTTGCCGCGCGCATGAACCTCGAACTCACCGACGAGCAAGTTGCGCTGCGCGACACCACCCGCCGCTTCCTCGCCGAAAAGGCACCCATCTCGGATCACGTGCGCCCGTTGCTCGACGACCCGACCGGCACCACCGACGCGGTGTGGCGTGGCCTTGCCAACCTCGGGACGACCGGCCTGCTGGTACCGGAAAACAACGGCGGCGCCGGCATGACGATGGTCGAGGCCGGCGTCGTCGCCGAAGAGCTGGGCGCCGCCCTGCACCCGGGGCCGTGGTTGTCGACCGCCGTCGGCGCCGCGCGGGCGCTGACCCGGCTCGGAGCCACCGACACCGCGGCCGAGCTGTTGAGCGGGATCGCCGACGGCACCACGGTCGCGACCGTCTGCGTGGATGCCGACGGTGCGGCGAGCCGGCAGGGCCTGGAATCCAGAGACGGCCTGCTGCGGGGTGAGATCGCCGCCGTACCCGATGCGGGCGCAGCGGACGTCCTGTTGGCGTTCGCCGAGGACGACCGGGGGCTCGGGCTTTTCGCGGTGCGCACCGGCTCGCCGGCGGTGTCGGTCACGCCGGAACGTGGTATCGACCAGACCCGCAAGCGGTTCCACATCACATTGGAGTCAGCGCCCGCGCAACGGCTGGCCACGGCGTCGGCAGAAAACGTCGCGGCGGTGGTTGACGATGTGCTGATCGCGAATGCCGCCGACGCCCTCGGCGCCGCGCGCGCGGTCATGGACATGGCCGTCGAATACGCCAAAAACAGAACGCAATTCGGTCATCCGATCGGCTCGTTCCAGGCCGTCCAGCATCTGTGCGTCGACATGTTCGAGACGGTCGAGCTGGCCCGTAGCGGTGTCATCCATGCGCTGTGGGCCGCTGATAACGCCGACCGTGACGGGCGGCAACTGGCCGCGCTGCGGGCGAAAGCCTTCGCCGGGCGACTGGCTACCGTCGGCGATACGGCCATCCAGGTGTTCGGCGGCATCGGCTACACGTGGGAGCACGACGCACACCTGTACCTCAAGCGCCTCCTGAGTTGGAGCGCGTTTCTCGGCGGCCCCGACCGGTACCTCACCGAACTCGGTGCGCGCCTTGCGAAGAGGAGTCGACGTTAATGGATATCGAGTACCTTCTCACCGCCACCCGCTCGGCGCGCAAGACGCTCGACCTGGACGCGCCGGTCGACCTCGCGGACATCCGGGAGTGCCTGCGCATCGGCTTGCAGGCGGCCAACGGCTCCAATCAGCAGTCCTGGCGCTGGCTGGTGATCACCGATCCGGCGTTGCGCAACGAGATCGCCGAGTTGTACCGCGAGGTCTACCTGCTGCGGGTCGGTGGCCAGATGCTCGCCGAGCTCATGCCGGCCGGAACGCCCCAAGGCCGGATCATGTCGTCGACGGAGTGGTTGGTCGAGAATATGGCGAAGGTGCCGCTGCTGGTGATTCCCTGCTATCAGCCATACCTGCCGCGCATCGAGGGTGACGAATCGTTTTACCGGGCCACGCTGTACGGCTCGATTTTCCCGGCAGTCTGGAACTTTCAGCTGGCGCTGCACGCCCGGGGATACGGAACCTGCATCACCACCTTGCATCTGCATCGGGAGCAGGAGGTGCGGCGGCTGCTTGGGATTCCGGAAACCTACGTCCAGGGTTGCCTGCTTCCGGTGGGCCGGCTCCGTGCCGGGCACACGTTCCGGCCTGCCCGTCGGCGGCCCGTCGGCGAGGTCGTCGTGCGCGACGGTTGGGACGGTCCGGGGCTCTAGAATGGACGCCGTCACGGCCGTTATGCAGCGCATTCCTTGCGCCCGGTCTGATAGCCTCTAACAAAGATTTGGTTCGGCGAGAGGGACGAACGCGTATGCTTGCCAGTCCGCAGTCGTCCGGATGCGCGCACCGCTGATCATGCCGCGAGCGGAGTCATTACGCGTCGGCGCCACAGCCGATTTGGGCACGCGCCGAACCGAAATCCTGACCACCGCCGCCTCATTGATCGCGCAGTCGGGATTGCGGACCTCGTTGCAGGAGATCGCGGACGCGGCGGGCATCCTTCCGGGCAGCCTCTATCACCACTTCGAGTCCAAAGAGGCGATCCTCATCGAGTTGATCCGCCGCTACCAGGACGATCTGGACCGGATCGGGCAGGCCGCGCAAGCGAAGTTGGACAAAGCCGACCCGCGCCCGGTCCCCGAGCAGATTGTCGAGCTGGGCTCGGCGATCGCCGACTGCGCCGTGCGGCATCGGGCCGCGCTGCAGATGTCGTTCTATGAGGGGCCCAGCACCGATCCGGAGTTGATGAAGCTGACCCAGCAGCGGCCCCTGGCGATTCAGGAGGCGATGCTGCAAACGCTGCGGGCGGGCAGGTGGAGCGGCTACATCAAACCCGACATCGACCTGCCCACGTTGGCCGACCGGATTTGCCAGACCATGCTGCAGGTCGGCCTTGACGTCATGCGCCACAGTTCATCGGCCGACCAGGTGGCCGAGTTGCTCTGCCGAATTATCCTGCACGGGTTGGCAGCCCGGCCTCCCGCCGACTCGGCGCTCGACCGGTCCAACGCCTTCGCCGCCGCCAGGGACGTCATCGCGACGTGGTCCGATGACAGCGACGCCGACCCCAGCGACAAAGCGGCGCACGTCCGTGCGGTGGCGCGAGCGGAGTTCGGCCGCAGAGGGTACGAGGCCACCACCATCAGGGACATCGCCGCGGCGGCCGGCCTCGGCACCGGAACCGTCTATCGGGTGATCGGATCGAAAGACGAACTCCTCGACTCGATCATGCGCTCCTTCGGCAAGAAGGTGGAGGCCGGCTGGGTCAGCGTGCTGCGCTCTGACGCCACACCGATTGAGAAGCTGGACGCCTTGAGCTGGGTGAACGTCAATGCGTTGGACCGGTTTTCCGACGAGTTCAGGATTCAACTCGCCTGGATGCGGCTGTCGCCACCGACGGCCAACCCCGGCTGGTCGTACACAACGCGTCTAAGGCAGATGAAATCACTGCTCTCCGAAGGACTCCGGTCAGGCGAGATCGCCGTCGACGCCGCGTCCACAGCGATGCTGGCCCGGTGCGTCATCGGCCTGCAGTGGATACCGGAGAACATCCTCGCCGAGGTGGGCAAACGCGCGGCGCTGGTGCACGTCCGTGACACGGTTCTGCGTGGTGTCGCCGTTCGCGCCGGGTAGGTATTGAACCAAATAACTGTTACCCATACAGTAGGGCGACTAGAACCGCATTGGCGGTGAACGAGAAGGGGATTTCCATGACTATTGTCGATCGGCTGCGCTACGACGGCAAGCGGGCTCTCGTCGTTGGCGGCGCCACCGGCATGGGCGCAGCGGCGGCCAAGTCAGCGGCCGAACTCGGCGCCGAAGTGATCGTGATGGACTACGCGCCGGTGAGCTACGACGTCGCCAAGTCCATTCAGGTGGACCTGCGCGACCCCGCATCGATCGACTCCGCGCTCGAGCAGCTGGACGGTCCGATCCACGCGCTGTTCTCAGCCGCCGGCATCGCCGAGGGGACGACCGACCTGATGGCGATCAACTTCATCGGCCACCGGCACCTCATCGACCGCCTCCTCGAGAAGAACCAGCTGCCGTCGGGCTCGGCGATCTGCTTCATCTCCTCGGTCGCCGGCATGGGCTGGGAGAACGACCTGGACCTGCTGACGGAATTCCTCGCCACGCCGGACTTCGCCGCGGCGCAAGAGTGGGTGAAAGCGCACGAATCGGAAGGCATCATCCACTACGGCTTTTCCAAGAAGGTCGTCAACGCCTACGTCGCGACCCAGGGCTACCCGCTGCTGAAGAAGGGCATCCGGATCAACGCGATCTGCCCGGGCCCGACCGACACCCCGCTGGCCCAGGCCAACGCCGACCTGTGGCTGACCTTCGCGCAGGACTACCGCGACGAGACCGGTTCGAAGGTGCACACCCCGGAGCAGATGGGTGACGTGATGGCGTTCCTGAACAGCGCCGCCGCCTTCGGCATCAACGGGATCACGCTGCTGGTGGACTACGGGCACACGATGGCATCGCTGACCGGCGCGTACCCGCCGGGCAAGCCGATCATCGACCTGATCATGGGCCGGGTGAAGCTCTAGACGGCGATCGCGAGCGCCGCGTAGCCGGGCGCCGAGCCACGATCGCCTGGCCAGCCGGGCGCTCGGCTCGGAAGCTACCGTCGGGGGCATGGCACGGATCATCGTCATCGGCGGCCACGGCAAGGTCGCGCTGCAGCTGGCCCGCATTCTGACCGAACGCGGCGACGAGGTGAGTTCGGCCTTCCGCAACCCTGACCATTCCGACGACGTCGCCGCCACCGGCGCCACGCCCGTGGTGGCCGACATCGAGCAACTCGACACCGATGCGCTAGCTGTACTGACCTGAGAGGTTAGGTACGCGGCTGGCGGGTGGTTGGCCGCCGAGTGCGGTGTGGCCGCGGTGGTGATTGTAGGTGTGGAGCCAGGCAGTGAAGGCGTGGCAGCGTTCGGCGTCGCTGGTGTAGAGCTGGGCGTAGGCCCATTCGTCGGCTAGCGTGCGGTGAAATCTCTCCACTTTGCCGTTGGTTTGCGGCCGATAGGGGCGGGTGCGGCGATGCTCGATAGCTCCGAGTGCGTCGGTGAAGGCCTGGGATCGATAGCAGGACCCGTTGTCGGTCAATACTTTCCGTACCGTGATGCCGTGCGCGGTGAACCAGGCATCAGCGCGGATCCAAAACGCTGCCGCAGTGTCTTTGCGTTCGTCAGCCAGCAGCTCGGTGTAGGCCAGGCGCGAGTGGCCATCAATGGCGGTGTGTAGGAAGTGGTACCCGATCGCGGGGTGGCGCGCGGTCATCCGAATCGATCGATGAGCTTGAGAATTGCGTTTGCCCAGCGATCGGCCCAGCATCCGCCAACCACCGCCGGCGGGGATCTTGCCCAGTTTTTTGACATCGACATGCACTAGCTCGCCGCACCTAGCCGAGTCGATGCGGCGGATCACCCGACCGGTGGGGCGGTCTAGCCAACGGAGTCTGGCCATCCCGTAACGGGTGAGCACGCGATGCACCGTGGAGGGATGGATGCCGAGTAGGTAACCGATTCGAGCGGGTCCCCACCTGCGGATCACCCGAACTTTAATGATGCGGCGCTCGGTGCGCGTGGGTGTGCGGCGAGGGCTGTGATGCGGGCGTGAACTGCGATCAACCATTGCCGGCGCCCCGGCGGCGCGGTACCGCCCGGCCCAGCGCGCCGCGGTGGTCGCCGACACCTGGAACCGCTCGGCGGCCCGCCGCAGCGGCCAGCCATCATCAACAACACATCGGGCCAGCCGCAGCCGACCGGTTTCAGACAATGGAGCATTACGGTGGGACACGAAGACCTCCGATTGTGAGCAGTGCGTTCCTTGACAGCTCGCACTTCACTCGGAGGTCTTCGTCATGTCACCACGCCACGCCGTCACCAACGTCCGTGGTCAGTACAGCTAGCCGGCCTGCTGGCCGGGCACGACGCGGTGGTCTTCTCGGCCGGAGCCGGCGGCGGCAACCCGGCGCGCACCTACGCCGTCGACCGCGACGCCGCCATTCGGGTGATCGATGCCACAGCGCGGACGGACGTCAAGCGCTTCGTGATGGTCTCCTATTTCGGCGCCGGGCCGGATCACGGTGTACCGCGGGACGATTCGTTCTTCGCCTACGCGGAGGCGAAGGCCGCCGCCGATGCACATCTGCGCGCCAGCGGCCTGGACTGGACGGTGCTGGGACCGGGCCGGCTCACCCTCGAGCCGGCCACCGGCCACATTGCGCTCGGGCGGGGCAAGGGAGAAGTTTCGCGGGCCGACGTCGCGCTCGTGGTGGCCGCCGCGCTGGCGGACGACTCGACGGTCGGCCGAACGATCGACTTCAACAATGGCGAGACTCCGATCGCCCGGGCGCTGGCAAGCCGACGCGTAAGACCGGGGTAAACTCCGCTACGCAGCTGGTCTGCCGTCGCCGCACAACGCGACGCCGGCATCGAGCGAGGCATGTTAGTAACGCCTCGCGAGAGGGAACCCGGTGAGAGCCCGGGACTGTCCCGCAGCGGTATGCAGGAACGACCGCCGTCAACCAAGCACTGGTCGCGAGACTGGGAAGCGACGGCCAGTAGGAGCGCCCACCCGGTGCACGCCTGCGAGTCCGAAGACCTGCCGGCTGTGCCGGGCGCGCCGCGTCCGGCGGCTCATCGCCTCGTGGAATGGGCGTTTGGCCGAATGCGTTGCGGTTCTACGCAAGTGCGAACCGCGACGGATCGGCTGCGCGTCCTCCGGCGGTGACCACCTCGCTGATGGATAGGACCAGATCGTGACCGCTCAACCATTCACCGCCACCGTCACCGGCTCGCCGCGCATCGGGCCGAAACGCGAACTCAAGCGCGCCACCGAGGGCTACTGGGCCGGCCGCACCAGCCGCTCGAAGCTGGAATCCGTCGCCGCGACGTTGCGCCGCGACATGTGGGCCGGCCTGGCCGCCGCCGGCCTCGACTCGGTGCCGGTGAACACCTTCTCCTACTACGACCAAATGCTGGACACGGCGGTGATGCTCGGCGCCCTGCCGTCCCGGGCCGCACAGGTCTCCGACGATCTGGACCGCTACTTCGCGGCCGCGCGGGGCAACTCCGACGTCGCGCCGCTGGAGATGACCAAGTGGTTCGACACGAACTACCACTATCTGGTTCCCGAGATCGAGCCCGCCACGACCTTCTCGCTCAACCCCGGCAAGGTGCTTTCCGAACTGAAAGAGGCGCTGGGGCAAGGGATTCCAGCCCGCCCCGTCATCATCGGACCGATCACCTTCCTGCTGCTGAGCAAGGCGGTCAACGGCGGCGGTGCGCCGATCGAACGGCTCCAGGAGCTGGTGCCGATCTACTCGGAACTGTTGTCCCTGCTCGCCGACAACGGCGCCCAGTGGGTGCAGTTCGACGAGCCGGCGTTGGTGACCGACATCTCCCCCGACGCCCCGGCGCTGGCCGAGGCGACATACAACGCGCTGGGCAAGCGAAGCAACCGCCCGGCCATGTATGTCGCCACCTATTTCGGTGACCCCGGCCCCTCGCTTGCCGGCCTGGCCCGCACCCCGGTCGAGGCGATCGGCATCGACCTGGTTTACGGCGCCGACACCGCGGTCGCGGGCATCCCGGAGTTGTCCGGCAAGACCCTGGTGGCCGGCGTGGTCGACGGGCGCAACGTCTGGCGCACCAACCTGGAGGCGGCGCTCGGCAAGCTGGCCACCCTGCTGGGCTCGGTTGGCACGGTGGCGGTTTCGACGTCATGCTCCACGATGCACGTGCCGTACTCGCTGGAACCGGAAACCGATCTGGACGACGCGCTGCGCAGCTGGCTGGCGTTCGGGCAGGAGAAGGTGGCCGAGGTGGTGACGCTCGCGCGCGCCCTGCGCGACGGGCGCGACGCCGTCGCCGACCAGATCGCCGCGTCCAACGCCGCGGTGGCCTCCCGCAAGAGCGATCCACGGCTGCACAACGACCGGCTGCGGGCCCGCATTGACTCGATCGTCGCGTCGGGCACCCATCGTGGCGACGCCGCCCAGCGCCGCGCCACGCAGGACGCGCGGCTGCACCTGCCGCCGCTGCCGACGACGACCATCGGCTCCTACCCGCAGACCTCCGCGATCCGCAAGGCGCGCGCCGCGCTGCGGGCCGGCGAGATCGACCAGGCGGAGTACGAAAAGCGGATGCGCACGGAGATCGCCGACGTCATCAAGCTGCAGGAGGAACTCGGGCTCGACGTGCTGGTGCACGGCGAGCCGGAGCGCAACGACATGGTGCAGTACTTCGCCGAGCAGCTGGAGGGCTTCTTCGCCACGCAGAACGGATGGGTGCAGTCCTACGGCAGCCGCTGCGTGCGTCCGCCGATCCTTTACGGCGACGTCATTCGTACCCACCCGATGACCGTCGAATGGATCACCTACGCGCAGTCACTGACCGACAAGCCGGTCAAGGGCATGCTGACCGGTCCGGTGACGATCCTCGCGTGGTCGTTCGTCCGCGACGACCAGCCGCTGGCCGACACCGCCAATCAGGTGGCGCTGGCCATCCGCGACGAGACCGTCGATCTGCAGTCGGCCGGCATCGCCGTCATCCAGGTCGACGAGCCGGCGCTGCGGGAGCTGCTGCCGCTGCGCCGCGCTCAGCAAGACGACTACTTGCGTTGGGCCGTAGGGTCTTTCCGGTTGGCCACCTCCGGGGTCGCGGACTCCACGCAGATCCACACCCACCTGTGCTACTCGGAGTTCGGTGAGGTGATCGGGGCCATCGCCGACCTGGACGCCGACGTCACGTCGCTGGAGGCGGCCCGCTCACACATGGAGGTGCTGGACGACCTCAACTCGATCGGCTTCTCCAACAGCGTGGGGCCGGGCGTCTACGACATCCACTCGCCGCGGGTGCCGAGCACCGAGGAGATGGCCGAGTCGCTGCGCGCGGCGCTGAGAGCGGTTCCGGCGGAAAGGCTCTGGGTCAACCCCGATTGTGGGCTCAAGACGCGCAACCCCGACGAGGTCACCGCGTCGCTGAGGAACATGGTCGCCGCGGCGCGGGAAGTGCGCTCGGGCGCCTAGCTTGCGCGGGGTCTCCCCTTCTTGCCCGCGAGCGTAACCGCACCGCGATTTCCGAGCGGATATTTCGCGGTGCGGTTACGCTCGCGAACCTATTCCGACTCCACCTCGACGGGCACATCGTCGGCCCACGGTTGGCGGGTCACCATGTCTGCGACCCGGACGATGCCCCGCTCGAACTCGCCCGTCGCCGCGTCCACCAACCGGTACGCCTGCGTTTGCTTGTGGATGGGCTGCGCGTCCAGCAGGACCACCCGCACCTCGCCCGGCTCGAAGTGGCAGCGCTCCTGCAGCGCGGCGATCAGTTGCTCGTTGTGCATGTGGCCGTCCCCGAAGTTCCAGCCGATCGCGGTGCTGCAAATGCGTTCGCCGTCGGTGAGCACGTAGTCGTCCTCGTTCTGGCCCGCCATCGCGCGGTGCGCCAGAGTGAACAGCGCGCGGCCGTGAGTGTTGAACCCGCGGAACGCATATCCCATGTAGATCGGGATCTGCGCGGCCTCCGGACTGCCGTAGAACCGCTCGAGCTGGGCCTGCGGCATGCTCGCGATCGCCACGATGCCCCTGGAGATCTTGTCGCTCGCCGAGGGCTTGATGCACCACAACGTCGTGTCCCAGTTCCCGGCGTAGTACCGCATCCCCGGCAGGAACGAGATCTTGCGGGGAAATATATTGCCTAACAGAACGATTCCCGCGATGACGACGAACAGCATCGCCACCACCACCGGGTGTCGCAGGTCGCGCAGGCCCAGGCGGGCGTGCGCTACGAACAGCGACAGCACACCGAAGATCATGAAGACGTTCCACTCCAGCGGCACGCCCATGGGGATCGACACCAAGATCCCCAAGTGGAAGCAGACCATGACGATGGCGGCCACCGTGACGGGCCAGCCGGTGTGGCAGAAGAACAACGGCAGCGGCACCAGCATCTCGATGGCGGTGCTGAGATGCGCCAACCACCGCGACAGCCGCCCGGGGCGCAGATCGTCCGGGAACTTCTCGAAGAACTGCCGCTTCAGCCAGCGGGGCCGCACCAGCGGGTTGTTGGACATCATCGTGGAGATCACGAACGGGAAGTGCTTGTTGAGCTTCGAGGTGGCGGCGCCCATCCAGATCACCAGGAACACCACCTTGGACCCGACGATCATGTCGACCCCGCCGAAGAGGAAGGTCACCGCCATGGTGGCGTAGACCTCGCCGCGGGCGGCCAGGAAGATCACCTTGTCGCGCAGCCCGAGCACGCCGAGCAGCAGCAGGATGAGCACGATCTTCCAGGCCGGCAGCAACCCGACCGTCGTACCCAGCTCGGGTGCCGGCCCGGTGCCGTCGGCGAACAGCGCGCTCAACGTCACCAGCAGGAACAGCGCGTACAGCGCGACGTCGATCGGCTTGCGCTTGGTGCCCCGGGTCAGCGGGACCCGGTCCGGCCACGGTGGCAGCCGGATGGTGCCGAACCGCATCCAGTACAGGATCGAGCCCATCGGCGGGAAGAACCGGTTGTTCAGCGGGCCGAAGCCGCAACCCAGCCCGATCACCTCGAACAGCATCGTGTAGAGCACGACTTTCTCGAACACGATCGGCTCCGACCACCACGACGCGACGTGGGTGAACCCGCCGAGTCCCTTGGTGGCCGAGGCGAACAGCCACGCGCCGAGGATGTAAACAAGGATTTTGGCGACGTAGAACAGGTGCAACGCGAGCGGCGTGCCGAAGCCCACCTCGGCCCAGTGCCTGGCCATCGGGCGGATCTTCTCGCTACGCGTGCCCTTCTTCCACTCGGCCATGTCGAGCTGCGGCAGCTCAGGCTTGAGAAATCCCATGGTGGTCAGATTAGAACGCGTTCTAGGCGCGCGGCAGTTGAGCCGGGCAAGAATCCTTTGCCCGCTACTCCACGAGCGGTTAGCGTGAGACGTGCAGGAGGCATCCAGTATGAGCAGGCTTCGAATGGTCATATCGGCCGCGGTGCTGGCCACCGTCGCGGCCGTCGCACCAGCAGCCCGGGCCGACCCACCCGCGCCGGGCGATCCCTGTACGGTGTTGCACGCGACAACCCAGGACACCAACAACAGGACGATGTGGTGCAACCCCACGATGACCGGCGCGCACAACCTGGTGTGGCAGTACGGCGGCCCCGGCTAAGGCGCGCATGAGGCGCGGCCAACGCGTCCGTGAGCCAAGGGCTTCCGATGTGCGCCGAGGGTGAGAAATCCGCGAAATTCCCGCCCTGGACGCACGCCCAAATCCGTGAGCGCACACGCGATTTCACGCACGGAAGATTCCCGGCGCGATCGCCGGGGCCCACTCGAGCGCCTGCGGGTCGACCATCAGATTGAGCGCGTCGAGGTCGTCCAGATCGGGCAGCGCCGCCACGGCGGCTAGAAACCTTTCCCGCTCAGCGGGTTCCACGACGTCGACGGCGAGGTCGGTGAACTTCTGCACATACTGCGGCCGCCCGAACGGCCGCGCGCCCAGCGGGTGGGCGTCGGCCACCGCCAGCTGGTCGACGATCACTTCCCCGCTTCTCAGCGTGATTTCGGCGCGCGCCCCGAACGCCTTCTCGGCCGGATCCGTCGAGTGGTAGCGGCGGGTCCACTCCGGATCCTCGACCGTCGAGATCTTGCGCCACAGTTCGACGGTGTCGGGCCGGTGGGCGCGCTCGGGAGTGTAGGAGCGTTCGTGGTGCCAGCTGCCGTCCTGCAGCGCGACGGCGAAAATGTAGGGCAGCGAGTGGTCGAGCGTTTCCCGCGACGCGTCCGGGTCGAACTTCTGCGGATCCCCGGAGCCCGTTCCGATCACGACGTGGGTGTGGTGGCTGGTGTGCAGCACGACGGTCGCGATCTCGCCGAGGTCGCCGATCCGCTCGCGGAGCCGCCGGGCCAGGTCGATCGGTGCCTGGCTCTGGTACTCCGCCGAGTGCTCCTTGGTGTAGCTGTCCAGGATGGCGCGTTTGGGTTCGCCCGGAGCGGGCAGCGGCACCTGGTATTCGCGCTCGGGCCCGCCCAGCAGCCAGGCGATCACCCCGTACTCGCCCTCCCAGATCGGCGCCGGCGATCCCTCGCCGCGCATCGCGCGGTCCACCGCCTCGATGGCGACCTTGCCGGCGTGCGCGGGGGCGAACGCCTTCCAGCTGGAGATCAGCCCCTTGCGGGACTGACGGGTGGCGGTCGTCAGGTGTAGCGCCTGCCCCACCGCCTGATAGATCGTCTCGGTGTCGAGCCGAAGCATCGTCCCGATGCCTGCGGCCACCGAGGGCCCGAGATGCGCGACGTGGTCAATCTTGTGCTCGTGCAGGCAGATTCCGCGAGCCAGGTCGATCTGGATTTCGTAGGCCGTGGCCACGCCGCGGATCAGGTCCGCGCCCGGCAAGCCCAGCTGCTGGGCCACCGCGACCAGCGGGGGGATGTTGTCACCCGGGTGCGAGTACTCGGCGGCCAAAAACGTGTCGTGGAAGTCGAGTTCGCGCACCGCGACGCCATTGGCCCAGGCCGCCCACTCCGCCGAATAGGTTCCGTCCACGCCGAAAACCCTCGCCCCGCGCCGCGTCCGATGCGCCAGCGCCTGCTGTCGCGCCACCGTGACCGGCCGGCGCAGCACGGCCGCGGCGCTGACCGCCGCGTTGTCGATGATCCGGTTCGCCACCATCTCCGCGGCTTCCGGCTCGACGGCGACCGGGTCGGCGGCGACGTCGGCGATCTTGGCCGCCAAGTGTTCGGCGCGGGGAAAGTCGTCGGAGCTGCGCCGCGCCCGAACCGCATGCATCAACACAAATCCGCAGCCTATGGGCGCAGGGAACGCGCGCGGAAATCTGCGTTAACTCGCCACCGGCGACGTCGACCCAGGTGTAGTTTGCTGCTGGGGCGGGACATAGGTTGAGGAGCCAACCATGTCGGAAGTCGATTACTGCGTGGTCGGAGCGGGATTCGCCGGTCTGACGGCCGCCCTGCGGCTGAAACAGGCCGGCCATTCGGTGGTCTTGCTGGAGGCGCGTGACCGGGTCGGCGGCCGCACCTTCACCGAGTACCGTCCCGACGGAATGTGGATCGATCGTGGCGGCGCGTGGGTCGGGCCGGGCCAGGACCGGATCTACGCGATGATGGACGAGTTCGGGGTGGCCGAATACAAGCAGTACCACGACGGCGACGCCATGATGATCGTCGACGGCAAGAAGCACCGCTACGGCGGCACTATCCCCTGGACGATGAGCCCGTGGGCCGTCGCCAACCTCGGCGTCGGTTTGTTGTCGATCGAGAAGATGGCCAAAACGCTTCCGCGGGAAGCGCCCTGGGACGCCAAGCAGGCGGACGAGTGGGACCGCATCAGCGTCGGGGAATGGATCGAACAGAACACCATGTCCAAGCAGGCCCGCGAGATGCTGGACATGGCCTTTGCCGGCCTCTACACCTCGGCGGCGTCAGAGACGTCGTTGCTGTGGGGGTTGTTGCAGACGGCGTCCGCGGGCGGACTGACGTTCGCGATCTCGGGCAAGGGCGGCTCCCAGGACGCCCGCCCGGTCGGCGGGATGGGCGCCATCTACGGCCGCATGACCACCGAACTGGGTGACGCGGTGCACCTTTCGCAACCGGTCCGGCAGATCGCCCAGGACGACGACGGTGTGACGGTGACGGCGGCCGACCTGACGGTGCGCGCGCGGCGGGTCATCGTGGCGATCCCGCTGGCGATCGCCTCCTCGATCGTCTACGAGCCGATGCTGCCGGTGGATCGCGCACTTCTGCACCAGCGCATGCCCAGCGGCGCCGTCATCAAGACGTCGATCATCTACGACGAGGCCTTCTGGCGTGCCGACGGGCTGTCGGGTCAGTCGGCCGCACCAGGGACCCTGGCCACCCTGACCATCGACGCCTGCACGGACACCGGCGACCCGGGCGTCATGTGCGTCATCACCGAGGGGCCCGCGGCGCGTCGGCTGACGAAGCTCAACGAGGCCGAGCGGAAGGCGGCGATCGTCGGCGAGCTGGTCGACCGATTCGGCGAGAAGGCGAGAACGCCGCAGGAGTACCACGAGCAGAACTGGACCATCGAGCGCTACTCCGGCGGCGGGATGATCAGCCACGCCCCGACCGGCGTGCTCACCGAATTCGGTTACACCCTGCGCGAGCCGTGCGGTCGCATCCACTGGGCCGGGACGGAAAGCTCGGCCGTCATGTGCGGGTGGATCGACGGCGCGATCCGCTCCGGCGAGCGTGCGGCGGCCGAAGTCCGGGAAGCCGAGACCGCCGCGGTCGCCTAGCGGACTGACGACCCTAGCTAACCAGCCTGCTTAGCCGGCGGCCGGTAGAAGATCACCAGCTGGCCGATCGCGCCGGCGAGGCCGAGCACGACCGAGATCAGCAGGCCGCGCCAACCGTCCATCCAGCTGTGCCCGAACACGACGTAGTCCAGGCTGAGCTTGCCGGCGCCCAGGGTGGCCACGGCGACCGCGCTGGCCGCCAGGACCAGGTTGTATTCCCAGCCCTCCTTGACGATGAAGAAGCCGTTGGGGCGATGCACGGTCCAGGCCGCGACCAGCATCAACGACACGAAGCCCGCCGCAGGGATCGGGGTGAGCAGCCCGGCGGCCAGGCCCAGCCCGGCGGCCATCTCGGTCGTGGCGGCCACGGTGGCGTGGAACTTGCCCGGCTTCATGCCGATGCTTTCGAACCAGCGCGCGGTGCCCGGGATGCGACCACCACCGAAGAACTTGTTGTAGCCATGCGCGGCCAACGTCACGCCCAACACCAGCCGCAGGATCAATAGTCCGACGTCGTAGGGAGTCATACCTGCAAACCTAGATCATGGGGCGGACCGGATAACAGGACCGCCGAGCAGCTAACTCCCGTGCTGCGTGTGGGAACATTGCGGACGTTCCGACGTCGGCCAATCAGCCGCTGATCACAAGGGGGTGCACCACGGCTCGTATCGCACGAGGCAGCGGCGCTCCCTGTGGCGCGTCCGGGGCCTCGCCTGACGGGCATTCCGTGGTGTTACTCGACGGCACAGCGAGTCATCCGCGGGCGCTGCTGGGCAACAAGGGCCACGGCATCGAGGTGATGCGCCGTCACGGCCTGCCGGTGCCGCCCGCCTTCTGCATCACCACCGAGGTGGGGCTGCGGTACCTCGCCGACCCCGGGTCAACGATCGACGCGATCTGGGACGACGTGCTGGACCGGATGAGCTGGCTGGAGGCGCAGACTTCGCGCTCGTTCGGTCGGGGTCCGCGTCCCCTGCTGGTCAGCGTGCGCTCGGGGGCCACCCAGTCGATGCCGGGGATGATGGACACGATCTTGGACCTCGGCATGAACGATGATGTCGAGCAAGCGCTGGCCGCGGCCGACACAGCGTTCGCGCGCGACACGCGCCAGCGGTTCGACCGCATGTACCGGCGCATCGTTGGGTTGGACGACCACGAATCGCCGCCCGCCGACCCCTATGCGCAGCTACGCGCCGGCATCGAGGCGGTGTTCGCCTCGTGGAACTCACCCCGTGCGGTCGCCTACCGCGCCCATTCCGGCGGCGCCGACGATCAGAGCGGCACGGCGGTCGTCGTGCAGGCGATGGTGTTCGGCAATTACGGCTCCGATTCGGGTGCGGGCGTTCTCGTTTCGCGCAACCCCGTCACCGGCGATCGCGCACCGTTCGGCGAATGGCTGCCCGGAGGACAGGGGGACGACGTGGTGTCCGGATCGGTCGACGTCGAGCCGGTCACCGCCCTGCGCGACGAGCAGCCGGCTGTCTACGACGAGTTGATGGACACCGCCCACAAATTGGAGCGCCTCGGGTCCGACGTTCAAGAGATCGAGTTCACCGTCGAAGACGGCAAACTCTGGCTGCTGCAGACGCGGGGCGCGGAGCGGTCGGCGCAGGCAGCGGTGCGCCTCGCGTTACAGCTGCGGCACGAGGGGCTCATCGACGACGCCGAGACGCTGCGACGGGTGACCCCGGCACACGTACAGACCCTACTGTTACCGGCGTTGCAGCCCGAAATACGTTTGGCGGCAAATCTTCTGGCCAGGGGATTGCCGGCATGCCCGGGCGTCGCGTCGGGTAGGGCATACACCGACGTCGACGAGGCGCTCGATGCCGCGGAGCGAGGCGAGTCGGTGATCCTGGTGCGCGACCACACCCGGCCGGAAGATGTCTCCGGCATGCTTGCCGCGCAAGGCATCGTCACCGAGGTCGGAGGGGCGGCCAGCCACGCGGCAGTGGTCAGCCGCGAACTCGGCCGGGTGGCCGTAGTGGGGTGCGGACACGGAGTCGCCGCATCCCTGGCCGGCAGGTTGATCACCGTCGACGGCGCCGAAGGCGAAGTGCGCGAGGGCAACCTGAACCTCTCCGCATGGTCGGAAAGCGATACGCCCGAACTGCGGGAGCTGGCCGACATCGCGCGAACGCTCAGCCCGCTGCGTGCCCACACCTCCGGCGGCCACCTGCGGCTGGACGACGCCACGGAGGACGCGGTGGCGGAGGCGATGAAACGCGGACACACCGACGTCGTCTCGACCACCCCTCTTATCGTCATGCTGACCGCGCTGCGGCTCGCGGGTGAGACCACGTCATGACCGAATTGGCGGTGTTGCAAGCGGTTCGGCTGAAGGGCCGGCTGTGTCCCGCCGAGCTTGCCGGGACACTGAACGAGGACATTGCCGACGTGACGACCATCGTCGGACGGCTGACCGCGGCAGGCCTACTGGTCGACGGTGCGACCGTGCGGATCACCCCCGCCGGGCGCGAGCGGCTCGCTGCGCTCCTCGACGAGGAACGCAGCGGCGCCGACCGGGCGGTGCTGGCCGCCGCCTACGACGACTTTCGGCCCGTCAATGCCGATTTCAAATCCCTGGTCACGGATTGGCAGCTGAAGGGCGGCCCCGGCGGCACCCCCAACCCGCACGATGACGCGGAATACGACGCCGCGGTGCTGGCCCGCCTCGATGATGTGCATGCGCGGGTGCTGCCCATCATCGAGTCGGTCGCGGCGCAGCTCCCCCGACTGAACGTGTACCCGGCGAAATTGGTTGCGGCCCTGGGCAAAGTGCGAGAAGGCGAGACCGCGTGGCTGACCCGGCCGCTCATCGACTCCTACCACACGGTGTGGTTCGAGCTGCACGAGGAGCTGATCTTGGCCGTCGGCCTCACGCGAGAAGAAGCGGCCCGATCCGGCGATGCGTAGTAGCTACAACACCGCGTCGAGTAGCCGCACATAAGCGTCGATGTCGGGTACGGCCGACTCGGCCGCGTGCACACTGATCGCGATGGTGTCGCCGATGCCGTGCACGCCGTGCGTCAGCCCCATCACCGGCGACAACGCCGGGTAGCCGGCGGTCAACACCACCCGGGTGCCGCCGAAGCTCAGGTCGGCCGGGCCGCGGTTAACGCTGGACACCACGGTATTGCCGGACACCCGGGCCGGCCGGACATCGTAGTCGAATTGGGCGACCCCCCAACGCAATAGCACCGCGGGCACCGCGGCGAAAGCCCGGTCGGCGTGGCGCGTCGCCGAATGCGCGAAGCGCCGCCGGCCGTTGGCCAACTCCGTCGCGATCCGCTCGGCGCGCGCTTCCCACCCCAGCCTTGGATACAGGCCCACCGTGACGTTCCCGAAGTGGTTGTACGCGTGCGGCGCACCAGGTTTGGCCACCGGGACCTCGGCGCCCAGCGTGTCCGCGGCATCGCCCAGCAGCTCGGACAGCGCCGCGGATATTGCCGTCAGCGCGCCCACGGTGACCGTCGGGCCGCGCACCTGCTTGCGGTGTCGCACCAGCGTGCGCACCGAGCGGGCCGGACCGGGGCGGGCGTTCGTGGGCAGCAGCGGCCGGGGCCCGGGCGCGGGGGCCAGCAGTCCGGCGTGGATGTCGCGCTCCAGCCGGCGATGGGCACGGGCCGCCCGCGCCGCCCGCCACGGCAAGCACCCGGCCCGTAACCGTTGCACCCCGGGCACGCGATCCGGCCGGCCGAACAGCCAGCCCGCCATCGCCGATGCCCGCGCCCCGTCGGCCAGCGCGTGCGCGACCTGCATGACCGCCACGCTCCCCGGTCCGCCGACGTTGGGGATGCCCTGCACCGGGGTGAAGACGTGCAGCCGCCAGGGCATCCGGCGAACGTCGAGCTGGTCGCCAGCGAGGGCGACGACGGCCGCCAGGCAGCCGGCCCAGGTCTGGTCGTCGAGGTCATGACGGACCACCTGGCCGGACGTGACGGCCGCCGGTACCCACTGCGGGTAGGCCAGCGGACCGCGATCACGGACCCGAGTCGTCAGCTCCGGGCAGGCGCGCGCCCGCCGGCAGACCTGCTCGACGGCGGCCGGGTAATCCCCGGGCTCACCGTCGAACGCGTAGAGCAAGAACTCGTCGTTGGGAATCTTGGCCGACATCCAGTAGAACTGCGCATCGACGGCCGCCATCCGGACCGCCACCATCTCAGCCGGGTGAGCCGATGAAACCGAGCACCAGGTCGGCGACCTTGTCGGGCTGTTCGAGCTGCAGGAAGTGCCCCGCGTGCTCCACGATGGCCACCTCGCTGCCCGGCGGCAGCACCTTCTCTGCCCAGCGGGCGAAAGCCGGTGTCATGCAGCCGTCCTCGCGGCCGTGCAGGTACAGGCACGGCCACACGGGCTCCTGGGTCCACAGCTCGTTCAGTTTGGCGTACTGCGCGGGCGGCGGGGTGTTGCGGATCGTGGCGCGGTAGGGTCCCAGCGCCGCGCGCCAGCTCTCCGGTGTCCCGATCGCCGCGTCGACGTGGCGCAGATCCTCGTCGGCGTGATAGCCCGGCGACCACCGCCGCCACAGCAGCGGCACCACCCAGGACGCCGAATGCTCTGGCAGCGAGGGCAACTGGAAGTACATGATGTACCAGCTGCGGAGGAGCTGCCGCGCCAGATGGCCGACCAGGCGCCCGCGCTCGGCCGCGCCGCCCCGGCGACGGAAGGCCGCCGACGGCGGCACCGACATGATCACCGCCTTGGTGAACGGACTGTCGGGCATGGCGGCCAAACCGGTGGTGGCGATCGCTCCCCAGTCGTGGCCGATCACCACGTCGTCGTCGGTGCCGCCGGCCGCCGAGCGCACCCGCAAGGCGTCGTCCATCAGCGCGCCGATGTGATAGCTGCCGTCGGCCGGAATCGACGACGGCGCGTATCCCCGCATGAAGGGCGCCACCACCCGCCACCCCGCCCCGACGAGCCGGGGAGCGATCTTGCGAAACCCGTAGGGAGTGTCGGGGAAGCCGTGCAGGCACAAAGCGATGGGGGCATCGCGGGACCCCCAGGTGATTGCCTTCAGGTCCCCAGCAGGGCTGGGCACGTCGATCCAGCCAGGTTCACCCATGTTCACTCCCTGCTCGGCGTGTCCGCACGGACCAACCTAACGCGTGCGCGCCCATGACGCACCGACCGCATGCCACAAGCGGTCAAAATGCAGCTGCGGCAGGGAGTTTCGCTATAGCCGCGCGGCTGCCCGGTCGAGGTCGGCGATGACGATCTTTCGCATGCCGTACATCGCTTGGGTGGCCGCCGCCGCGCGCGCCCGGTCGGGATCGCCGATCAACTCATACAGTCGGTCCGGGATGATCTGCCAGCTCAGCCCGAAGCGGTCTTTGCACCAGCCGCATTGCGATTCCTCGCCGCGGTCGGTCAACCGCTCCCAGTAGTAGTCGACCTCGTCCTGGTCCCTGCAGTGGATGGTGAAGGACACCGCTTCGCTGAACTGGAAATGCGGGCCGCCGTTGATGCCGATGAATCGGGTGCCGTCCAGCACAAAGCTGCCGGACAGGACGGTGCCCGGTTCGCCGGGCCCGGCCTCGGTGGTTCTGTTGAAGCCCTCGATGTGCGAGTTCGGGAATATCGAGGTGTAGAACCTGGCCGCCTCCTCCAGATCGTGGTCGAACCACAACGACGGGGTGATCGATGGCATGGGCCGCGGCCTCCTTATTGGCTCGTTGATGTCGTCAGTGATAGACCCCGGCGATGGCGAAAACTCATCGCGTCGTCGCCCCAGCGAACGGTGCTTATACGCACTATGTAACGTCAGGTCGCATGAGTGCCGTCACCAGCGTCCCCCAGACGGTCGAGTTTTCCGGCGTCGGCGGGATCACCCTGATCGCCGACGAGTGGAACCGCGGGACCGACGGCGCGGGACGGCCGAGCGTCCTGATGCTGCACGGTGGCGGCCAGAACCGGCATTCGTGGAAGAACACCGGCCAAATCCTCGCCGACGAGGGCCTGCACGTCGTGGCGCTGGACAGCCGCGGCCACGGTGACAGCGATCGCGCGCCCAATGCCGATTACGACGTCGAGACCCTGGCCGCCGACGTCCTGCAGGTGATCGAGGCGATGGGCCGGCCGGTGATGATCATCGGGGCGAGCATGGGCGGGTTGACCGGCATCCTCGCCGCCCATCGGGCCGGGCCCGCGCGGGTGACCCGATTGGTCCTCGTCGACGTCGTGCCCCGGTTCGAGAAGGGCGGCAGCGCCCGCATCCGCGATTTCATGATCAGCGGCCTCGACGGGTTCGACTCGCTTGAGGAGGCCGCCGATGCCGTCGCCGCCTATCTGCCGTACCGAGACAAGCCGCGCAGCCCCGAGGGGCTGAAGAAGAACCTGCGCCTCCGCGACGGCCGCTGGTATTGGCACTGGGACCCGGCGTTCATGACCAAGCCCGGCGACGACCCCGAGTTGCGCACCGAGAACTTCGAGCAGGCCGCCAAGAACCTGTCGATCCCCGTCCTGCTGATCCGCGGGAAGCTGTCCGACGTCGTCAGCCCCGAAGGCGTCCGGCATTTCCTGGCCACCGTGCCGCGCGCGGAGTTCGTCGAGCTGTCCAACGCCGGGCACACCGCGGCCGGCGACGACAACGACGCGTTCAGCGAGGCCGTGGTGAAGTTCGTCAAGCGGCACTAGTCCCGATGGTGGCGACCCGCTTCGCCCGGCTACGCCGCGCTCGCGATCGCCACTAGTCCCGATGGTGGCGACCCGCTTCGCCCGGCTACGCCGCGCTCGCGATCGCCACTAGTCCCGATGGTGGACCGAAGCTAGTTCGCCGGCTTCTCGGCGTGCCCGCCGAACTGCTTGCGCATCGCCGACAGCGCCTTGTTCGCGAAGTCATCGAGCGAGCGCGAGGCGAAGCGGGACTGCAGCGCGGTGGTCAGCACCGGCGTGGGAACCCCCTCGTCGATCGCCGCGATGGAGGTCCAGCGGCCCTCCCCAGAGTCGGAGACCCGACCCGAGAACTCCTCGAGGTCGGGCGACTCGTGCAGCGCGATCGCGGTCAGGTCCAGCAGCCACGACCCGATGACGCTGCCCCGGCGCCACACCTCGGCCACGTCGGGAATGTCGAAGGTGTACTGGTAGAACTCCGGGTTGGACAGCGGCGCGGTTTCGGCGTCGCCCTGTTGCACCTGCTTGCCAATGTCGGCCCCGCGCAAGATGTTCAGCCCCTCGGCGAGCGAGGCCATCATCCCGTACTCGATGCCGTTGTGCACCATCTTGACGAAGTGGCCGGCCCCGGAACCTCCGCAATGCAAGTAGCCCCTCTCCGGCTGCGCGACCTCGCCCTCGCGACCGGGCGTGCGCGGCGCCGCGTCCACCCCGGGCGCGACGGTGGCGAAGATCGGCTCGGCGTGTTTGAACGCCTCCTCATGGCCACCGATCATCAAGCAGTAGCCGCGCTCCCGGCCCCACACCCCGCCGCTGGTGCCGCAATCGAGCAAATGAATGCCCTTGTCGGACAGGGTTTTTGCGTGCTTGAGGTCGTCGCGGTAATAGGAGTTGCCGCCGTCGATGACGATGTCGCCGGAGTCCAGCGTCTTGGCCAGCTCCTCGATCACCCCCGTCGTGATCGTCCCCGCCGGCACCATCACCCAGACCACCCGCGGAGCGGTCAGCTTTTCGGCTAGCTCCCGCAGCGACGACGCACCGGTGGTCCTCTCCTCCCCCGCCATCGCCTTCACCGCGTCCGGGTTGTGGTCGTAGACCACGCATTCGTGTCCGTCCTTGGCCACGCGGCGGACGATGTTCGCGCCCATCCGGCCCAGTCCGATCATCCCGAGCTGCATCTCTCCCCGATCTCCTTACTGTGACGACGTGCGCTTGGGCAGCCACGGCTCTTGCCAGCTGCGATGACCATGCAGCAGCGACTGCGCGGCCTCGGGTCCCCACGAGCCCTGGTCGTAGGGGTGGATCCGGCCCGGCTTGTCCAGCACCGGCTGCACGATGCGCCACGTCTCCTCGATGGCGTCCTCCCGGGCGAACAGCTGCCGGTCCCCGGTGAGCGCGGCGTAGAGGAGCCGCTCATAGGGCCGCACGGCTTCCCCGAGGTCTTCGGCGAATGAGGAGTCCAGGTGGACGTCGTGCCATTCGTCGCGGACTTGGGCGGACAGCTGCAGCCGCATGCCGGGATCGGGATCGATGCGCAGCACGATCTGGTTGGGCTCGGGCGGCCGGCGGTTAGGCAGAAACGAAAATCCAGGAACGTGGTGCAGGAACATCCGGACCTCGGTGACCCTCTCCGGCAGCGCCTTTCCGGCGCGCAAGAAGATCGGCACACCGGCCCAGCGCCAGTTGTCGATCTCGGTCCGCAGCGCGATGTAGGTCTCGGTCTGCGAATCCTTCGCCACGCCGTCGACGTCGGTGTAGCCGCGGTACTGGCCGCGTACGCAACGCTCGGGATCCAGCGCCGGCATGGCCCGGAACACCTCGGCCTTCTTGTCGTTCAGGTCGTCGGCGCTGGGACCGACCGGGGGCTCCATGGCGACCAGGGCGAGCACTTGGAGCAGATGGTTTTGCACGACGTCCCGCAGGGCGCCCACCGCGTCGTAGAACTTGCCGCGATCCTCGATGCCGAAATCCTCGGCCATGGTGATGTGGATTTCCGAAATGCTCTCGCGGTCCCACAACTTGGCCAGGCCGTTGTTCGCGAAGCGCAGGTACTGCAGCTCCTCGACGGGTTGCTTGCCCAGGAAGTGGTCCACCCGCAGGATCTGGTCCTCGTCGAGCACCGCGCGCAGCCGGGCATTCAGGTCGCGCGCCGAGGCCAGGTTGTGGCCGAACGGCTTTTCCACCGCGACGCGTGCGCGGTCCAGCAGCTCGGCCTTGGCGAGGCTCTCCACGATCGGCGCGAACAGTGACGGCGGCATTTCCAGGTAGTACAGCGGCCGGCAGTCCGGGCCGATCTTCTTGGCGAGCTGGCCGTACAGCTTTTCGTCGGTGACGTCGCCGTGCAGATAGGACAGCCGGCCCGCGAGCCGGTCGAACACCGCGTCGTCGAACTTCTCACCGGACGCCTTGATGGCCTCTCGAGCCCGCTCCACCAACTTCTCGAGGGGGATGTCGTCACTGGCCACGCCGATGATCGGGATGTCGAGCAACTCTCGCGCCTCGAGCCGGTACAAGGCGCGATACGTCATCTTGCGCGCCAGATCGCCGGTGATGCCGAATATCACCAGCTTGTTCGACGAGTTGCCACCGCCGTCAGCCAAGCCCGCACCTCCGAAAGTCATCCGATCGGCTCTTCCAGACTCACTACCCGCGGCGGTCGGACCTAACACTAGACACCGCGCACAGGCCCGACAACCTCGAACCATCGGCGCCTTGACAGGATGCTTGCGTGGGCGACGTGCTGCATATCACGGTCTACGTCCTGGCCGGTGTCGCCGTGATCGAAGCCGGCGCGCTCGCCGTGCTCTCACGGTTGCTGCTGCGCAGCCGCCAGGAGATCGACGAGCTGCGACACCGGGCCGACGCCCGCAATTGGCTGCTATCGGGCGGCCGCGAGGCCCTCAAGACCGTCTGGAACACCGCAAACGTGGTGCGCAAAGAGGGCTTCGGTGCGGCCGTACGCAGTTCGATCGAAGACCTCGCCGACTGGGCCGAGGTGGAGCGGCCCGACCTGGCGCGGGTCACGCCGGACGGCCGCGTGGTGATCCTGTTCTCCGACATCGAGGAATCGACCGCCCTCAACGAACGCATCGGTGACCGCGCCTGGGTCAAGCTCATCGCGGCACACGACAAGCTGGTGTCAGACCTCGTGCGGCGATGGTCCGGGCACGTGGTCAAGAGCCAGGGCGACGGCTTCATGATCGCCTTCGCCCGCGCCGACCAAGCGGTGCGGTGCGGCATCGACCTGCAGCGCGCGCTACGCAGGGACGCAAAACGCAAGCGGCACCAGGAGATTCGGGTTCGGATCGGCATCCACATGGGTCGCTCGGTGCGCCGCGGTGATGATCTGTTCGGCCGCAACGTCGCGATGGCGGCGCGGGTGGCGGCTCAGGCCGCCGGCGGCGAGATCTTGGTGAGTCAAGCGGTGCGAGACGCCCTTTCCGACTGTGACGACGTCCGGGTCGACGAGGGCCGCGAGGTGGAGTTGAAAGGCTTCTCGGGGAGCTACCGGTTGTTCGCGGTCGATGCCTCTCCGGACCCGGCTGCGGGCTGAGAGGTCTGTGCTTCGTATTCGGCCAGCCTTTCGTGCAGGCGGGACCGCACCTCGTCGGCCGTGTAGGCGCGTCGTTTTCGTTCGTCGCGAACCACCAACGCGCCCCCGGCGACGACGCCGGCGACGCCGGCCAGGCCAATCCACTTCCACACGTTGCGCATGAACACAGCGTATTCGCGCTGTGATTAACTTGTGTGCTCTTGCAACTGAAAACAGGCATCGACGCGTCATGGACACCCTTCGCGACAAGGTCGCCGTCATCACCGGGGCGGCCAGCGGCATCGGCCGCGCGATCGCGCGCGCGCTTTCCGACCGGGGCGCGCACATCGTCGCCGTCGACGTGGACGATGACGGTCTTCGCACCATCGTCGACGAGCTGAACCACGGCGGCCGCGGCCCCCTGCCGCGGCACGCGGACGTCTCGGAATCGGGCGCCTTCGAAGGCATTCGCGACGCGGCGCTGCAGCGGTTCGGCCGGGTCGACATCGTCGTCAACAACGTCGGCGTGCTGACGAACGGCCTGCCGCAAGATATTCCGCTCAGCGAGTGGCAACGCATCCTGGACATCAACCTGATGTCGGTGGTGCGCAGCAACGCGGCCTTCCTGCCCCTGCTGCTCGGCCAAGGCAGCGGACATCTGGTCAACACCGCCTCTCTCGCCGGACTTTTCACCTATTCCTACGACCGGCTGCCGTATGCGGCCACCAAGGCGGCCCTCGTGCAGATCAGTGAGGGTCTCGCAATCTATCTGCGTCCCAAGAACATTGGTGTGACACTGCTGTGTCCGGGACCGGTGCTGACCAATATCGCGGCGGCGGTGCCGAGCTTCGGCGGCGGCGCACCGCTGCGCACCCCCGGCGAACAGTTCGAGTTGCTCGATCCCACGGTAGTCGGCGAGCTGGTCGCCGACGCGATCCTGCGCAACCGATTCTTCGTGCCCACCCATCCGCATGTCGTCGACGAGTTGCGCCGCCGCGTTGACGACTGGGACGCCTACATCGACTACCAGATCTCTCGTGAACCCGATTGAAAGGCATCGCCAATGGCTGACGCACGCACCGAAGGGCTGAACGTGTTCAAGGACATGCTGCCCGGCCTGATCCCCGATGAGGCCACCACCATGCGCGACGGCGGTATCGCCGACGAACTCGGCGACTTGGGCCTCGACCACGTCTTCGGCGCGTTGTGGACGCGACCGGGCCTGGATCGCCGTTCGCGCAGCCTGGTGACGCTCGGCGCGCTCATCGCCCTGCGCGCCGCCGAGGAGCTGAAATTCCACTTCCCGATCGCGCTGCGCAACGGGCTGAGCATCGCGGAGCTCGAAGAGGTGATCTACCACATGACGGGCTACGCCGGCTATCCCGCCGCCGCGACCGCGCGCAACGTCGCGCGCGAAGTACTTGGCGGTTCATGATGCTGACCCTCGACCAAGCGCTGAACGAGACTCGCACCGGCGATCTTTGGCTGTTTCGTGGCCGCTCCGGCCCCGACCGCGCGATTCAGACGTTGACGAACGCACCGGTGAATCACGTCGGCATGACGGTGGCCATCGACGATCTGCCGCCGTTGATCTGGCATGCCGAGTTGGGCGACAAGCTCGTCGATATGTGGACCGGCAGCAATCACCGGGGCGTCCAGCTCAACGATCTGCGCCAGGCCGTCGTCCAGTGGACTCAGCGTTACCAGCAGCGGTGCTGGCTGCGTCAGCTGACGCCCCACCCCACCCGCGACCAGGAAAACAAGCTTCTGCGGGTCATCGCGCGGATGGACGGCACCGCGTTTCCCACCACAGCTCGGCTGACCGGACGCTGGTTTCGCGGCCGGATCCCGACCCTTTACGACTGGGTGCGGGGAATCCCGGTGGTGGACAGCAAGGTTCGCGAGCAGAACCGGCGCCGCCGGGAGGAACGCAAGATGAGCCTTTCCACGGCCTATTGCGCGGAGACAGTGGCGATCACCTACGAGGAAATGGGACTGCTCAACACGGACAAGAACGCGAACTGGTTCGACCCGGGCAAGTTCTGGAGTGGCGACACGCTTCCACTGGCGCCGGGCTACCAACTGGGCAGCGAAATCGCCGTGACGGTAAGCGAAGTCGGCTAGCCGACCGACATCTCCTCCAATTCCGACCATCCCGTCGCGTCGATCGTCTGGTTGATGATCTTCGGGGTGGATGTCAGGGCCTGCGACAGCTCTTGCATCGCCCGCTTGAAGTGATCGCTGTTGACGTGGAGGGCGCCCGCCTCGTCGTCACGGAACGCCTCCACCAACACGTACTCCGCCGGGTTGTCCAGGCTGCGCGACCACTCGAACCACAGGTTGCCGTCCTCCGCGCGGGTGGCGGCGGTGAACGAGGCGACGAGTTGGGGCCAGCGGTCCGTCCACTCGGGCTTGGTCTCGAACTTGACGACGATGAAGATCATGGCCGGTACCCGCCTAGCTCGCTGCCGAAGTTAAGCCCGCTCGATCAGGGCGAGCAGCGCCAGCATATCCGCCCGTGTCACCGCCTTGCCAGCAAAGTGTGCCCCGGGCGTCCTAATCGACGCCCGGGGCGCACTGTCGCATTGATTCCACACTAATCGCGAACCGCTGACCGGCCGCACGAAGTGGCCTGGATCACAAACTTTGCGTGACCGGTAGTATTTCACTTCGCATTGGGGCCTGCTCCATTAACGTGTCCTATAGATGTCTAATAGCCAAGCAATGATTGAGGCCTTCGCGAATTCAATTCGTTAGGGATTCGCAATTCCGGGATCACCGGGCGGCGGCAGTTCGGGCGCCGGCGGGCCCGGAGCTTCGGGCGGCGCGGGTGCGGCGGCGTCGACCAGGACGGGCGGCGCGGGTGCGGCGGCGTCGACCAGGACGGGCGGCGCATCCGGTGGCGGCGGCGCATCCGGCGGCGGGGGCGCATCCGGCGGCAGGGGAAGAACGCCCTCGCCTTCCGGCGGCATCGGCAGGAACATGTGGTGCGTAAACCCGGCCTGGTAGGCGCCGGCGCCACCAATGCGCACGCCACCGCGCTCACCGCTGGCCACCGGGGTTCCGTCCGGCAGGGTCGCTGCCGTGTGGCCGCCGTTCCACCCGATCACGAGGGCATTGGGAGCGGTCCCATATTGAAAACCGCGCGCCAACAATGCCGCCTCTTCATTGCCCGTGTTGAATCGGTTGCCGAAGACCGGCCTGTCCGATGCTGCGTTGGCAACCCAGGAAACGAGTCCCGAGCAATCCGTCCCGGCGGGAGAATCCCCACCGGGAATGTAAGGCGTCCCGGAAACCTGATTAATCAATGACATCAATGTTGCTAGTACTACCATGGCCGGCGACGCTAGCAATAGCAGTTATTGTTCGCAAAAATTTGTGGCCTAGGTCATTCGCGAACCGGATAATGGTCTTCGCCGCACTTACAGTAAATCCGGTAAAGCGTTAGGTCGCGCTACCAGCAAACGTCTGCGCGGGCTCAGTTGTAGTCGGGCCCGCGTTCGGTATCCGCCATCTCCCGGTCGATGTCGGCCTGCTCTCGCTGGGCCGTGGCCGTCTTGCGGTTCGCTTCTTCGTCCAGGCGGCGGCGTCGGTCCCGGTCACGCTCTTCGGCATTGCCCTCGCGTTCGTCTGCTAGTCGCTCGCGATCGTCCGCGATCTCGTCCCGCTGGTCGGCGAGATGATCTCGTCGATCAGCCAACCACCGCACCTTCTGACTTCGACCTCGCGCTCTTTGAGCGCCTCCTCGCGCTCGTCAAGCGAGCGACCACGACTTACCTTAACGCCGCGCCGGCCCGCCGCGCCCGGGCGCTTCGGCGCGGAGGCATCCTTGGCCGAAACCCCATGCCCCATCGACGTGCCCACCCGACAGTCAGATTCCGAACTTGGCGCGGGCCTCGTCGGTGATCGGAGTGAACAGGTTGACGAGGTTGCCGTCCGGGTCCCGAAGCAGGAGTGCGCGATTGCCCCACGGCATGGTGGTCGGTGTTGTCACGACCTCGGCGACGCGCTCGTACAGCCGCTCGTATTCCGCGTCGACGTCATCGACCATGAACTCCACGATCGCGCTGCGGTTGGCCGCGGGTTCGGCAGATCCAGCCCCAAACAGCGGCACGGTCTTGTCGCTGCCGATGGCCAGCGTGCCAACAGGAGTCGGAATCTCGGCGAAAAGCTCGTTGCCCCATACCGCCGGGACCTGGGTGACCGTCTCATAGAAATCGACCAGCCGGTTGACGTCGGCGGTGATGATGCGGGTGGAAACGAACTCCATGGGACCCTCCCGACTGCGGTGACGTGCACGCTCGTGCGACGAGGGCATGCTACGGAGCACCACCGACAAGGAGGCGCGATCGACTAGACCGGGGTCCAGATCCCGTTGTTCCAGAACCCCCAATTGCCTGCGCCGGTCGGGTTCCACATCAACTGGGCTCCGGGTGCCCACGACGGTGGAAGTGGTGGCGGCGGCGCCCATGCCGGCGGCGGACCCCATGGGCCGGCACCGGCCGGGAAACTCTGGCCCGCCGGACCCTGCCAGTCGTGGCATTGATTCCAATCCCAGTTGTAGACGTTGCCCCAGCTCGGGTCCCATGGATTGCCCGGGCACCAATGAAAGGTCGGGGCCGGTGCCGCCTGGGCCGGGCCGCCAAGCAGCCCCAGTCCGCAAGCCACCAGAATGCCGGTGCCCCGGCGGATCCACCGTCTCGTTCGCTCGACAGTCGCCATCCGACCAGCATGGTCGAGCCGCGACCCGCCCGCTAGGCCGCGGCGCCGCAAGTGTGAGCCCTACGCACGAAAATTCCGTCGATGGCGTGCACAGCCCTCACGTTCGGCGGATCCGCGTACATCTAGACGTTGAAGCGGAACTCCACCACGTCGCCGTCGGCCATGACGTAGTCCTTGCCCTCCATCCGGACTTTGCCGGCCGCCTTGGCCGCCGCCATGGAGCCGGCGGCGATCAGGTCGTCGTAGGACACGATCTCGGCCCTGATGAAGCCCTTTTCGAAGTCGGTGTGGATCACCCCGGCGGCCTTCGGCGCGGTGTCACCCTGGTGAATCACCCACGCGCGCGCCTCTTTTGGGCCGGCGGTGAGGAACGTCTGCAGCTTGAGGGTGTGGAAGCCGGCGCGGGCCAGTGCGTCGAGCCCGCGTTCGGTCTGCCCGATCGACGCCAGCAGTTCGGCGGCCGATTCATCGTCGAGCTCGTTCAGCTCGGCCTCGATGGCCGCGTCCAGGAACACCGCGTCGGCGGGCGCCACCAGCTGCCGCAGTTCGGCGATCCGCGCCGCGTCGGTCAGCACCGCCTCGTCGGCGTTGAAGACATACAGAAAGGGCTTGGTGGTCAACAGGTTCAGCTCCCGCAGCAGTGACGCATCCACCCCGGCGCCGAACAGCGTCTTGCCGCAATTCAACGTCTCCTGGGCGGCCACCGCCGCGTCGTACACCGGCCTGCGCTCCTTGCTGGTGCGGGCCTCCTTCTCCAGCCGCGGCAGGGCGCGCTCCAGGGTCTGCAGGTCGGCCAGGATCAGCTCGGTCTCGACGACCTCGATGTCGGATTTGGGATCCACCTGCCCGGCCACGTGGGTCACGTCGTCGTCGGAAAACACCCGGACCACCTGACAGATGGCGTCGCATTCGCGGATGTGGGCCAGGAACTTGTTGCCGAGCCCGGCCCCCTCGGACGCTCCCTTGACGAGGCCGGCGATGTCGACGAACGTCACCGGCGCCGGCACGATGCGCTCGGATGAAAAAAGCTCGGCCAGCTTGTCCAGTCGGGGATCCGGGAGCGGAACGACACCCTCGTTCGGTTCGATCGTCGCGAAAGGGTAGTTGGCCGCCACCACGTTATTGCGGGTCAGCGCGTTGAACAGAGTCGACTTACCGACGTTGGGCAGACCCACGATTCCCAGGCTCAGGCTCACAGGGACCCAAGTCTAGGGGGTCGGCCGCTGTAGGAGCTTTCGTGCGCCTCACCGGCTCCGCCACGTGGCACGCCACGGGATCGCTACGAGGTATTTACGGGCCTTTCGGCCCATTGCCGGTACGGTCGACATGTGTCAGGACAGCGGGCAACGTCGAGGGTGGAGGCCTCCCACCGCTCGATCCACCCAGATATCCCAGGTGTGCCGTGGTATGCCGCCCTGCTACTCGCCGTCACCGCCACGGCGATCGGTTATGGAATCGACGCCGGCCACAAGGAGCTGACCCATGTCTTCGCCGGCTTCTATATAGCCGGCTGCGTGGCGGCCGTGCTCGCGGTGCGCCAGGACGGGCTGTTCACCGCGATCATCCAGCCCCCGCTGATACTTTTCTTCGCGGTGCCCGGCGCCTACTGGTTGTTTCACGATGGCAAGGTTGGCCATCTCAAGGATCTGCTGATCAACTGCGGCTATCCGCTCATCGAGCGCTTCCCGCTGATGCTGGGAACCGCCGGCGTCGTGCTGCTGATCGGGTTGGCCAGGTGGTATTTCGGGATGGCGCAGCGGACGGCCGCGGCGCCGGACACCTCCGGCGACGCGGAGCCCACCGACGTCAAGTCCGTCATCGGCGGCCTCGTCGCCAAACTGCGGGCGATTCTGGGCCCGGAATCCGGAGACGACGCCGACGAGGCAACGCCCGCCAAGGAGCGGCGCGGCCGCGGGGCCGGTTCCGCGCCGCGGGCCCGCCGGACGGCGCGCAGCGATCGGACCGCCGCCCGCCCCGCCCGAGCGCATTCCCGGCATACCCGGCAAGACGGGGACGAACCGGGCGAGCGGCGCTCGAATCGGAGAGGCTCGGCGACCGCCCGGGATCACGACACCGCGGAACCGCCCGGCCGGTCGCGGCGCCGCCCCCGGCCGGAGGCCGATCCCGCCCCGCGCGGCCAATCGCCCCGGGAAGGCCGCCGCGAGCCGCGCACCCGCCGCAGCCCCTACGAGCGCCCTTACGAGCAGCCCTTCGAGCAGCCAAGGCCGCGCAGCAGCCGTTTCGATGGCCCAGACCGCTACGGGGACTCGTACGACCCGCCGCGCTTCGGCCGCTACGACAGCTACGAGCCGGCCTACGAGCCGCGCCGACGCCGTCCCGCCCCGAACGGCAACAACGGGACGCATCACCCCATCTCGCAGGTCCGCTACCGGGGGTCCGCCTCACCGGGCGACCCGGCAGCCGAGCGCCGGAACCGCTCTCGGGCGTATGGCCGGTCCCAGCGACCGCCGATGGAATCCTGGGAATACGACGTCTGAGCGCCGCCCGGCAGGATCAGGGTAGTGAGCGGATCTCGCGCGGCAGCGCGAACACCAGGGTCTCCTGTGCCGTGGTGACGGGTTGCACCACGTCGTAGCCGTGGTCGGCGAGCCGCTCGAGCACGCCGCGCACCAACACCTCGGGGACGGACGCACCGGAGGTCACGCCCACGGTGGTCACCCCTTCGAACCAGGCGGGGTCGATATCGTCGGCCCAGTCGACGAGGTGGGCGGCCGCGGCGCCGGCGCCCAGTGCGACCTCGACCAGGCGCACCGAGTTCGAGGAGTTCCGGGAGCCGACGACGATCACCAGCTGGCACTCGGGGGCCATCGCCTTGACGGCCACCTGCCGGTTCTGGGTCGCGTAACAAATGTCGTCGCTGGGCGGATCCTGCAGCTTCGGGAACCGTTGCCGCAGCCGCTCGACAATTTCCATGGTCTCGTCGACGGACAGCGTGGTCTGCGACAGCCACACCACCTTGTTCTCGTCCCGGACCGTCACGTGGTCCACCGCGGCGACCCCGTCCACGAGCTGGACGTGGTCGGGCGCTTCGCCGGAGGTTCCAATGACCTCCTCGTGCCCCTCGTGACCGATCAGCAG
The DNA here is from genome assembly GCF_025263485.1 of Mycobacterium sp. SMC-2. NCBI lineage: Bacteria > Bacillati > Actinomycetota > Actinomycetes > Mycobacteriales > Mycobacteriaceae > Mycobacterium > Mycobacterium sp. SMC-2. The sequence goes on from NZ_CP079863.1 coordinate 4,997,487, forward strand.
GATGTCGTAGTCGTTGCGGGCGAATCGCCTGGCCTCGTTGTGCACCTTGGTCACCAGCGGACAGGTGGCGTCGATGGTGTGCAGGTTGCGTTCGGCGGCGGCGGCGTACACCGTCGGCGCCACCCCGTGCGCGGAGAACACCACGATCGATCCCTCGGGCACTTCGTCGGTCTCCTCGACGAACACCGCGCCGGCCTTCTCCAGGGTGTTCACCACGTGCCGGTTGTGCACGATCTCGTGGCGCACGTACACCGGCGCACCGTGCTTTTCCAGCGCGCGTTCGACCGTCTCGACGGCCCGGTCCACGCCCGCGCAGTAGCCACGCGGCTCGGCCAGAAGCACTCGCTTGCGGACGGGATCGCTGGCTACCGAGCTGGACGCACCGGGAATTCCCATGTCGACAGTCGGCGGCATGACACCCAGGGTACGTTCCGCCGACACGGGGTCGCCAGCTCGCGCCGGCGAGCTTGGAGTTAGCCGCGGCTTGAGGCAGTCTTGGTCACATGGCTCACGCACCCTACGGAGTTCGGCTGCTGGTCGGCGCGGCGACAGTCGCCGTCGAGGAGACGCTGAAGCTGCCGAAAACCATCCTGATGTACCCGATGACGTTGGCCAGTCAGGCGGCGCACCTTGTGATGGTTTTTCAGCAGAACCTGGCCGAGCTGGTGATCAAGGGCGACAGCACCCTGGAGGCCATCTTCCCCCCGAAGGACGAGCAGCCGGAATGGGCAACCTTCGACGAGGACCTGCCCGACGCCGTCGAAGCGCCCGGCCCCGCCGACGCCGGCATCGGCGAGAACGACCGCCGAACCGAGGGACGGTTCGCGTTGTACTCCCTGGCCGACGCCGCCTCCGATGCCGCCCCGTTGAAACAGGGCCGGAAATCGACGGACGCCCCGGCGGCTCCGCAACCGTCGGTGGTGGCCGAGCTGGACTATGCGGCCCTGACCCTGGCGCAGCTGCGGGCCCGGCTGCAATCGCTGAGCGTCGACGAACTCGAAGCCCTGCTGGCCTACGAGCAGGCCACCAAGGCCCGCGCGCCTTTTCAGACGCTGCTGGCCAACAGGATCACCCGCGCGAACGCGAAGTGACGCCGGCCGCACAGTCCGAACCGAACTCCGCCGAAAACCCATTTCCGGTGCGCGCGGTGGCCATTCGGGTCGCGGGCTGGATCGACAAACTCGGCACGGTGTGGGTCGAGGGGCAGCTCGCCCAGATCAGCGCGCGGCCCGACTCCAAGACGGTGTTCATGGTGTTGCGCGACCCGGCGGCCGACATGTCGCTGACCGTGACCTGTTCGCGCGACCTGGTGGCCAACGCTCCGGTGAAATTGGCCGAGGGCACGCAGGTGGTGGTCTGCGGCAAGCCCTCGTTCTACACCGGTCGGGGCACATTCTCGTTGCGGCTCAGCGAGATTCGCGCCGTTGGCGTGGGCGAGCTGCTGGCCCGCATCGATCGGCTGCGCCGCCTGCTGGACGCCGAGGGACTCTTCGACCTCCGGCTCAAGCGACCAATTCCATTCCTGCCCAACATGATCGGCCTGATCACGGGTCGGGCCAGTGCCGCCGAACGCGACGTCACGACGGTGGCGACCGGACGCTGGCCCGGGGTCCGTTTCGCGGTGCGCAACACCGCGGTCCAGGGGCCCAACGCGGTGGCGCAGATCGTCGAAGCGCTGTCCGAACTCGACCGCCACGCGGAGGTCGACGTCATCGTGGTGGCCCGCGGCGGCGGCAGCGTGGAGGACCTGTTGCCGTTCTCCGACGAGACGCTGTGCCGCGCCATCGCGGCGTGCCGCACCCCGGTGATCAGCGCGGTCGGTCACGAACCCGACAATCCGCTGTGCGACCTGGTCGCCGACCTGCGTGCCGCCACCCCCACCGACGCGGCCAAGAAGGTGGTTCCCGACACCGCCGCCGAGCAACGCCTGATCGACGACTTTCGTCGGCGCAGCGCGCAGGCGCTGCGCAATTGGGTGTCGCGCGAACAACGCGCGCTGGCCCAGCTGCGCAGCCGGCCGGTGCTCGCCGAGCCGCTGGCGGCCCTGACGGCGCGCGCCGACGAGATTCACCGCGCCCGCTCGGCGATTCGCCGCGACGTCACCCGGCTGGCCGCGGCCGAGACCGAACGCGTCGGTCACCTCAGCGCGCGGCTCGCGACGCTAGGCCCGGCCGCCACGCTGGCCCGCGGCTATGCGGTGGTGCAGGCGGTGCCGGGCTCCGGGCCGCCGGTGGTGCTGCGGTCGGTCGCCGACGCGCCCGCGGGTAGCCGGCTGCGGGTGCGGGTTGCCGACGGCGCGATCGCAGCGGTGAGCGAAGGGCGGACCGATGGCGCCTAGCGGAGACGAACAGTCAATTACGCCCATTAGTCAGCTCGGGTACGAAGCGTGCCGCGACGAACTGATCGAAGTCGTGCGCCTGCTGGAGCAGGGCGGCCTGGATCTCGATGAGTCGCTGAAATTGTGGGAAAGGGGCGAACAACTGGCCAAAAGATGTGAAGAGCACTTAGCTGGAGCCCGCAAGCGCATCGAGGATGCGCTTGCCTCCGGCCAGGCGGACGAAGCCTGACTGCGGCGGCCTAAGCTATGACGTTTTTCGAAATTGGAACACGTTTCAGTTATGCTTCGGCCCATGGCTGATGCAGCACTGACCACCGAACTGGGCCGCGTCCTGGTCACCGGCGGCTCCGGATTCGTCGGCGCCAACCTGGTCACCACCCTGCTGGAGCGCGGGTATTGGGTGCGGTCGTTCGACCGTGCGCCGTCACCGCTTGCCCAGCACCCCAACCTGGAGGTGCTCGAGGGGGACATCACCGACACGGCGGTGTGCGCCCGGGCGGTGGACGGCATCGACACCGTCTTCCACACCGCGGCGATCATCGACCTGATGGGCGGTGCGTCGGTGACCGACGCGTACCGGCAACGCAGCTTCGCGGTCAACGTCGGCGGAACCGAGAACCTGGTGCACGCCGGGCAGGCGGCCGGAGTGAAGCGATTCGTCTACACCTCGTCCAACAGCGTGGTGATGGGCGGCCAGAACATCCCCGGCGGGGACGAGACGCTGCCCTACACCGACCGGTTCAACGACCTGTATAGCGAGACCAAGGTCATCGCCGAGCGGTTCGTCCTGTCGCAGAACGGTATTGGCGGCATGCTGACATGCGCGATCCGGCCCAGCGGGATCTGGGGCCGCGGCGACCAGACGATGTTCCGCAAGCTGTTCGAAAGCGTGATCGCCGGCCACGTCAAGGTGCTCATCGGCCGCAAATCGGCGCGGCTGGATAACTCATACGTGCACAACCTGATTCACGGTTTCATCCTGGCCGCCCAGCACCTTGTCCCCGGCGGTACCGCGCCCGGTCAGGCGTACTTCATCAACGACGACGAACCGATCAACATGTTCGAGTTCGCCCGGCCGGTGGTCGAGGCCTGCGGCGTGAGCTGGCCCCGGGTGCGGGTGAACGGCCCCATGGTCCGCGTGGCGATGACCGGTTGGCAGCGGCTGCACTTCCGCTTCGGCATACCCGCGCCGCTGCTCGAACCGCTGGCCGTCGAGCGGCTTTATCTGGACAACTACTTCTCCATCGCCAAGGCGCGCCGCGATCTCGGCTACGAACCCCTGTTCACCACCGAGCAAGCGTTGTCGGAATGCCTGCCGTACTACGTCGACATGTTCCAGCGGATGAAAACTCAAGCGGAGGTGGGGGCCTCGAAGCCGACGGTCGGCGAGAGGAAGTAAACCTGCTCGGCGGACGCTGACGAAAACACAGCCCCGGGGCTAAGGTTCCCTCAGCGACGACGACGCGGAGGGCGGCCCGGTTGCATGAATACCGAATTCACGCTCAACCAAAAGCGCGCCCTGGCGATACTGACGGCGATCGCCCTGCTGTTCGGTGCCTACTTTCTGCGCGACTACTTCGTGTTGATCGTCGTGGCGGCGGTCGGGGCCTACCTATTCACACCGCTGTTCAATCGGCTCAACCGGCGGCTGGGCACCGGCTTGGCGGCGACCTGCACCCTGTTGTCCGCTCTGCTGATCGTCATCGTGCCAGTCACGCTCTTGGTGATGCTGGCGATCGTCCAGATCTCGCGCATGATCGACAGCATCACCGAGTGGGTGAAGTCGACAGACCTGAGCGAGCTTGGCAACCGTGCCCTACACGCGGTGAACGAGCTGCTGTCTCGGGTTCCCTTCGCGCACATGATGATAACCACGGAAACGCTGCGCAAGGCGATGGTCACGGTGGGCCGCAATGTCGGTGAATGGGCCCTGCACTTCCTGCAGGGCGCCGTCGGCGGTCTCGCCGGCGCCGTCACGTCGGCCATCATCTTTCTGTACGTGTTCGTGGCGCTGTTGGTGCACCGCGAGCGGGTACGAAAATTGATCGCCGAGCTCAACCCCCTCGGCGACGAGGTCACGGATCTGTACCTGGGCAGGGCCGGAGCGATGGTGCGCGGCACCGTCAGCGGTCAGTTCGTGATAGCGCTCTGCCAGGGCGTCGCGGGCGCCGCGTCCATCTATGTCGCCGGCTTCCACCACGGCTTCTTCATCTTCGCGGTCCTGCTGACCGCGTTGTCGATCATTCCGCTGGGCGGCGGGATCGTGACCATACCGTTCGGCATCGGGATGATCTTCTACGGCAACATCGCCGGCGGCGTGTTTGTCGTGCTCTGGCACCTCGTCGCGGTCACCAACATCGACAACTTCCTGCGCCCCATCCTCGTTCCGCGTGACGCGCGGCTGAATCCGGCGCTCATGCTGCTGTCCGTGTTCGCCGGCATCGCCATGTTCGGCCCCTGGGGCATCGTCATCGGCCCGGTCTTGATGATTCTCATCGTCACCACCGTCGAGGTGTATCTGGTGGTGTTCAAGGGGGCCGGACTGGCCACGCCCGAACCACCACCGGGCGAGTCACAACCCTTCCACCGCAATTGGTTTCGCCGGCGGGCAAAGTCGGGCGCCGCGCGGTCAGTCGCCGAATGAGACCCGCGGCTACCGGAAGCCCACCATCTGGCTGCCCCAGGCCGCCAGGATATTCGCATCCACATCGCGGGCGACCGTGTCGCGCCCGTCGATGATGAGGCAGGCGCGGTCGGCCTGCCGGTAGGGCCTCCACTCCGGCTCGCCGTCCGGGCCCGCGGGCTGCGACCGCGCGGCGAAGTTGATCCAGCGGGTCCGCATCCTCTTGGAGACCGCCTTGGCGGTTTTGCTGCCGCCCAGTTTCAACGTGGGATCCTTCGGCGCCCCGAGAGTGCCCCAGACGTATGGCAATTCGGTCGCGTGGGCGGCCCTGACCAGCGCCACCTTCAGCAACGGGGTCGAGTAGTCGAACCGATAGAGATACACCGGCGCCACCGCGCTGTGCCCCTCGGCCAGCCAGACCGAGGGCATCCGGAACCCCACGTCGGTCGCGATGCTCATGCTGCGCGCCTTGCGGCGCAGGCGGGAATGCGAGTACGCCGAACCGATCTCCTCCGGCGTCGGCAATTGCAGGTCCGGCTGCTCGGCGGCGATCTGGGAAAACATCGACGTGATCGCGTGCGGTGTGATCGGCATCAGCGGCGAGCGCATCAGCCGGAACAGCGCCGCCTCATGCTTGTTGGTCCCGATGATCAACGGGACCGGATGCGAGCCGCCCTCCTGCGCCACCTTGACCGGGTAGTCGTGCAGCAGGTCGCGGTCGACGATCGGGACGAACGCGAGCGTGCCCGGGTTGCGCACGGGCACTTCGTCGAACACCTGCTGGGAAGCGGACAGGATCGCGGCGTTGGGCACCTCGCGCAACCGCTGCGCGTCGGACTCGGCGATGCCCAGCTTCTCGAGCAGGCTGGCCGCGACCCGGCGGCCCCGGTCGCGGTCGTAAACCGAGGTGGCCGGGGAGCTTTGGGCGATCGCGGCCGAGAACAGGCCCCCGGCCGCCGGGACGGCGAGCAGTGTCGTGACGATGCCGGCGCCGGCGGACTCACCGAACACCGTGACCCGGCCGGGATCGCCGCCGAACGCGGCGATGTTCTCGCGCACCCAGCGCAGGGCGGCCAGGACGTCGTGCAGCCCGACGTTGGAGTCGAAACGCCGCCGGCCGGTATCCAACGACGACAGGTCGACAAAGCCCAGCGCGCCGAGCCGGTAGTTGACCGTCACCACGATGACGTCGCCACCGCCGACCAACCGGCGGCCATCGTAGAGCACCTGGCTGCCGGATCCCAGGACGTAGGCGCCGCCGTGCAGCCACACCATCACTGGCTTTGCCTCCCCGGGTTCGGTGTCCGCCGACGCCCAGATGTTCAGCCGCAGGCAGTCCTCGCCCTGCGGCGCGCCCAGATCGAGGGGCATGTTGCGGAAGACCGGCTGGGGGCAGGCGGGGCCGAAGGAGGTGGCGTCGGCGACCTCGGTCCACCTCTCCGGCGGCTGTGGGACCCGGAAGCGCAGGTCACCGACGGGCGGGGCGGCGTACCGGACGCCCTTCCACGCGCTGACGCGGCCCTCGACCGAGCCCCGGACGGGGCCGAAGGTGGTTTCGACCACCCGGTCTTTGGTCGTCGTCGTCATGCGTGTCGCGCTTCCCTAGCCAAGACGCTGCGTGAGGAACTCGACTACCCGCTTGCGGGCCTCGTAAGCCGGCTGGCCGTCGACTTCGCGGACCTCGTCGGTCAGCACGGAGTGCGCCCGCTTGGCGAAACCGCCCACATTTCCCGGGCCGGAGTCGATCTCGATGACCTCGAACGCGTCACCGAGTCGCTCCTTGAGCACCGCGAACCGTTCGCGGGGCACGACGCTGTCCTCGCTGAACCGCAGGCCCATCGCGCAGAGGCCCTCGTTGGCGCAGCGATCGGCCACCGTGGCCAGTTCGGATTCGCTCAGACCGGGATCCCGACGCCGCGCGCGACCCAACGGCAACGGTACCGACGGCTGCGAGAGCACGGGAGCCAGGACGGCGTCGTCGACGGCGACGGCCAGCGCGAAACCGCCCGTGAAGCATTGACCGATCACGCCGACGCCCTTGCCCGGCGTCGACGCATTGAGGTCGCGGGCCAGCGCGCGCAAAAACAGCGACACCGGCCGCTGCTTGTTCGTCGCGAACGCCGCGAATTCCCTTGCCACACAAGCCCTGCTGATGGTGGCCAGCGTGTATCCGACGGTCACCGGCTTGCCCGGCTCACCGAACAGCGACGGCATCGCGACGGTGAAACCGTTGTCCACCAGGTGATTGCCCAGGGCCAGCACACCGGGATGGATCCCGGGGATCTCGGGAATCAGCACCACTCCGGGGCCGCTGCCCTTGCGGTAGACGTCGTGGGTGTAGCCGCCACCGGTGAACGGCGCCATCGACCATCCGGACAGATCCGCTTGCGGTGCAGTCACGCTCGGCCTTCCTTCAGCGCGCGGGTAAGGGTGGCTGCGATTGCGTCGCCAAAGCCAGCGTACGGAACTGATCGGTGTCGCCGGCACCGGTTATCGCGATTTGGGCGGCCCCGGACGGGCCGGTGAGCCGGGTGGTCCACACCGGTTCGGCGTCCGCCCCGCTTTGGCCGGCGCCGTGGTAGACGATCCAGTTGGTCCCGGCCACGTCGACCGTTCCGGCCGGATACGCCGACGAATGGATCGAGCTCACCAGTTTGTCCTCGTCGGCGTTGCTCTGCGTCAGGCTCAGGTACATCCCGGTCGGGCTGATGTAGCCGACGACCGAGGTGGCCGCGTTCAGCCGTTGACCGGTGGGGGGGCCGGTGCGGCCGCCCTGGATCCCGCCGCGGCTCCCGGAGTTGGCCTGCCAGCCGGCGGGCAGCTTGGGCAGCCGGATGGGAAAGCCGAGGGTCGCGGCATCGGCCCGCAGGGCCGCCGCCGCGTCGTAGGACGGGACCGCGCCCTGGTGGCTGCCGGGCTGGAACGAGCACATGCCCACCACGCCGGCGAGCAGAATGCAGCCGAGCACCAGCGGCATCAGCGACCAGAACATGTCGCGGCCGTCCTGCAGCAACCGCGGCTTGGCCGGCCTGGCAGCCGGCCCGGCCGCCGGGGCAGGTTCGCCGGCTACATAGGCGTCCGAGCTGGCATTCAGCGGCGGCTCTTCGGTCATCCCCCAAGTATCCCAGTTCCAGCAGACCGATCCGCTTCTGGGACAATCAGCAACCATGACAGTTGAGGGCAACCGCCCGGCCGCCGGCGCCGGCCGAGGCTCAGCGCAGGCACGGCCGCGCGGTGAAGCTCCAGATCGCAACCTGGCATTGGAACTGGTCCGCGTGACCGAGGCCGGGGCAATGGCCGCCGGCCGCTGGGTGGGCCGCGGCGACAAAGAGGGCGGCGACGGCGCGGCCGTCGACGCGATGCGCGAGCTAGTCAACACGGTCTCCATGCGCGGCGTGGTGGTCATCGGCGAGGGCGAGAAGGACCACGCGCCGATGCTCTACAACGGCGAGGAGGTCGGCAACGGCGACGGGCCGGAGTGCGACTTCGCCGTCGACCCGATCGACGGCACCACACTGATGAGCAAGGGCATGCCCAATGCCATCTCGGTGCTGGCGGTGGCCGACCGCGGCGCGATGTTCGACCCGTCGGCCGTGTTCTACATGAACAAGATCGCCGTCGGGCCCGAGGCCGCCAACGTGCTCGACATCACCGCGCCCATCGCCGAGAACATCAAGGCCGTCGCCAAGGTGAAGGCGCTGTCTGTGCGCGACATGACCGTGTGCATCCTGGACCGGCCACGGCACGCACAGCTGATTCACGATGTTCGGGCGACCGGGGCCCGTATCCGCCTGATCACCGACGGCGACGTCGCCGGCGCCATCTCGGCCTGCCGGCCCCAGTCGGGCACCGACATGCTGGCCGGGATCGGCGGTACCCCGGAAGGCATCATCGCCGCCGCCGCGATCCGGTGCATGGGCGGTGCCATCCAGGCGCAGCTGGCACCGAAGGACGACGAGGAACGCCAAAAGGCGATCGACGCCGGCCACGACGTCGATCGGGTGCTGACCACCGAGGATCTGGTGTCCGGCGAGAACGTCTTCTTCTGCGCCACCGGGGTCACCAACGGCGACCTGCTCAAGGGCGTGCAGTACTACCCCGGCGGCTGCACCACGCAGTCGATCGTGATGCGGTCGAAGTCGGGCACCGTGCGCATGATCGAGGCCTACCACCGGCTCTCGAAGCTCAACGAGTACTCCTCCATCGACTTCACCGGCGACAGCACTGCCGCCTATCCCCTGCCCTGACCGAAACTCAGCGAGGACTGCTACCTATGGCCGAAAGCGCCGCCGATACCGAATACCGCATCGAGCACGACACCATGGGCGAGGTCCGGGTGCCCGCAAAGGCGTTGTGGCGCGCCCAAACCCAGCGCGCCGTGGAGAACTTTCCGATCTCGGGCCGGGGCCTGGAGCGCACCCAGATCCGCGCGCTGGGCCTGCTGAAGGGCGCCTGCGCGCAAGTCAACAAGGATCTCGGGCTGCTGGCACCGGAGAAGGCGGACGCGATCATCGCCGCCGCGGCCGAGATCGCCGACGGCCAGCACGACGACCAATTCCCCATCGATGTCTTCCAGACCGGGTCGGGGACCAGCTCCAACATGAACACCAACGAGGTGATCGCGAGCATCGCGGCCCGAAACGGTGTCACGGTGCACCCCAACGACGACGTGAACATGTCGCAGTCGTCCAACGACACCTTCCCGACCGCGACCCATATCGCGGCCACCGAGGCCGCGGTGCGTCACCTGATCCCGGCGCTCGAGGTGCTGCACGAAGCGCTGTCGAGCAAGGCCCGCGAGTGGCACACGGTGGTCAAGTCGGGCCGCACCCACCTGATGGATGCCGTTCCGGTGACCCTCGGACAGGAGTTCAGCGGCTACGCCCGCCAGATCGAGGCCGGGATCGAGCGGGTGCGCGCCACGCTGCCGCGGCTGGGCGAGCTGGCGATCGGCGGAACCGCGGTGGGCACCGGCCTCAACGCTCCCGACGGTTTCGGCGTCAAGGTGGTCGAGACGTTGATCGCCTCCACCGGTCTGAGCGAATTGCGCACGGCCACCAACTCTTTCGAAGCTCAGGCGGCGCGCGACGGTCTGGTCGAGGCCTCCGGCGCGCTGCGCACCATCGCGGTGTCACTGACCAAGATCGCCAACGACATCCGCTGGATGGGATCGGGTCCGCTGACCGGCCTGGCCGAGATCCAGTTGCCGGACCTGCAGCCGGGCAGCTCGATCATGCCCGGCAAGGTGAATCCCGTTCTTCCGGAGGCGGTTACGCAGGTGGCCGCGCAGGTGATCGGCAACGACGCCGCGGTCGCCGTCGGCGGCTTGTCGGGTGCCTTCGAGCTCAACGTCTATATCCCGATGATGGCCCGCAACATCCTCGAGTCCTTCAAGCTGCTGACCAACGTGTCGAGGCTGTTCGCCGAGCGGTGCATCGTCGGCCTGGTCGCCAACGTCGACCACCTGCGTGAGCTGGCCGAGTCGTCGCCGTCGATCGTGACGCCTTTGAACTCGGCGATCGGCTACGAGGAGGCCGCCGCGGTGGCCAAGCAAGCCCTCAAGGAGCGCAAGACGATTCGCCAGACCGTGATCGACCGCGGCCTGATAGGCGACAAGCTCTCGGAGGAAGAACTGGACCGCCGCCTGGACGTCTTGGCGATGGCCAAGGTCAAGCCGGAGAAGTAGGCGGGGTGATGCAGCGATGACGGCTCCTCCAGGCGGTCCCTACGGTCCGGGGCCGTACGGAAATCCGTACGGGCAGGACCCTTATTGGGGCGGCCAGCCGCAGGCCGGCCAGCCGCAGGGTGGCGGTCAGTACCCGTACCCGCCGAGCGGCCCCTACCAGTACCCGCCGCCGTACCCGCAAGCGGGACAGCAATTCCCGCCCGGCCCCTATCCGCCCGGACCGCCACCGGGCGGACCCGGCTCGAAGCTGCCCTGGCTGATCATCGGTGGCCTCGTCGTCCTGGCCGTCATCGCGCTGGTGGCGACCCTGATGGTGATGCGCGGCGGCAACCACGGCCAGCCGTCGACCGCGGCGCCCTCGTCGACGAGCACCACGGCCAGCCAGCCGAAGAGCGCGCAGACCGCCACCGATTGCACCCCGAATGTGTCCGGCGGTGACATCCCCCGGACCGACGCGATCACCGCCGGCAAGCTGTCGTTCCCGGCCGCCGCGGTGCCCCCCAACTGGCAGGTGTTCTCCGACGACCAGAACCCGAACCTGATCGGCGCCGTGGGCGTCGCCCAGGACGTCCCGGGGGCCAGCCAGTGGATGATGACGGCCGAGGTCGGCGTCACGAACTTCGTCGCCAGCATGGACGTCACCGCTCAGGCGTCGAAGTTGTTGCAGTGCATCGCCAACGGCCCAGGTTATGCGAACGCGTCGCCCACGCTCGGCCCGACCAAGACGTCGTCGATCACCGTCGACGGAACGAAGGCCGCCCGCGCCGACGCCGACGTCACAATCGCCGACCCTACCCGCAACGTCAAGGGCGACTCCGTCACCGTGATCGCCGTCGACACCAAGCCCGTCACCGTCTTCATCGGCAGCACACCCATCGGCGACGCCGCGTCGGCGGACATCATCGGCCGGATCATCGCCGCGCTGAAGGTCAGCAAGTCCTGACCCGGCGCCCCTGGCCTAGCCGGCCGGGGGCGCCGGCGCCGAGACGTGGGTCGCTTCGGATCGTCCCCGCAAGACGGTGGAATAGCATTCGGCCCATAGCGTTGCCTCGGATTCGTCGGCCCGCTCGATGGCCGCCGCCGCGCACAGGATCCGCCGGTCGGCGGTCTTGGCGAGATCGGCCAGCCGTGCGGCCTCGTTGACCGCGTCGCCGATCACCGTGTATTCGTACCGATTTTCGGCGCCGATGTTGCCGGCGAAGACGCGGCCCGCCGAGACGCCGATGCCGAAATCGACCGGCAGCCGGCGCAGTTGGGTGCCCAGGGCGCGGGCGGTCGCCAGGGCCGCCGACGCCGGGTCGTTGGCCGGCAGCGGCACCCCGAAGACCGCCAGCGCGGCATCCCCGGCGAATTTGTTGATCAGCCCCTGGTGTTCATCGACGGCTTTGACGACGATGCGAAAGAAATCGTTGAGAATTTTGGCGACCTCTTGCGGGGGACGGCTTTCCGCCAGCTGCGTCGAACCCACCAGGTCGATGTAGAGAACCGCCGCCTCCACCACATCGCCCGACAGCGATGCACCCTCTTTGATGGCGCGCTGGGCGACATCCGCTCCGACGTGGCGCCCGAATAGGTCGCGCAGCCGGTCACGCTCGGCCAGGCCGGCCACCATCCGGTTGAAACCCGTTTGCAGGCGGCCGATTTGCGAGCGCTCGTACGCCCCGACGTAGGTTCCGATGTGGCCGTGCTCGACCTCCGCCATGGCGTCGACGACCTCGCACAGCGGATCGGAAATTGATCGCGACGTCAAGATCATCGTCGGCAGCCCGAGCACCAGCGCCGCCAGCGACACCACCAGGATCGGCACGTCCAGCGACGCGGACTTGTCGATCAGCCACCCGTACGAGCGAAGCACAACCAGAGTCGCGATCACCCCGATGGGAAACGCGCTGCACAAAAACCACAGCAGGACCAGTCGCGCATAGACGCCGGGCACGGCCATCCGCGGCTCACCGCCCAGCGTGGCGGCGCGCATGATGGGGCGCAGGATGCGCTGCGACAGCAGCATCGCCGTGCCGGCGGCGGCCGGTCCGCCGAGCAGCACCCCGAGCGTGATGGGCAGGAGCAGCTGCGCCCCGCCGCCCAGATTCAGCAACATGAAGATGGTGCCGCTGACGGCCCAGGCCCCGAACAGGATCACCGACTGCCGGCCGGGCAGCTTCATCGCGGCTTCCCGCTGCTGCTGGTCGGGTTCGGTGCCGTCCGCGTACCAGCGCAGCGTCGGGGCCGCGCTCAGCATCCCGGCCGCCGCGACACCCGCGATGCCCAGCACGATGAGCACCGTCACCGCCGCCGTGTTGGTTTTGGCGAAGTCGGCGTTGGCCCCGATGGAGGTATGGCCCCGCAGGGGGACCAAGATGGCGGCCGCTTCGAGGACGGCCAGCACGTAGGACAGCGCCAGCCAGGCCCCGTACTGAATCACCAACCGGCGGGCGGACTTTCGTTGCACCGCCGCGGGTGGCGGGCGCCGGCTGGAAACCCAGTCGGCCGCGCGTGTCCGCAAGCTTGCGCTAGGCACCGTTGTTCGGCCCGCCCGAGTTCTGACCCGGGATGTCGGTGATCGGGAAGTTGGGCATCGGCTTGGGCGACGGAGTGTTAGGCAGCGACGGGATGTCACCGGCCGGGATGTCGCGGAGTTGGTTGGCGGGTGGCCCGTTCTCCCGGCTGCCGTAGCTGCTGCCGGGCGCCCGCCGGCCGAGCAGCTCGCTGACCGTCACCATCCGGTAGCCGTTGGCCTTGAGCACCGGGAGGAACTGGTAGACCAGATCGACCGTGCTCGAGTAGGTGTCATGAAACAACACCACCGAACCCGGCTTGATGTGCGTCATCAGCATGTACCGGGTGGCCGCCGTGTTCGAGTCGTTCGCCCAGTCGAAAGGGATGACATCCCAGAGGATTTCGGCCAGCCCGAACTTGGCCGCGGTCTGCCGGACCGCATCGGTGGACAGTCCGCCCGCGGGGCGATACAACGTCGGCGTCCGCCCGGTGGCGGCGGTGATCGCGTCGTTGGCCTTGGCGAATTGCGGGGCGACGTCGTCCGCTGGAATCGTCGTCATGTTGGGGTGTTCCCATGTGTGGCTGCCGATCTCCATCCCCGCATCGGCGATCCGCTTGGCACCCGCCGGATTGGCCGCCACCTTGTTGCCGATCAGGAAGAAGGTCGCCTTCGCGTCGTTGTCCTTCAGGATCTGCAGCAGTCGCTCGTCGAACGGGCTCGGCCCGTCGTCGAATGTCAGCGCGACACACTTGACCACCGAGCAGCTGAGGTTGTCGGCGCGCGTCACATGACCGGTCAGCCCGCCGATGACCAGCACCGCAGCGGCCGCGGCGACACCGACAACCATGCGCCAATAGCGCCAGGCCTGGCTGTCGGGTCTTTTCGGCACGTTGCGAGCGTACCTGGCCTCAAGTGCGCGATCGGGCCGTCGAGGGTGCCGTCAGGGCTTCGAGCGTGCAGTCAGGGCGGGATCCGAACGGTTTTTCCGCCTTGGCCGCACACCGAAAGCCCAGGATGCCCACCCGATGCCGGGCGCCGTCACTGCGGTAAGCCGATTTCCTCGAGCATCTCGGTGACCAGGGCCGCGATCGGCGACCGCTCGCTGCGCAACAGGGTGATGTGGGCGAACAGCGGGTGTCCTTTGAGCTTCTCGATGACCGCGGCGACCCCGTCGTGCCGGCCGACCCGCAGGTTGTCGCGCTGGGCGATGTCGTGCGTCAGCACCACCCGCGACCCGGCGCCCAGCCTGGACAGCACCGTCAGCAACACGTTGCGTTCCAGGGACTGCGCCTCGTCGACGATGACGAACGAGTCATGCAGCGACCGGCCCCGGATGTGGGTCAGCGGCAGCACCTCGAGCATGCCCCGGGAGAGCACCTCCTCCAGGACGGCCGGACTGGCCAGGCCCTCGAGCGTGTCGAAGACCGCCTGCGCCCAGGGGCCCATCTTCTCGCTCTCGCTGCCGGGCAAATAACCCAGCTCCTGGCCGCCCACGGCGTACAGCGGGCGGAAGACCACCACCTTGCGCTGGGTCCGCCGTTCCAGCACGGCCTCCAGGCCCGCGCACAGCGCCAGCGCCGACTTGCCGGTGCCGGCTTTGCCCCCCAGGGACACGATGCCCACGGACTCGTCGAGCAGCAGATCGAGCGCCACCCGCTGCTCGGCGGACCGGCCCCGCAGGCCGAATGCCTCACGGTCGCCGCGAACCAGCTGGACGCGCTTGTCCGCGTTGACCCGGCCTAGCGCATGCGAGCTGCCGCCTAGCAGCCGAATCCCGGTGTGGCAAGGTAGGTCTCGGGCTTCAGCCAGATCGATCTCGCCTTCGGCGAACAGCGCGTCGATGTCATCGGCGGCGGTCTCCATCTCGCGCATGCCCGACCACCCGGAGGCCACCACGTCTTGCGCGTGATACTCGTCGGCGGCCAGCCCGACCGCGGCGGCCTTGACGCGAAGCGGAATGTCCTTGCTGACCAACGTAACTCGCTTGCCTTCGGCGGCGAGGTTGGCGGCGCAACTCAAGATGCGGCAGTCGTTGTTGTCGCTGCGGAAACCGGCGGGCAGCACCGCGGGATCCGTGTGATTGAGCTCTACGTGAAGCGAACCGCCTTGTGTCCCAACAGGAATCGGCTGATCAAGCCGTCCGTGCACGAGCCGCAGATCGTCGAACAGGCGCAACGCCTGACGGGCGAACCAGCCCAGCTCGTGGTGATGCCGTTTTGCCTCCAGTTCGCTGATCACCACCAGCGGGACCACCACCTCGTGCTCGGCGAACCGGCTGCACGCCCAGGGGTCGGACAGCAGCACGGAGGTGTCGATCACGTAGGTCCGGATTTCGGTCACGTAGCGCTCCTCGAGCGGGATGAGCCCGCGCGGACCCGCACGGGCATGTCGGCGGGAACTGCGACACCAGGACCGGGGCCGGTCCTTCCGTTGTGATGACGGGAGGTGCCGCCCTGGCAGCAGAGCATGACGCTGACCATCGGGATCGACGCTACTCTCGTCGCCGCTTCGCGGCAGCGCAGGCGCGCCGACGACGAGCGCCGGGCGCGAAGATCGGCTAGCCGATGACGAACGGCTTGAGGGCGGGCTCGTCGGCCACACCCCATGCGGTGATGCGATCCGAGATCGCCTGCCGCAGCTGCTGTTCGTCGAAGATGCCCGCCGCGGCGACGTTGCGCAGCTTGTCGCGATAGGGCTCGATGTCAGCGCCGGGCACTTGCAGGTCAGCCGCGCGGGCGGCGATCGCCGCGATGGTCTCGTCGCGGGTGTAGGAGAGGCAGCGCTCGACGAGGTTGGAGAAGAAGAGTTCGTGCCGCCGCTCGTCGCGCGCGATCCGGTCGATGAGCCCGGCCAGGATGGGCTCCTCGAGCTTCGCCGCCAGGTTCTCGCAGAAGACGGCGTACGTGCGCTCGCTGAACGCCATGTACACCAGGGTTTCCACCTGCGTGTACGTGTCCGCGCGGTAGCCCTTCATGACGTGCTGGACCCGGGCCTCCTCGTTGGCGGTCGGGTCGACCTCGCGGGTCACCACGAGGTACTCGCGCAGCGCGATGGCGTGCAGGTGCTCCTCCGCGGTCCACCGGCCCAGCCAGCGGCCCCACCAGTCTTCGAGGATGAAGTGCTCTACCAGTTCACGGTGATGCCCGGCGAGGTTGTCCTTGAGCAGCAGCAGGATCTCGCAGGCGTCCGTGTACGGCCGGGGCAGCGTCGCGTCGGACGGGTCCCAGTCCCGTCCGCCGAGGAACGCGAAGTTCTCGCCGCGGTCGAACGGCACGTAGTCGTGAGCGAACCAAAGTTCCTCGGTGTTGAGGTGGCGGTCCATGTTGGCCTCGCACACCGGCTCGAGTTCCAGGGTCAGCGCGTTAGCTACAGGTTTCTGTGCCATGCGGTTACTGTAACCCGCGTACACAGGTTCGTGAAATCGCCCGGCCCGTGTCGCGGGAACTGGTGACTTTGGTCCTTTTGGCCGGTTAGCGGTCGACCAGCGTCCACTCCTCGAGACCCTCATACAGCGGGAAATCGCGGGCCAGCCGCGTCACCCGCTGCCGCAACGCGGACAGGTCCGCCGCGGTGCCGGCCGCCAGCGCGGTGGCGATGACGTCGGCGACCTCGGTGAACTCCGCATCCCCGAAGCCGCGGGTCGCCAGCGCCGGCGTGCCCACCCGCAGGCCCGATGTCACCATCGGCGGCCGCGGGTCGTTGGGGACCGCGTTGCGGTTGACCGTGATGCCGATCTCGTGCAACAGGTCCTCGGCGGCCTTGCCGTCCAGCGGGGAGTCGCGCAGGTCCACCAGCACCAGGTGGACGTCGGTTCCGCCGCTGACCACCGACACGCCCGCCTTGGCGACATCGGCGCCCAACAGCCGATCGGCGATGATGCGGGCGCCCGACAGCGTGCGGCGCTGACGGTCGGCGAACTCCGGTGTGCCGGCGATCTTGAGGGCGACGGCCTTGGCCGCGATGACGTGCATGAGCGGTCCGCCCTGCTGACCCGGGAACACCGCCGAGTTCGTCGACTTGGCGTACTCCTGCTTGCCGAGGATCAGGCCCGAACGCGGGCCGCCGAGCGTCTTGTGCACCGTCGTGGACACCACGTCGGCGGCCGGCACCGGCGAGGGGTGCAGGCCCGTGGCGACCAGGCCCGCGAAGTGCGCCATGTCCACCCAGAGCTTGGCGTCGACCTCGTCGGCGATCGACCGGAACGCCGCGAAGTCGAGCACCCGCGGGTAGGCCGACCACCCGGCGATGATGACCCTGGGACGGAACTCGAGGGCCTTGGCCCGCACCGCGTCCATGTCCACCAGGTGCGTCGTGGGATCCACCCCGTAGAAACCGGCGTCGTACAACGTGCCGGAGAAGTTCAGCTTCATCCCGTGCGTCAGGTGGCCGCCGTTGGCGAGGTCGAGGCCCAGCAGCCGCTCCCCCGGCGTCATCAGCGCATGCAGCACCGCCTCATTGGCCTGGGCGCCCGAGTGCGGCTGCACGTTGGCGAAGTCCGCGCCGAACAGGGCCTTGGCGCGGTCGCGGGCGATGTTCTCCACCACGTCGACGTACTCGCAGCCGCCGTAGTAGCGCCTCCCGGGCAGCCCCTCGGCGTACTTGTTGGTCAGGACGCTGCCCTGGGCCTGCAGCACCGAGCGCGGCACGAAGTTCTCCGACGCGATCATCTCCAGGGTGTCGCGCTGGCGACCCAGCTCCTTGCCGAGCAGCTCGGCGATGTCGGGGTCGACCTCGGCGAGCGGGGCGGACATCACGGAGGTGGACGGGCGGGCGTCGGGTGCAGCAGTCACGGGCGCCAGTCTATCCAGCGAAGGTTTAGCCAGCCCAGCCGTCGGGCGCGCGTCCGCCCCTGCGACACTTGCTCTATGCCACGGCTTAGCGAGCCGAGCCCCTATGTGGAGTTCGACCGAAAGCAATGGCGCGCGCTTCGCATGTCGACGCCGCTGGCCCTCACCGAAGAGGAATTGGTTGGCCTGCGCGGTCTTGGCGAGCAGATCGACCTGCTCGAGGTGGAAGAGGTCTACCTGCCGCTGTCCCGGTTGATCCACCTTCAGGTCGCCGCTCGCCAGCGGTTGTTTGCCGCCACGGCGGAGTTCCTCGGCGAGCCGCAACAAAACCCCGACCGGCCGGTGCCGTTCGTCATCGGCGTTGCCGGCAGCGTCGCGGTGGGCAAATCAACCACCGCCCGCGTGCTGCAGGCCCTGCTGGCCCGCTGGGATCACCACCCCAGGGTCGACCTGGTGACCACCGACGGCTTCCTCTACCCGAACGCCGAACTCGATCGGCGAAACCTGATGCACCGCAAGGGTTTCCCGGAAAGCTATAACCGCCGGGCGCTGATGCGGTTCGTGACGTCGGTCAAATCCGGCTCAGACTACGCGTGCGCGCCCGTCTACTCGCACCTGAAATACGACATCATCCCCGGGGCCAAGCACATCGTCCGCCACCCCGACATCTTGATCCTGGAGGGCCTCAACGTCCTGCAGACCGGTCCCACCCTGATGGTGTCGGACCTGTTCGACTTCTCGCTGTATGTGGACGCCCGGATCGAAGACATCGAGCAGTGGTACGTATCGCGATTCTTGTCGCTGCGCGGCACCGCCTTCGCCGACCCGGAGTCACACTTCCACCACTACTCGGCCCTCAACGACACCAAGGCCGTCGCCGCCGCGCGCGAGATCTGGCGGTCGATCAACCGCCCCAACCTGGTCGAGAACATCCTGCCGACCCGGCCCCGGGCCACCCTGGTGCTGCGCAAGGACGCCGACCATTCCATCAACCGGCTACGGCTGCGCAAGCTCTGAGCAGCGAACGCGGCGGTCACGCCGCCGGTAGACGACGCAGCCCCAGGTACTGCAGTCCGGCGAACGCCGCGGTGTACACGCCGGCGGCCAGCATGGCGGCAATCCCGGTCGCGGACAACGGCAGCGCTTCGGCGGCCACGATCGCGCCCAGCGTGAAGACCACATTGGCCACGACGACACCGGTTCCCACGCGGCGCAGGTTCGGCGCCGCCGCTAGAAGGAACACGACCAATCCGCCGAGCACGAAGAAGGCGCCGAGGCCGTACTCCTGCAGCGACGTCAGGCCCGTCAGCGACGCAAGCGGGTCGGCGAAAACGGCGATGGCCAAACCGCACAGGCCCGTCAACGTGGCGTCGGCGCGCATGGCGAACCGCAACAGCGAGTCGGTCGCGTCGTACAGGGGTCGGGTTGCCAGACCGGATGCGCCAGATGCATACGTCATGTGATTACTCCTCGCGTCGGCGAATTGGGTCGAACATCAGCGTGCCTCCGGCGCACTGCCATATCGACTCGTGGCACTGCCAACCACTGCCACGGATAAAAAGACCAGCGGGTTCGCTCGGCTATTCCCGTTTGCGGGTCCGAATCTCGATTGTTATTCGACAGACGCCAGTCTGGTGTTCAGGCGTCCCAGCAGTCACAGATTCCGGGCTAGTCGCTGGGCCACCGGGACCCGCCCGCGCAGATCGGCGGCGATCAGCCGGGCGGCGGCGTTCTGCCAGTTGTGCAGCGAGCGCTGCGGCACCTCGGTGACCAACCACTGCCAGGCCCGGCGGGCGGTCGGATCCAATCCGGCGGCGGTGGCGTTCTGCGCGTAGGCGCGCACGCCGACAACGTAGGGGAAATACAGCGAGTTGTAGTGGCGCCATTGCTCGGTGGTGCCGAAATCGCCGGCGTCGCGGGGTTTGAGCCGCCCGATGGCTTCGGCGAGAACCGCCTTGAGTTCGTTGGCCCGCTCCAGCGGGTGGTCGGGTGCGCCCCGGGCGGCGAGCCGCTCGTCGATGACGGGCAGGGCGGTCAACGGGCTGGCGACCAGTTTGCTCAGGTCGGCGTAGTGCCCCAGGGCGCGGCGGGTGAGCCTGGTGAACGTGACGTCGTCGACGTGGCCAAGCGGGTCCACCGACCGCAACGGCAGCGCCGCGCCGGTGTTCCGCAGCGCCGCCCGATCCTCCCGCAGCGCAGGCGATTTCGAGAATGCCAGCCGGTCGAGCACCCCGGCCAGCGGATCCGCGAGCACCTGCACGGCGATCGCGACAGCCAGGCTGGTGAACAGCAGCACGGTTAGCGCGGTCTGCGCGGCGACGTCATCGCGGGTCAGCGCCAGCCCGATCAACGCCTGGCCGCCGAACAACACCGCCACCACCACCGAACCGGCGAACGAGCGGAGCATGTCGGCGCGCAATGCCTGGCCCTCGTCGAACGCGTCCCACAGTGCGACGGCGATGCCGAGCGAGAGGACGTCGAGACTCGTCGACGCGAGCGCCACCCAGCTGGGCACCAGGCCCAGCGGAATGATCAGGATGGCATTGCCCAGCGCGAAGAACAGGGTGGCGACGACGGCGAGCCCGACGGCCGACCGCGGCCGGCGCGGCTGCCGCAACGCCACGGCCATCGCGCCGAAGGTAGATACCGAGATCACTGCGAACATCACCCAGTGGCCCGCCCGCAGCGGCCCATCGACGCTGCCGGCCAGCATCGCCCCGAACAGAGTCAGCGCCGCGACCCCCGCCACCAGCAACACCTCGCGGGTGCGCGCCCTGGAGCCGTCGCCGGGCCGGGACAGTTCGAGGAGCACCGCGAACCACGCGATGCCGGGGATGGTCACCAGGTAGATCTCAACGCGACTGAGCAGCTGCGCGTACGCGGGGCTGGCGGTCCGCACGGCATCCAGCCCCACCACGAAGGCGAAGCCGCACAGCCCGATCGCCGCCAGCACCAGCACCGGCTTCCGCGGATCGCGGGCCAGCAGGTACAACCCGAGCCACCCGCTCAGCGTGAACACCACCGCCGACAGCGCAGCCATGCACCTAGTTTGTCACTTCCCCGCTTCGTGCCGACCCGTCCCCCGCAAGCGGGAGGTAGCCCCAGCGCCCGGCTACGCCGCGCCGCTACTTGCCGTACCTGCGGTGCCGCTGGCTGTAGTCACGCAGCGCGCGTAGGAAATCGACCCGGCGGAACGCGGGCCAGTGCGCCTCCGTGAACCACATCTCCGAATACGCGCTCTGCCACAGCAGGAAACCCGACAGGCGTTGCTCGCCCGACGTGCGGATGACCAGGTCGGGATCGGGTTGCCCAGAGGTGTAAAGGTTTTCGGAGATGGCGTCGACGGTGACCGCGTCGATGAGCTCCTCGGCGGACGCGCCGTTGGCGAGCTCCTTGCTCAGCAACGCCCGCACCGCGTCGACGATCTCGCGGCGGCCGCCGTAACCCACGGCGACGTTGACGTGGAACGGCGCCACGACGGGCGTCGACTCCACCGCGCCGCGCAGCCGCCGGGCCGGCTCCTCGCCGAGCAGTTCGAGATCGCCGACGGTGCGCACACTCCAGCGGTTGGCCGGCGCGCAGATCTCTTCGACGACATCGGTGATGATCTCGATGAGTCCGGCCAGCTCGTCGGGGTCGCGTTGCAGATTCTCGGTGGACAGCAGGTACACCGTGGTCATTTCGATGCCGGCTTCCTGGCACCAGCGCAGCATCTCGGCGATCTTCAGCGCACCCATGCGGTAGCCGTAGCTGACGTCGGTGTAGCCGGCGTCGCGCGCCCAGCGCCGGTTGCCGTCGCACAGGACGGCGATGTGGCGGGGCAGATGGGATTTGGAGGAGGCCAGGCCCTGCCGCAGCCGCAGCTCGTAGACGCGATACAGCGGCTCTTTGAGACGCGGCGGGATAATTTCCACGGAGATTCAGCCTACTGTGAGTTACACCAAATGCCCCCTGCGATTCCGGCGATGTCACCGCGAACGGAGACCATGCCGTGACGGTTCCCGATTAATGTTGGTGTGAAGCAGCCACTGGCAATTCCCCGACCTGCAAGACGAGGCCACAGGAGACATGAGCAGCCAGACGAGCACGTCCGCCAATTCCGAGGCCATCACCCCCGGCAACACCGTCGAACAGCTTGTCGAGGGGACCGCCCATGCGCTGGCCAAGCCGCGCATGCGCGGCTGGATCCACTTCATCTCCGCGTGGCTGGCGATCATCACCGGCGCGACGCTGGTGTCGGTGTCGTGGGCGGCCTCCTCGCCGCGCGCCGGTCATTCAACGCTGGTCTATGCGGCGGCCACGGTGGCGATGTTCGCCGTCAGCGCCACCTATCACCGGGTGCAGTGGGCGTCGGAGGCGGCGCGAAATCGCATGAAGCGGCTCGATCACTCGATGATCTTCGTGTTCATCGCCGGCAGCTACACGCCGTTCGCGCGCCTGGCCATGCCACAGCAGACCGGCGTGGAGGTGCTGTGGATCGTGTGGGGCGGCGCGTTGGCGGGCATCCTGCTGAAGGTGTGCTGGCCGTCGGCCCCGCGCTGGCTGGGTGTGCCGCTATACCTGCTGCTGGGGTGGGTGGCCGTGTGGTACTGCCCGACCATCCTGCACAAGGCCGGCGTGGCCGCAATGGTGCTGCTAGCCGTCGGCGGCGTGCTCTACAGCGCCGGCGGGATTTTCTACGGGCTCCGTTGGCCCGACCCGTGGCCCAGGACGTTCGGCTATCACGAGTTTTTCCACGCGTTCACCGCGGTCGCGGCGATCCTGCACTACATCGCGATGTGGTTCGCGGTGTTCTACGTCGGTGACCAGGCGTGGCTGGTGCACTGAGCGGCTAGGAGTGCGTGACGTCGGCCGCTGACCAGTAGGCCTTCATGTGGGCGACCTTGCCGTCCTCGTCGAACGCCATCACGTCGATCGGCTCGATCACCATCCGGTGTTCCCCCGCGACGATCGTGAGGCGGAAATGGAAGGCCGCCTCGTTGCCGG
This sequence comes from Mycobacterium sp. SMC-2, assembly GCF_025263485.1. NCBI lineage: Bacteria > Bacillati > Actinomycetota > Actinomycetes > Mycobacteriales > Mycobacteriaceae > Mycobacterium > Mycobacterium sp. SMC-2. The sequence continues at coordinate 5,020,404 of NZ_CP079863.1, forward strand.
CGACCCGCAGCGTCACCAGCTCGCATTCGCGCTGCCCATTGTCGAGCGCCGAGTAGAAGCGGTGGATCGCCTGGCGGCCGATGTGCACCTCACCGCCGACGGGATCCTCGACGGTGGCGTCATCGGCGTACAGCTCGACCAACTCGTCGGAGCCGCCCTTGGCGACCAGTTCGATGTAACGGTTGACCGTGTCGGTGATGTGTTCAGCGCTCGGCATGAAACGTCACGCTACCGTGGCGCCGCCAACGCCTCCGCGAGGTCTTCGGCGGTGGCGACCGGCAAGTCGCATACCCGGCCGCGGCACACGTAAGCGGCGTCGGCGCCGGCCACCCGGTCCCGGCCGGCCAGCAGCGCCGACGAGTCTTTTGCCCCGCCCACGACGATCGCCCCGCCGGGTGCCAGCCGTCGCGCAGCGGCCAACAGCGGCGACCGCGACGGATCGCAGGCGACCGCGATCTGCAGCGGTCCGCGAACCGCGGCCTCCGCCACGGCCAGCCAGTGGCCGGCCGACCGCGGCGCGCGCTCCAGCAGCAGCGAGTGCTCGCGCAGCGCGTCGGACGCCGCCCGCAGGTACCGCTCCGCGCGATCACCGTCGACCAGGTGCGCCGCGGTCAGCAGCGCCTCGGTGATGGACGATGCGCCCGACGGGGTCGCCCCGTCCAGCGGGTCGGCTGGCCGCAGCATCAACGCCTCGGCGTCATCGGCGGTGTCGAACCAGCGACCGGGCCGCCGCGCGTCGGCGAAGTGCCGCAACGCGGTGTCGAGCAGGTCGGTTGCCGCCGTCAGCCACCGGTCGTCGGCGTCCAGCTGATAGAGCGCGAGCAGGCCGGTGGCCAGCATCGCGTGGTCCTCGAGGATGGCGGCGCTGTCGCCGACCACCCCGCCCAGGCTGGCGCGCCGCAGCCGCCCGTCGACGAGGTGCGAGCCCAGCAGCGCGGCCGCGCAGTCCCGCGCGGCTTTTGCCAGCTCGGGCGCGTCCATGGCCACGCCGGCCTCGGCCAGCGCGGTGATCGCCAGGCCGTTCCAGGACGTGACGACCTTGTCGTCGCGCCCGGGCTGGGTACGGGTGAGCCGGGCGGCAAGCAGGGCGGCCCGGACCCGCTCGAATCGTTGCGGGTCGTCGGGGTCGGCCGGCAGTTGCAGCACCGAGGTCCCGTGTTCGAATGTCCCGCTCGCGGTGACCGCGAAAACGGTTGCGGCCCAAGCGCCGTCGTCGGGGCCCAGCACCTCGGTGAGCTGCTCGGGCGTCCAGACGTAGGTCGAACCCTCGCGGCCGTCGGCGTCGGCGTCCAGCGACGAGGTGAACATGGCGCCGTCGGCCAGATCGTCGAGCAGAAAACGCGCGGTCTGCGCGGCGATTCGCCGCGCGAACTCATCCCCGGTCCGGCGGGCCCAGTGCGCGTAGGCGCGCAGCAGCAACGCATTGTCGTACAGCATCTTCTCGAAATGCGGTACCACCCAAGCGTTGTCGACGCTGTAGCGGGCAAACCCGCCGGCGAGCTGGTCGTAGATGCCGCCGCGGGCCATCGCGCTGCCGGTGCGCGCGACCCCCTGAAGCGCCGCCGCCGACCCGGTGCGCTCGTAGTTGCGCAGCAGCGCCTCCAGAATCGCCGACGGCGGGAATTTGGGGGCGCCGCCGAAGCCGCCGTGCACCGTGTCCGCGTCGTCGAGCACCGCGGCGACCGCGCGGTCACACAGCGCCGGCGCGACGTCCGGCCCCCCGCCAGGCAGCCCGGCCGACATCGCGCGCAGCTCGCCCGCGATGGCATCCGACGCCTCCTCCACCTCGCCGCGGCGCTGCCGCCAGGTGGCGGACACCGCCGAAAGTAGTTGGAGGAAACCGTCTTTCGGGTAGTAGGTACCGCAGAAGAAGGGCCGGCCGTCGGGCGTCAGGAAACACGTCATCGGCCAGCCGCCGTGTCCGGTCAGCGCGACCGTGGCGTTCATGTAGACGGCGTCGAGGTCCGGGCGTTCCTCCCGGTCGACCTTGACGCAGACGAACCCGGCGTTCATGGCGGCGGCCACCTCGTCGTCCTCGAACGATTCGTGGGCCATGACGTGGCACCAGTGGCAGGCGGCGTAGCCGATGGACAGCAGGATCGGTACGTCGCGCTGTGCCGCGGCCGCCAGCGCCTGCGGGCCCCACTGCTGCCAGTGCACCGGGTTGTCGGCGTGCTGGCGCAAGTACGGGCTGGTGGCCAGCCCGAGGGTGTTCGTCGTGGCAGCGTCAGCCGGGCTCATCGCCGGGTCCCGGTGGCCGCTGCGGTCCGTTCCCCTGGCCCGGCGAGTTTCCGTCGGCCTCGTCGACCGCGTCGGTGCCCTCGTCGGCGGCCTGATCGGGCTCGGGGTGCTTGGGGTCGAACGACTCGGGCACCTTCTTCAGCTGCCGGTTCATCGATCGCAGCAGCAACAGCGTGGCGATCAACAGCAGCACGACGATCAGCAGCGCGATCGGGCTGGCCTTGCCGAAGTCGGGCCCGGTGTGCTGCGGCGTGCCGTCGGCCAACGCACTCGCCATCAGATAGAGGTGGTTCACCCGTCACCCTCGATTCCGACGAACAGGTCCTCCTCGGGAAGCCGGACGGGGACCCGCGAACGCGCCAGCTCGAACTCCTCCGTCGGCCACAGCCGCTGCTGCCATTCGATGGGGGCGGCGAAGAAATCGTGGTCCGGGTCGATCTGGGTGGTATGCGCCCGCAGCGCGTCGTCGCGTTGGCTGAAATACGCCGAGCACTCGACGCGCGTCGTCACCCGGGACTCGAACGGATCGTGCGAAGCGTCCCAATGCTCGAGCCACTTCTTGAACGGCGGTTCGTGACCGTGTTTGAGAGCCTCGTCGTGCAGCAACTGCATCCGAGCCCGCAGGAAACCGTGGATGTAGTAGAGCTTGGACACCGTCCACGGCTCGCCCGCGTCCGGGAACCGCCGATAGTCTCCGGCGGCCTCGAAGGCGCCGACCGAAACCTGGTGACAGCGAATGTGATCCGGATGCGGGTAGCCGCCGTTCTCGTCGTACGTGGTGATCACGTGGGGGCGAAACTCGCGGACCACGCGCACCAGGGACTCGACCGACTCCTCCAGCGGCACCAGCGCGAAGCACCCTTCGGGCAACGGGGGCGGCGGGTCCCCTTGGGGCAGCCCGGAGTCGACGAAGCCCAGCCAAGTGTGCTCGACACCGAGGATCTCGGCGGCCTTCGCCATCTCGTCGCGGCGGATCTCGGCGATGTGGCCGTGCACCTCCGGCAGATCCATCGCCGGGTTGAGAATTTCGCCGCGCTCGCCGCCGGTCAGCGTCACCACCAGCACCCGGTGGCCCTCGTCGGCGTAGCGGGCGAGGGTGGCCGCGCCCTTGCTGGACTCGTCGTCGGGGTGGGCGTGCACCGCCATCAACCGCAGTTCGCTCACGTGCCCCCTTGTCGGTTCACTGGTCGCGGGTTACGAACCTATAATTCCAGTTCTTCAGATCGTTGCATGCTGCCGGCCGGTGTCCGGCAGCCGACCGTTCAGGCATACCCAGGCATGACCGAGACTTTCCCTTCCCCGCCGCGGGCCCGCTACGGGCGGACCGGGCGCCCGCGGGTGCCGCGGCGCTGGGTGGTCATCGGCCTGGGTGCGCTGGTGGCGGCGGCGGGCCTGGTGATCGCCGTCGTCGGCTACCAGCGGCTGGGCACCAGCGCCGTGAGCGGGACGCTTTCCGGCTATCGGGTGCTCGACGACGAGACGGCGTCGGTAACGATCAGCGTGACGCGATCCGACCCGTCACGGCCGGTGGACTGCATCGTGCGGGTCCGGGCCAGGGACGGCAGCGAGACGGGCAGGCGGGAGGTGCTGGTCGGACCGTCCGCGGCGGCCACGGTGCAGCTGACCACCACGGTGAAGTCCAGCAAACCGCCGGTCATGGCCGACATCTACGGGTGCGGCACCGACGTGCCCGCCTATCTGCGGCCGTCGTGACAACATCCGAACTGCGAATTTGGGGTCATCAATTGTTTGCGCGGTGGTAACATGGGTGAATGCACGGTTCCTGATGGGACCGTGTATTGCTGCATTAAGGCCGTGAGCAGAACGGATCGGCGGCACACGGGGAGAGAACCCGGATACTCCCGGCGGTGGGGTTTAACAGGCTTACGCGGTTACGCGGAACAACAACACGAGGAGCACGACGAGATGACGGACACTTCGGTGACGTGGCTGACCCAGGAGTCACATGACCGGCTGAAGGCGGAGCTCGATCAGTTGATCGCGAACCGTCCGGTCATCGCCGCGGAAATCAACGACCGCCGTGAAGAAGGCGATCTGCGCGAGAACGGCGGATACCACGCCGCCCGCGAAGAGCAGGGCCAGCAGGAGGCCCGCATTCGTCAGCTGCAGGACCTGCTCAACAATGCCAAGGTCGGCGAAGCGCCCAAGCAGTCCGGCGTCGCATTGCCCGGCTCGGTGGTGAAGGTCTACTACAACGGCGACAAGTCGGACACCGAGACGTTCTTGATCGCCACCCGCCAGGAGGGCGTCAACGACGGCAAGCTCGAGGTGTATTCGCCCAACTCACCGCTGGGCGGCGCCCTGATCGACGCCAAGGTCGGCGAGACCCGCAGCTATGTCGTGCCCAACGGCAACACCGTCGAGGTCACGCTGGTCAGCGCGGAGCCCTACCACTCCTAGCCTGCCCGGCGTACTAGCCGAGCGCCTGGTCGAGGTCGGCCAGCAGGTCGGCGACGTCTTCGATGCCGACCGACAGCCGCACCAGGTCGTCGGGCACTTCCAGTTGCGAACCGGCCGTCGACGCGTGCGTCATGGCGCTCGGGTACTCGATCAGCGACTCGACGCCGCCGAGCGATTCGGCCAGGATGAACACCTCGGTGCCGCCGCACAGATCCCGGGCGGCTTGCCTGCCGCCCCGCATGCGCACCGACACCATGCCGCCGAACCCGCGCATCTGCCGCGCGGCGACCTCGTGCCCGGGGTGACTCGGCAGGCCGGGGTACAGCACGGTGCTCACAGCCGGGTGCCCGGCGAGGAATTGCGCGACGGCCCAAGCGTTTTCGCTGTGTCGCTGCATCCGCAGCACCAGGGTCTTCAGCCCGCGCATGGTCAGGTAGGCGTCGAACGGGCCGGGCACCGCGCCGGCGCCGTTCTGCAGGAACGCGAACGCCCCGTCCAGCTCCGCGTCGTTGGTGATCAACGCGCCGCCCACCACGTCGGAGTGGCCACCGATGTATTTCGTGGTCGAATGCAGCACCACATCGGCGCCAAGCGTCAGCGGCTGCTGCAGCGCCGGCGAGGCAAACGTGTTGTCCACCAACACCTTTAGCGACGTTTGTTTGCCCAGTTCGGCGAGGGCCGCGATGTCGGCGATGGACAGCAGCGGGTTGGTCGGTGTTTCCACCCAGATCAGGCGGGTGTGCGGCGTGATCGCAGCGCGGACGGCGTCCAGGTCTGACAGCGCCACCGGCGTGTAGTGCACGCCCCACCGCGTGAACACCTTGTCGATCAGCCGGAAGGTGCCACCGTAGGCGTCAGTGGGGATGATCACGTGGTCGCCGGGCCGCAGCATCGCCCGCAGGGCGCAGTCGGCGGCGGCCATGCCCGACCCGAACGCCCGCCCGTAGCCGCCCTCTTCGACGGCCGCGAGCGAGGCCTCCAGCGCCGAGCGCGTCGGGTTTCCGGTGCGCGCGTATTCGAACCCGCCGCGCAGCGCGCCGACGCCGTCTTGGGCGAACGTGCTGCTGGCGTAGATCGGGGCGTTGACCGCCCCGGTCGCCGGGTCCGGCCGGTAGCCGGCGTGAATCGCTTTGGTGGCGAGTCCGGTGAAGTGTCCGGTGCGGTCGGCGCTCATCGACGATCAGCCTAGGCGACGGCCACCTCGGTCACCCGGACCAGCCCGGCTGTGGCTCGGTTCCGTCGAGCGGCAGGCAGACCGTCGTCATGATCTTGTCGGCCAGCGTTTGTCGCTTCGAATCCCACAGCGGGAAAAGGAAACCGATGAAGCAGATGATCGCGTCGACGAAGTGCGCGAGGGAACGCACGACGGACATTCCGAACCCGATGGGCTGGCCGGTGACCTCGCTGACCACCTTGAACTTCATCACCGACTTGCCGACGCTCGACCCCGTGGTGCCCTGGCGGTAGCCGTAGTTCCAAATCAGGTAGAACAGCCCCACCAGCGACGCCAACCACTGCGCGGCCATGCCGATGGTCGAGTTCTGCGTCGCGCAGTATTGGTTGACGGCGTACTGCGTGACGTCGGTAACGCACGCCGTCTGCTGCGTGGCGACCAGGATCCCGGTGCCGATACCGTGCACGACCGCGTACGGGAGGATGTCGATGATGAACGCCACGAACCGGGTGAGCCACGGCGTGTAGGACTCCGTCGGCAACGTGCGGATCGCCGGTCCGGGAGGTGGCGGCGCGTACCCACCGGAGGACGGCGGGGGCGGCGGGTAGGAGCCGCCGGGCGGGGGCGGCGGCGGGTAGGAACCGCCGGGCGGTGGCGGCGGAGCGGACGGGGTCTCCTGCCCACCGGGTGACCCGGGCGACGAGGGAGGTGGCGGGTAGGCGCCGCCGGGCGGCGGTTGATCCGTCATGAGCAACCCTTCCACTGCGGACCAGCTGAACCAGGCGGCATTACAGTACCTGAGCGCGCAGCGGCCGGGCGAGAACGCGGCGCACGCCGAACCGCCTCCCCGCTAGCGTCGTCGCGGCCCCTCCGAGAGGAAGCCCAGCAGGTCATACCGGGTGATGACCCCAACCGGTTTGCCCTCCTCGACCACCATCAACGCATCCCAGTCGCGCAGCGCCTTGCCGGCCGCGCTGACCAACTCTCCCGCGCCGATCATCGGCAGCGGCGGGCTCATGTGCAGTGACACCGCGTCGGCCAGCTTCGCCCGGCCCTCGAAGACGGCCGACAGCAGCTCGCGCTCGGAGACGCTGCCGGCCACCTCGCCGGCCATCACCGGCGGCTCGGCCCCGACCACGGGCATCTGGGAAACCCCGTACTCGCGCAGGATGCCGATGGCGTCGCGGACCGTCTCGGACGGATGGGTGTGCACCAGGTCGGGCAGTTCGCCCGACTTGCGCCGCAGCACGTCACCCACCCTGGCCTGTTCGGTCGACCCGTCGAGACGGCTGCGCAGGAACCCGTAGGAAGACATCCAGGCGTCGTTGAAGATCTTCGCCAGGTAGCCGCGCCCGCCGTCGGGCAGCAAGACCACGACGAGCGCGTCGGGTCCGGCCTCCTCCGCCACCTTCAGCGCGGCCACCACCGCCATCCCGCACGACCCGCCGACGAGCATCGCCTCCTCGCGGGCCAGCCGCCTGGTCATGTTGAAGGAGTCCGAGTCGGACACCGCGATGATCTCGTCGGGCACCGTGCGGTCGTACGCGGCAGGCCAGAAATCCTCGCCGACACCCTCGACCAGGTAGGGCCGCCCGGTTCCCCCGGAATACACCGAGCCCTCGGGGTCGGCGCCGATGATCCGCACCGCACCGCGCGACACCTCTTTGAGGTAGCGGCCCGCGCCGGTGATCGTGCCGCCGGTGCCGATGCCGGCGACGAAGTGCGTGACCTTGCCGTCGGTGTCGGCCCAGATCTCCGGGCCGGTGGTGGCGTAGTGACTGGCCGGGCCTTCCGGGTTGGCGTACTGATCGGGCTTCCAGGCGCCGTCGATCTCCCGGGTCAGCCGGTCGGAGACGCTGTAGTAGCTGTCCGGGTGCTCCGGCGGCACCGCCGTCGGGCAGACCACCACCTCGGCGCCGTAGGCGAGCAGCACGTTGCGTTTGTCCTCGCCGACCTTGTCGGGGCAGACGAACACGCATTTGTAGCCACGCTGCTGGGCCACCAGCGCCAGGCCGACGCCGGTGTTGCCGGACGTCGGCTCGACGATGGTGCCGCCGGGCTTGAGGAGCCCGGCCGCCTCGGCGGCGTCGATCATCCGCACCGCGATCCGGTCCTTCGAGCTGCCGCCGGGGTTGAGGTACTCGACCTTGGCCGCCACAGTGCCGGCGCCGTCGGGAACGACGGAATTCAGGCGAACCAGCGGCGTGCCGCCGATGAGTTCACTGATGTGCTGGGCGATCCGCATGCGTTCATCGTGTCAGGCAGCTTCCGGGGCTGCACGATGTGCTTCCCTTTGGCGGACGGCAGCGGTTGCGCTACCCGGTGGCCTCGCGGATGTATTCGCCGATCTGGCGCAGCGAGCGAACCGCCTCCGGCACCATCGGCGCGGCGAGCTGGAAGTCGTGAATCTGCCCGGGCCAGACCCGCACCTCGGCCGGCACGCCGACCGCGGCCAACCGGCTCGCCGCCAGCCGTGCGTCGTGCAGCAACACCTCGGATCCCGAGACGTGGATCAGCGTCCGCGGCAGGCCCGGCTTGATGTGCTCCAACGGCTCGTAGATCTCCTCGGGCTCGCCCGCGACTTTGCGTTTCTCGGCCGCGCTAGCAACCAGCTCGGCCAGCGCGTCGAACGCCCGGGACGAGAACATCGCGTCGGTGTTGATGTTGGGATGTGCCTGCTTGTATTCCTTTGCCAGCTGCAGCAGCGGCGAGATCGCTACCAGCGCCGCCGGTTCCTCGCCTTCCTCTTGGAGGCGTTGCGCCAGCGCCAGCGCCAGGTAGCCGCCCGCGGAGTCGCCGGCCAGCACGATCTGCTCCGGCGGGTATCCGCGCAGCCGCAGCCACTGGTATCCGTCATGGCAATCGTCGAGAGCCATCCCGATCGAGTGCTTGGGCAGCAGGCGGTAGTTGACCACCAGGATCGGCGAATCAGCAAACTTCGACAGCGCCTCCACCAGCCGGCCGTGCGAGTTCGCCCCGCACGTCAGGAACGCCCCACCGTGGAAGTAGACGACCACCCGGCGGGTGCCGTCGGCGGGCAGCACGCCGGGCGCGCGCACCAGCTGCGCCGAGGCGTTGGGCAACCTCACCGTCTCGCGGACGGTGGCCGTCACCGGGAGCACCACCCGGGCTGCCAGGTCGATCAGGCCCCAGGGCCAGGGGAAGTTGGGGACGTGGCTGCCGACGGACAGAACCGGCCGGATCGTCACCCGCGAGGTCAGGTTGGCCACCCGCGCAGCAACGCTGGGCCCGGATTCGAGAACCTCGACCGGCGCGCCATCGCTCATCGCGAACTTGCGCGTCTCGGCGCGACGGGCCCTCAGGACTTGGTCTGGCCGGATGGCATTCCGGGGCGAGCCGGATACCTTGCCGGGTGCGCTCATGCTCAACACTTCCTACGCCTTTGTAGTGCGATACAGCATGTGACGAGGCGGCTAGGCGTCCGGTTCAGCCCTTTGCTCAAGCCGCTCAGCCAACTCCCCGGAATTAGCTTGACAGGCAACACTTAGAGCAACGTTTGAATAGTCTGATTCGATACCAAATCGATTTGCGCCGTGATCGGATTGTTCGTCAGCCGACCCCGCAAACATCCGAGCCGATCTAAAATGGTTCCGTGACCATGCGGGTGCCCCGCCGTTCGGCGATCGCCCTGGCCACAGCGGGCGCACTCGCCTCCACGGGAACCGCCTATCTGGGGGCGCGCAACCTGCTTGTCGGCCAGGCGACGCACGCGCGCACCGTCATTCCGAAATCATGGGACATCCCGCCGCGCGCCGACGGCGTGTACAGCCGCGGCGGCGGGCCGGTGGAACGGTGGCGCCGCGGTGTGCCGTTCGATCTGAGCCTGATGATCTTCGGCGACTCGACCGCCGCCGGTTACGGCTGCATGAGCGCCGAGGAAGTGCCGGGGGTGCGGATCGCGCGGGGCCTCGCCGAGCAGACCGGCCAGCGGATCCGGCTGAGCACAAAGGCCATCGTCGGCGCGACGTCGAAGGGCGTTTGCGGTCAGGTCGACGCGATGTTCGTGGCCGGACCGCCGCCGGATGCGGCGGTGATCATGGTCGGCGCCAACGACGTGACTGCCCTCAACGGCGTCAGCCAGTCGGCGCAGCGCCTCGGGATGAGCGTTCGCAAACTGCGGGCCCGCGGCGCGGTGGTGATCGCCGGCACCTGCCCGGATCTGGGCGTCATCACCGCCATCCCGCAGCCGCTCCGCTCGCTCGCACACGAGCGTTGTTCGCAACTTGCGCGCGCCCAAGCCGCGTCGGTTCGGGCCGCCGGCGGCATGCCGGTACCGCTGGCGCAGCTGCTGACACCGCAGTTCCGGTCCACGCCCCACGTGATGTTCTCCCCGGACGGCTACCACCCGTCCGCCCCGGCATACGCGATCGCCGCGGACGCGCTGCTGCGCGCGCTGTGCGAAGCGCTGGGCGAGGAGGTCGACCTGCCGCCGCTGGAGTTGGCGGCATCGACGACCGCGCCGGTGCTCGGTCAGCGCCACACCCGAACCAGCGTGATGTCGCGGCTGTGGCGGCGCCCGGGACCGCGACCCGCCCCGTCTTCGTGCCCGCCGGTCGGCAACGACTAGATTTGTCCTAGCCCGTCGGCGTGGAGTCACCACCCGGTCTTTAAAGCGAGCTCGCCCGGATGAAGGGAACCGTCATGCCTGAAGCCGTCATTGTCTCTGCCGCCCGCTCGCCGATCGGCCGCGCGATGAAGGGGTCGCTGGTCTCCATTCGGCCCGACGACCTGGCCGCCCAGATGGTGCGCGCGGCGCTGGACAAGGTGCCCGCGCTCAACCCGCACCAGATCGACGACCTCATCCTGGGCTGCGGCCTGCCGGGCGGCGAGTCCGGCTTCAACATGGCGCGCGTGGTCGCCGTCGAGCTCGGCTACGACTTCCTGCCGGGCACCACGGTGAACCGGTACTGCTCGTCGTCGCTGCAGACCACCCGGATGGCCTTCCACGCCATCAAGGCGGGCGAGGGTGACGCGTTCATCTCCGCGGGTGTGGAGACCGTGTCCCGGTTCGGCAAGGGCAACTCCGACTCGTTGCCCGACACCAAGAACCCCCTGTTCGACGAGGCCCAGGAGCGTTCGCAGGCCGCGGCCGCGGGCGCCGACGAGTGGCACGATCCCCGCGCCGACGGCAAGCTGCCCGACGTCTACATCGCGATGGGGCAGACCGCCGAGAACGTGGCCATCCTGACCGGCATCAGCAGGGAAGACCAGGACCGCTGGGGGGTGCGCAGCCAGAACCGGGCCGAGGAGGCGATCAAGAGCGGGTTCTTCGAGCGCGAGATCTCCCCGGTGACCCTGCCGGACGGCAGCACCGTGAGCACCGACGACGGACCCCGGCCGGGCACCACCTACGAAAAGGTCTCCGAGCTCAAGCCGGTGTTCCGGCCCAACGGCACCGTCACCGCCGGCAACGCCTGCCCGCTGAACGACGGTGCCGCCGCGCTGGTGATCACCAGCGACACCAAGGCCAAGGAACTGGGCCTGACCCCGCTGGCGCGCATCGTGTCCACCGGGGTCAGCGGCCTCTCCCCGGAGATCATGGGCCTGGGCCCGATCGAGGCGTGCAAGAAGGCGCTGGCGCGGGCGAAGATGTCGATCAACGACATCGACCTCTACGAGATCAACGAGGCCTTCGCGGTTCAGGTGCTCGGTTCGGCGCGCGAGCTGGGCATGGACGAGGACAAGCTGAACGTGTCCGGCGGGGCGATCGCGCTGGGCCACCCGTTCGGCATGACCGGCGCGCGGATCGCGACCACGTTGATCAACAACCTGCAGACACACGACAAGACGTTCGGCCTGGAGACCATGTGCGTCGGCGGCGGGCAGGGTATGGCGATGATCATCGAGCGGCTGAGCTGACCGAGCACCGTCGCCCGCGGGCCCGCCGTCAGCGCACCCTCGGCGGCACGAAAAGACCGGCACGCCGATCGGCGTGCCGGTCTTTTCGTTGACGAGGACTAGTTGTGATGTCCAGGGAGGTTGGTCAGTCGTGTCACGGGTGGCTGGCCTCCGATGGCGGAGTGGGCTCGGTGATGATTGTAGAAATGCAGCCAGCCGGGCAGTGCGGTGTCGCGCTGTTCGGTTGACTCGTAGAGCTGGGCGTAGGCCCAGCCGTCGGCGAGGGTGCGGTGGAATCGCTCAATCTTGCCGTTGGTCTGAGGTCGGTAGGGACGGGTCCGCTTAGGGGTGATGCGCAGTTCGGCGCAAGCGTCGCGCCATGCGCTGGACCTGTAGGCAGACCCGTTGTCGGACAGCACTCGTTCAACGGTCACGCCGCGCTCGGCGAACCAGGCCACCGCGCGCTGCAGCACGCCGATCGCGGTGGCAGCTTTCTCATTGGTGCAAATCTCGGCGTAGGCCATGCGGGAGTGGTCGTCAATGACGGTGTGTACGAATGCCGTTCCGATCCTGGGACGCCAATTCTTGGCGGAGTCGCCGCGATTACCGGTGCGGTGGGCCGTCTGTATCGCGTTGTGCTTACTTTGTTGTCGGCTCACGAACTTGTGGCCGCCGCCGTCGGGAATGTTGCCGAACTTGGTGACATCGACGTGAATCAGCGCGCCGGGATGAGCGTGCTCGTAGCGGCGCAGTGGCTCACCGGTAGCGCGATCGATGGCCGACAGGCGGTTGATCCGACAACGGGTCAGCACTGCGTGCACAGTCGATGCCGGCATGCCCAAGCGTCCGGCGATCTGCACGGGCCCGAGCCGGTGACGCCACCGCACGCCGACTATCTGTCGCACGAGCTCAGGCGCAGTGCGGGTGGGGCTGATCCGCGGCCGGGAGCTGCGGTCAATCATCCCGAGCGCACCTTCGGCGCGGAAGCGGTCGGCCCACTTCTTGGCAGTTCGCGGTGCGACCATGAACATCTTGGCGGCCTCGGCGTAGGTCCAGCCACCCTCGACGATCAGCTCAGCGAGCCTCAACCGAGCACGCGGGGTCAAAGCAGCATTAGCGTGGGACACGAAGGCCTCCTGGTTTGTGAAGCGGTTCCTAGACAGCTCCACTTCACAACGGGAGGCCTTCACCTGTCACACAGGCTCACCGATACCAAACAGGACAACGTCCCTGGACATCACAACTAGTCGTTCTGCAGGTAACTGAGCAGACGCAGGATCTCGATGTAGAGCCAGACCAGGGTCACGGTCAGGCCGAGGGCGATGCCCCAGGCCGCCTTTTCCGGTGCCCCGGCGCGCACCATCTGGTCGGCCGCGTCGAAGTCGATCAGGAAGCTGAACGCCGCGATCCCGATGCACACCAGCGAGAAGATGATCGCGATCGTTCCGCCGCTGCGCAGGCCCAGGCCGGTGCCGCCGCCGACGTGGAACATCGCGAGCACGAAATTGCCGAGCATCAGCGCCAGCACGCCGAACAGCGCGGCGACCAGCATCCGGGTGAACTTGGGCGTCACCCGGATCGCCCCCGTCTTGTAGACGACGAGCATGCCGAAGAACACCCCGAAGGTGCCCAGGACCGCCTCCGCTATCAGCGACCCCGCGTTGGCTTGCGAGACCGCGAAGTTGGCGAAGACGAAGGAGATCGCGCCCAGGAAGAGCCCCTCGAGGACGGCGTAGCTGAGCACGATGGCCGGGCTGTCCTGCTTGCGGCCGAAGGTCGCGACCAGCACCAGCCCCAGGCCGCCGAGCGCGCCGATCATGGTCAGCGGCATCGCCAGCGCGAGGTTGGACGCCACCAGGAAGTAGGACACCACGGCGGACACCGCCAGCACGGCCAGCGTGATGCCGGTCTTGGTGACGACGTCGTCGATGGTCAGCGGACGCGCGGCCCTGGTCTCCTGGTAGGGAGCTTGATAGGGGGCCGCGTAGGGGTCGGCACCGTAGCCCTGCATGGGGGCCGCTCCCGTGCCGAATTGCGCGTATCCGCCCCGCTGCTTGGGCAGCGTACGAAATACCGGGTTGCTTGTCTCCCGCACCGTCGGATCCTCTCTATTGGCTTCGAGCTGTGCGAACACAATCTCAACGATCAGCGTGCCGTCCGGGTTCCCAGCCGACGTGGCTGTGCTCGGAGCCTTTGCTGGTGTCGTCGCGTTAAAGATAACCCTTACCCGCGGGTGTCGCGTCGGTCGTCACGATCTAGATTTCTCGTCGAGACGGACCGGCAATGGGAGGCTGAGGCGTGACCGACGAATCCGATGAGGTTTCGACCCGAATCGACGGCGACGTCGGTCTGATCACGCTCAACCGCCCCAAGGCGATCAACTCGCTGAACCAGCAGATGGTGGAGGCGCTGAGCGCCACACTCACCGACTGGGCGCACGACGACGCGGTGCGGGCGGTGGTGCTCTCGGGCGCCGGCGAGCGCGG